>NZ_LAMX01000033.1:0-58621 GCF_001275035.1 Rheinheimera sp. KL1
AGCGAAGTTATCCAAGGCAAATCAAAAGGAAATCCAGCAAATATGCGTACAAAAAATAATGCCAGTCAGCTTAACTGACTGGCATTAGCCTGTTGGCCGTTTTTTTATTCGCCAGATTAAACCTCAGATATGCTCTGAGCCAAAGACGATACGGTTACGCCCCTGAGCCTTAGCCTGATACAAAGCCTGATCGGCATCGGCCAATAATTCTTTAAGATCCCGCAAGGCACCAACGCAACTAGTACCCCCAACGCTGACAGTTAATTTCACCGGTCTGGCTTCAATTTCCCAGGCATGATGCGCAATACGTTCACACAAACGCTGACCAATGGCAGATGCTTGCTCAGCGCTGGTGTGCGGCATTAACACCGCAAATTCCTCACCACCTAATCGCCCTATTAAATCTGAAGTGCGAAGCCCCACTTTAAGTAAATCGGCCACTTTTTTCAGAGCCAAATCACCAATGGCGTGCCCCCATCTATCGTTAATTTGCTTAAAGTGGTCCAAATCAATCATCAGCACAACCACACTGTACTGCAGTCGCCTGTTTTGCAATAAAGCCTGTTCAGCTCTTTTTAAAAACTCTCGACGGTTCAACAACTGGGTTAAATCATCCAGCTCAGTCAGCCGCAGGAGCTGATTCTCAGTATGAGAAAATGACAACAGAGGCAACATCAGCCCTGTACTGGTGGTTAAAAGCACATGCCCCAACAAGACCCACTGCAAACCAGGTGAACTAAAGGCTCTGTAGTCTTCGCCTATCAATGGTATAACCAACACAAACTGAAATAACATCAACAGGGCGTGCACAGCAAAAAACAATTGCAGTACATAAATAGGAAAAACCGAGATTAACCGGGCTTTTTTTAAAAGCACTATGGCATAAATAAAGATCACAGCAATGCTGAATGAGGTTAATGCTGTTGAAGCATTATTGACCTGATACAGCATACTCAGCGGCAATAGGTACAAAGTCAGTAGTAAAGCCACTTGCTGTTTGGATCTGGCGCTCAGTTGCCCACGCAAAAATAAAACCAGCCCTGTTACCACTAAAGCAGGAGAGAGC
The DNA here is from genome assembly GCF_001275035.1 of Rheinheimera sp. KL1. Taxonomy (NCBI): domain Bacteria; kingdom Pseudomonadati; phylum Pseudomonadota; class Gammaproteobacteria; order Chromatiales; family Chromatiaceae; genus Rheinheimera; species Rheinheimera sp. KL1. The sequence goes on from NZ_LAMX01000033.1 coordinate 1,067, forward strand.
AGTAACAAAATATCGGCCAGCAGATAAGTGATCAGAGGCTGGTCGATATAGTATCTTGCACCGGCAGCGCAACCACCAGCGACAAAAACAAAACAGGCGACAGACCACAACAGAAAACTCTGGTCATGACGACGTAACAAATACACCATCGCCAGATAGCAGCCAATCATCACATTTACCAGCAGAGTTAACAGCAACAGCGTGGGTAAATGCAATTCAAATCCATGAAAATTAATAACTAATTACTCCGTTATCAGATAACGATGGCAGTATAGCCCTTTGAGTTTCCTATTTACAAACAACTTAGCTTGCCGCTTTATACCATTTAGCGCTGATAAACTAAGGCCTGTCGCGCACCTGGCAACGAAGTGAGCCTCCCCCCCCCTCGGTGATGGCCTGTGTTTATGCTGGTGCTAACTTGTATTTTTTCGATGGTCAGCAGATGAATATCCACCTTGATAACGTTGCGGTGCATCCCTGCTCTCTCGTTCCAACTGACGCTGCAGCTCTTCCCGGCTTTGCCTGAGCAACTGAATGTAGCTTTTCTCGTCCTGCTGTTCACGCACCAGCTGCATTTTATCAATCAGCTGGTAGTTTGCAGCCCTGAAACGGTCCGCCAGCTCTTTGGCTTCATACTGTCCCATCCCTAGCTGAGTTAATACATCCCTGCCCTGACGCAACGAAGCTTCAAACAGTTCACGCTCAATGTGGTCAACCCCTAACTGACGTAATTGATAGATATGCGCTACATCTTTGGCTCTGGCCATCAGGATTAAATGCGGAAAATGCTGCTTCGCACTGCTGACAATAGCGTTGATCGCCTGCACGTCATCCACCGCAATCACCAGAATTTTGGCATGCGCAGCGCCGGCGGCCTCCAACACATCCATCCGGCTCGCATCGCCGTAATACACCTTGAAACCAAATTTTGTCATGGTTTGAATAGTGTCAGAGTCATGGTCCAACACTGTAGGCACCACGCCGTTGGACAACAACAAGCGCCCCATAATCTGACCATAACGGCCAAAACCGGCAATAATGACTGGACTGTCGGAAGCTTCAACATTGGTGTTCTGCAGCGGTGTATGCTGCTGACGGGCTGACCAGACATCCAGAGCTTTCATTAACAGAGGCGAGAGGGCAATAGACAAAGCGATTAATAAATTTAACATGGCACCTTCGGTCGCACTAAGCAGCGCCCCTGCTGTTGCCAAAGCAGCCAGAACAAAGCCAAATTCGCTGCCCTGCCCAAGCAAAACGGCGTAGCTTAATCGCTCCGGCGCTGCAATGTTTATAACCCTGGCTACTCCATACAACAGCAGCAGTTTTAATCCGACAAATAACAACAATAACAAACTGATCAGTGGCCATTGTGTACTGAGCAGCTGCATATTGATACTTGCCCCAATGGTGATAAAAAATAGCCCAAGAAACAGACCTTTAAAGGGTTCTAAATCAGCCTCCAACTGATGACGGAACTCAGAACTGGCCAGCAGCACTCCGGCAATAAAAGCCCCTAAACCTGCGGAGACCCCAACTATGGTCATCAGCTCCATCACCCCTATCACCAGTAATAAAGCCAGGCCAACAAACAATTCACGCGAACCATAATGGGCTACCCAATGCAGCAAATAACCAATCAGATAACGGCCAGTGAAAATAACAGCGACTACAGCAGCCAAAGCAGGTAAGGCTTTAAACTCAGCGGTATCCGCAGAAGGTGCAATTAAGCTGATGCCAATCAGCAACGGAATTGCGACCATGTCCTGCAGCAACAAGGCACCAAACACCGATTGCCCGGTCTGAGTCCCCATTAAATTGCGATCCTTCATCAGTTGTACAGCAACAGCGGTAGATGACAGTGCTAAAGCAAGACCGATAAAGACCGACAATGCATAAGACAAACCCAGTAAAAAAGTGGCGCCTGCTATACCAAGAGCACAGACCAATACCTGCATCGAGCCAAACAAAAATACTCGATGGCGCATGGCCCATAGTTTTTTTGCATCCAGCTCCAACCCTATGCTGAATAACATCAAAACCACGCCCAGCTCAGCCAATAACTTAATATCGTCGGTATTACTGGCAATGGAGAAACCAGCAGGCCCTAAGGCTACACCGGCTAATAAATACCCCAGCACCACACCAAGGCCAAAACGCTTGGCTAAAGGCACCACCAGCACCATAGCGGCCAGGTAAATCATTAAATAAGTCAGAACGTTAAGATGCATAATCAGTCCTTTAGTGCTGCTTTGTTAGTCCAGCGTTATGGCCGAAGAAAGTTGCTCCAGCCCAGAGCGGAATAATTCGGCAGCTTCTGTGGCAATAGTGCTGTCGGTTAACTCGGGCAGCATCAGGGGTTGTTGCCATTCCATGCCACAAGATAAAGCCAGTTGGCGCAAAGGTGTGAACATAGTCTGCTGATAACAAGGGTCTAATTCATGCTGGGGTGCGACTGCATGAGTAACTAACCAAAAGCCTTTTCCCTGCAGCGACATCACAGGCCCGGCAGAAGCATCTTTGCCATAAGCCCAGCCATACTGAAACACTTTGTGCAGGTACTGCACTAATAAAGCCGGCGGCAAGCCCCACTGCATAGGGTAATGCAACACAATGGCCTTACTGTGGGCCAGCATCTTTTGCTCCAGTGCCACGTCTATATAAAAATCAGGATACAACTGATACAAATCGCGCAGCTCAAGTCCGGGCCAATGCTGAACTGCATTAAGCATCATCTGTTCCAGCCTGGCATGGCGGGCATAAGGATGGGCATACAACAAGCTAATCATAAAGCGCCGATAGTCCGTTAAAAACAGTAGCACTAGTGTTTATGAACGAGCTGGCTCTGGCAAGGGTGTGGCAGAAATAAAGCAGTGATGCAGATGATGCCAAGCTATGTGTCTCAGTGCGAATTTGCCTGAAAAATAGCCTGATAGGGTGAGTCGGCTGGCTGGTGGTGTAGAGAGTATCGAGAGGTCTGCTTAATCGTCACTTTGTGCCAGAAGCGGAAACTCACTGAGATTCGATTGAATCGGCGCTTTTCACTGAAAGCGGACATTAATGTATTTCCAATATTGATGAATTCGAGAGCAGTAAAAAAGGCAGCACAGGTTAACGAGCAGAAGTATCGATATATCGGTGTTTGAAAAACAGGCACAGATAAAAGCTGCCCCTTACCCGCATTTTCTGAAATTTTAATGTGTAAACATTACCAAATGGTAACTTGGTTTGATTGTCATTTCGCGCATAATTTGTCCACAGACCAGAATAGTCATTTAGGGTTTTATGACAGCGACAAATGCAACATTATTGCGACCTTTCTACATCACCATGTTGCTCCTGAGTATCAGTTACGGTGCGCAAGCGGCAACTGCTGTGGGTATAAGCGAGTGGGTGCCACAGGCGAAGCTAGTAGGGCAAGCCCGGATGACTTACCTGTTTTGGGATGTTTATGACACCAGACTGTATGCAGCCGATGGGAAGTGGCAGGCTAGCGCGCCGTTTGCGCTGGAATTAAGCTACTTGCGTGATTTGGACGGCGAGGCCATTGCCAAACGTTCTATTGAAGAGATCCGTAAACAAGGCTTCACTGACGAAGCAACCTTAGCACGCTGGTACCAGCAACTCAGTCGCATATTCCCCAATGTCAAAAACGGTACCCGGCTAATGGGGGTGGTTGACCAGCAGCAAATAACTCGCTTTTATCTTGATGGTCTGCCGTTAGCCGAGGTCAACGCCCCCCTGTTTTCAACCTGGTTTTTTAATATTTGGCTCAGTGAAGCGACTTCTGAACCGACACTGCGGGCACAACTCCTCGGAGAACAATCATGAAATGGCTGCTTTTGATATCCCTGTTAGTGCTATCCGGCTGTGGTTTACGCATTGACGGTCAGCCGTATCAGACGCAGCAACCTCAGCTCGATATAGTCCGGTTTTTCTCCGGTGAAGTGAAAGGCTGGGGCATCGTCCAAAACCGCAGTGGCAATGTAGTGTCACGCTTTACTGTCACCATCAAAGGCGATTATCAAAATGGGGTTTTAACCTTAGATGAGACGTTCTTTTATGGTTTGGGTGATGGCGTGAAACATCGGGTTTGGACCATTCAACCTCAGGCAAACAACAAGTTTTATGGCCGTGCCAACGATATCCCTGGCCCTGCGCGTGGACAAAGTTTTGGCAATGCGCTGTATTGGGGTTATCACATGGACTTGCCGGTCGATGACAGTACCTACAATGTTAAATTTGAGGACTGGATGTGGGCATTTGACAGTCAAACGCTGGTGAATCGTTCGTATATTCGCAAGTTCGGTATTACCTTTGCTGAAGTGACCATTTTCATGCAGCGACAACATACAGACAATGAAAACACTCGGGCGCCTGCTGCGGACATTACGCCGATTTAATGTTGCGATGGTCATTTATTGCGTATGATTCATGTTGATAGCGCAACAAAGAGATCAAGTGTATGCGGGTTTTAGTGGTTGAAGATGACAGTGAAGTGGGCAGTTATATCGTCAAAGGACTCAAAGAATCAGGGCATACCGCCGACTTGGCTGCTGACGGCAAGCAAGGCCTGTTTCTGGCAACCACAGAGCCTTACGATGTGATGATCCTTGACCGGATGCTGCCACATGTCGATGGTATGACCATTATCAATACGCTCAGAGCCTGCAATATTCTGACCCCGGTGTTGTTTTTGTCGGCAAAAAGTAAGGTGGAAGACCGGGTCAGCGGCTTGCGCGCCGGCGCTGACGACTATTTAACTAAACCCTTTGCCTTTGAAGAATTGCTCGCCAGAGTGGAGATCATGGCGCAGCGTAAACATCAATCGACGCAACAAACGACCACATTAAGCTGTGCCGATTTAACCATGGACCTGCTATCCCGCGAGGTAAACCGCGCGGGCGAACGGATTGAGCTGCAAGCCCGTGAGTTTCGTTTGCTGGAATATCTGCTACGCAATAAAGGCCGCGTGGTAACCCGCACCATGCTGTTGGAAAACGTCTGGGATTATACCTTCGACCCGCAGACCAACCTGATTGATGTGCATATCAGCCGACTGCGACAAAAAATCGAGAAGCACTCTAGCGGCCCGCTGATTGAAACTGTGCGCGGCGCCGGTTACCGGATGCAGGACAAATAATGCGAGCCATTCGCCGTTTTACCGCCAGCTCGTCATTTTTTATCGGCTTATTGTTTAGCTCTATGGTGCTGGTCGGCATTTTTTTTGTGTTTTACTTTGTGGTATTAACCAACAACGACATTTTCCTGCGTGAGTCTGAGGCTGCGATTGACGTCAAAATGCAGCAGTTTCAACAACTGGAACAGTTAGCGGGCATCGATGCTGTCTCTTCGCATCTGAGCGCATTGCAAGCTGATGACCAGGGCTACCTTTTCGCAATGCGTGATTCTGGGCAAGGGCTGCTGCAGCACAATATTCCGTTTTGGCCGTCATCTATTGAAATGACTTACTCCAACGGCATGATCATGTTTGAGATCCCCAATGCGCTCTTGCAGCATTCCAGCCGGAGTACCCGACTGCGCAGCGAGCATTATGATGTGATGGCGCGGATCTATCGGTTTGCTTCTGGTCATGAACTGTTGGTCGGGCGTAATATTGATGACTTAGAAATTGCGCAATGGGTTGGCAGTACTTTTGGTTGGTTGATGATCGCGCTGTTGCTTTCGATCTCCTTGATTAGCTTTGGCGTGGCTTATTACGTGGTCACTCGGATTAACCGCATCTCGGAAACTGCTGATCGCATCATTGATACTGGGCGCTTGTCCGAGCGGCTGCCGATTGACAACTCCTGGGACGATCTTAGCAAGTTGTCGCTGTCGCTGAACCGGATGTTCGCCGAACTAGAGCAGCAGGTGCATGCCATCAAAACCGTCTCCGATAATATTGCCCACGATCTGCGCACACCATTAACCCGCATCCGCTCCAAATTAGACCCGGTGCAGCCCCAAGCGCTAAAAGAAACGCTGGTCACCGATGTTGATCATTTACTGGCGATGTTTGCCGGCTTGCTGCGGATTGCGGAACTGGAAAACAGCCAGCAATGCAGCGCCTTTGCGCGACAGCCGGTCCACGTGATTGTCGAGGATGTGATTGAGCTGTATGCGCCACTCTGTGAAGAACGGTACCAGCAATTTAGCTGCGAGTGCCGTGATCTGACAGCGGTCTGTGATAAAGATCTTATTTTTCAGGCGATTGCCAATGTACTGGATAACGCGGTGAAGTTCACACCGCTGCATGGTTCGATTCACCTGGATTTACAACAAGATGGCAGCGACTGTGTCATCCGCGTGACGGATTCTGGCCCGGGTATCTCAGCCACTGACATGGACAAAATTACCCAGCGCTTTTACCGCGCTGAGAGCAGCCGGACCACGCCAGGCTTTGGCCTTGGCATGGCCATGGTGAATGCCATTATGCTGGTGCATCTGGGGGAAGTGCGCTTTGCTAACCATCCCGCTGGCGGCCTGTGTTGTGAATTGCGCTTTCCTATCAATCGCCAGCTTGCTGGGTAATGATCGGCGGGTTCAACTGCTCGCTATAGCGGGTTAAGCCAATCAACAGCGGCGTGAGTACTGCCCAATTGAGGCCTACGACAAGGGCAGTGGTCAACTGACCTAATGGGAACTCAACAGCACCCAACTTCGCGGCGGCCAGGTAACTTAAAGGCGCAGCCACAATTGACAGCACGGAGAACAAGACCGGTTTTTTCATCAGTGGCGCCATGCTGTGACGTAAGGTCGCGGCAAACCCCAACCAAAGCCCGATTAACCACCAGGGAATAGGCAGCGTTTGCGTACCGGACGCAAAGACGTAAACCCCAGCCATAGCCATGATGCTATCGCAGACAATGCCGGCCGCAGCAGCGGTAAGCAGTAAAAACAGCTCTGCGCGCCGGTTGGTACACCAGAACAAGTGTAGTGCCAGTAACAGCATGACACCAAACAAATACTGATTGGTACCCAACACTGCGGTGAACCACAGCACTTGAAACAGCACCACGTTATAGAGCAGCGAATAGCGGGGTAACTTCATAGCCCTCCCCTAAATGTCTTGTTGCTTCAGGCGTTTGCATAAACTACGCTGCCAGGATAATGGCAGAAGCGCCAAGAGGCGCAGTATCCCCGAAAAAATCAGTGGAAAGTAAAAAGCCGCGCCGCGTTGGTTGATACTCGCGAGAATGGCTTGCGCTGCTTGCTCTGCAGTAATTTGCATCGGCATGGCAAAAGTGTTTTTCGCCGTTAGCGGGGTTGCGACAAAACCCGGCGATAGGGTTTTGACGATGACGCCGCGTAAGCCGAGATCAACCGCCAGACTCTGTGCCAGATAGAACAATGCTGCTTTACTGGCACCATAGGCCTGACTGCGGGTAAACGGCAGTAACCTGGCCAGTGAGTCGACCATTAACAGCTGTTTCCCCGAAGTCAGATTCGGTAATAAGGCTTCGACGCAGTATACGACGGAGAAAAAGTTCGCATCGAAGACCCGTTTAATTGCCTCACTGTCCCAATGTTCGACATCAATGTATTCACAGGTCCCGGCATTGAGCAGCACCACATCGACATTGAGTTTACCCAGCACTAACAGGCAACTAGTGCGGTCGGTTAAGTCAAACGCCAGGGTGGTGATGTTGGCGCTTTGCTGGGCTAAAGCGTCGAGGCGTTGCTGATCACGGCCACAGGCGTACACCTGCCAGCCCGCCGCCGCTGCGGCCAGCGTCGTGGCTTTACCGATCCCGGAGCTGGCACCGGTGATCAGTATCGTTTTACGGGGAATGTGGTTCGCCATCTGCGAGGTCCTGCTGTAAGAAAAAGATAAGTTCAGTATGACGGGAATGGGCTTAACAGAAAGTGGAGTCTGCATTAAGTTTTCGTCATCTTTCTCCGGCTTGTTTTATTAACTTTTATTAATCTGGCCGTAAGTGGTCAGTAACAAGGCGTGTTCCATAATCACCGGATTGAAGTTTCAGATGATGGAGAATGGAGCATGAAAATAAAACAACGGACCAAAACGTCCACCACCATGCAACCTGGTTACTAACCTGCGCGTTTGCGCTGCCGGGTAGCGTGGTTGCCGCACAGTTAGCAGGTGATGGTGCAGTCTCAGTGCAAGTACTAGATGGCAAAACCGCCAGACCAGTCGTAGGCGCTGCGATTAGCTTGCAGAGCCGTGACGGCCAGAAAGTCAGTAAAACCACCGATGATCAGGGGCGGGTGAAAATTGAGGGCCTAGCGGTTGGTTTGTATGAGGTGCGCGTCAGCGGCCGCAGTTATCAACTGTTTGTCGAACCGACATTACGGGTCAGCAAGGACAAAACTACCCCTATCGCGGTGGAGTTACTCAAAACTGATAGCATTGAACGCATTCAGGTCACCAGTTCACAGCGGGTGCTGGATCAAAATGCCTCGGCTGGTACCAGCTATCTGACCGGGGATAATCTCACCAGTGCGGTCCAAGTGGTGGCGATGTGTTGCGGGCGTTGGATGGACTGCCTGGTTTATTCTCCAGTGGCGAATTTTCCAGCTTTACCGTGCGAGGACGTGGCCCGAAAGACAACCTGATTCTGGTCGATGAGATCCCGTTTCAAAAGGTGGTGCACTTCGACGACTCTTTTGGTGATTTAGAAGACATTGAAGGCGGTGGGCGTTTTTCGGTGTTTGCGCCCAATGTGATTGGCGGCGCAGAATTTCAGCCCGGCGGCTGGAGCCCGGCTTATGGTGGCGGCGCAGCGTCTTTGTTAAAACTCAATGTGGCAGAAGGCAACAATGACAGCGCCAGCTATTCTACCCGGCTGGATTTATCCGGTCTGGAAGTTGGTTATGATGGCCCAAGCCGGCTGGATGACGATACCTCGCTGTTGTTTTCCGCCCGCCGGCTGGATTTTGGCCGGGTGTTTGAAACGGTCGGCGTGGAAGACATCGGCACGCCAAAACTGACCGATATCATCGTCAAAACCACCACTAAATTCGGTACGGACGGCAAGCTCAATGTACTGGCGATTTACGCGCCGGAAACTTTTGAGCGTAACCTGGAAAATGCACTGGCGTCCGACGAAGACGATCCGGGCAACTGGGAAGATTTAGAGTTGGCTACTTCGGAAGCCGACAATAGTTTATTGGCGATTAGTTATGCTCAGTTAATTGGCACTGACTCGCAGTGGACCAACCGGGTTTACATCCGTGATTTCGGCCAAACCACCTCGATTGGCGAAGCCATGCCTTATCTAGCCTCTGCTGGCGGCGAGGTGCCGGTGCGGCAGAATATTTTGTCCTCTTCCATTGATGAGCGTGAATACGGCTGGCGGTCGGACTTTGTCACTTTTAACGATTTTGGCCAGCTCGATAGTGGCCTGATGCTGCAACGCATTGATGTGGAATACCAGCAACGTCTGAATGACGTGCAGTGGATCCGTTATGTCTATGATCGTGACGACAGTCGGCCTGCTGATGCTAACTACATCGTACTTACGCCCGACAATACCAATAGTTTGTTTCGTAGCAGCGCGACCAATGCATCAGGTTATGTCAATCAAACGGTCGATTTCGGCGACTGGAATTTCCGTGCCGGTGCCAGGCTGGAGCGCGATGGCATCACCGATGAAAATCTGGTGTCGCCACGCTTTGGCACGTCCTGGCTGGTGACCGACCGCTTACAAATGACCACCACGGCCGGCATTTATTATCAACCACCGTCCTTTGACGACCTGGCGGCGGATAACAGCAACCAAGACCTGAAAAACGAACGCACAGTGCAGCTTAGCGTCGGCTGGAAATATGCGCTGACCAGCGATATTGAGCTGTTGTTTGAACCCTACTATCAGCAATTAAGTGATTTGCTGGTGAAACAGGATGGCGTTGAGCAAACGCTGCGCAACACCGGCGAGGGCTATTCTTGGGGCGTTGATACGGTAGCCACGAAACGCTTCAGTGATGGCTGGTCTTTGCAGGCCAATTACAGCTACAACAAATCCCGCGTCAAAGATGCGGCAGACACGGCGTATTACGTGGCCGATTTTAACCGGCCGCATTTTGTTCAACTCGGCGGCATTTATGAGCTCGATGATCGCTGGAGTTTTTCCGCGCGCTGGAAATGGGCGTCCGGCACCCCGCGTGATGGCTTTGTCATCAACCAAAACGTGTTACCGGACAGTGGCTTACTGCGGTATTCCAAAGAAACTACTACGCGCAATATCGACCGGTTTGACGGTTTTAGCTCGGTGAATTTCCGCGCCGACTATCGCCGCCAGTACAGCTGGACTGACCTAGTGGCCTTTGTCGATATCATCAACCTGTTAGGTTCTGACAATCCCAGCTCAGCCGAGTTTAACGAACGCACCGGCCTTGACGTGGTCGAGGATGGCGAATCGATCATTCTGCTGGGCTTTAAATTGCAGTGGTAATAAAAAACAACTAGTTGACTGGAGAGAACATCATGAAAACAACCTACCTGTTATCTGCCCTCACTGTGCTGACAGCACTGATGGCGCAAGCACAGGCGGCCGAGTCCGCCCACTATTATGTCAAACCTTATGCCGGTATCAGCTACATGAACGATGTGACCGGCAAGACGGCAACGGCGCCAATTGATGTGGAGCTGGAAAAAGGTCTGGTGCTGGGCGGTGCCTTCGGCTACCGCTACAACGCCAACATTGCCGCCGAAGTTGCGTGGGAATATCGCAGCAATGATAGTGAAACCATGGTGGGTAAAGACATTTACCCGGATGGTAATTATGCCTCGAACACTATTTATCTGAACGGTCTGTACTACTTCGAACCATGGGGCAGCCTAACGCCTTATGTTGGTATAGGTGTTGGCTGGATCCAGGAAATTGATATTGATTTGGAGCGCAATGGTGTCGAAACGTCTTACTCCAACAGTGGCAATTTCAGCTATCAGGGCTTTGCCGGTCTCGAGTATCGTTTATCGTCAAACTGGTCTGTGCATACTGAGTTACGCCATAGCGGTAGTAAATCCGGTACGCTGGAAGATGAAAAAACCAAAGCACAATTTAGCAGCCTGAATTACAAACCATTTACCTGGCAGCTCGGCGCAACTTACCGCTTCTAAGCTGCGATTTTCGCTGTTTAGCTTCATTTGTGATCGATGCCCCTTTAAAAGAGCTGCAAAGGCAGCTCTTTTACTTTAAAAATGGTCGGTTATAACGCCGAGGCTACCGGTGCTAGCCTTAACCGGGTCGAGTGTTCATGCAGCGAAATGGCATGCAAGAGTCGATAATTTAGAAGTGGTATCGGTTAACCTACATTGATGTAATCTCACGAAAAAACGAATGTTCGCAATTAAGGTATAGCAGTTATTCTCATTGCGATTATTAGGAGGTTATGGATGTCTGCTATTCGCTCATACCAGACGCTCAGTTAACCGGATAATTGCTGTATCTGGCGTTCAGCAGCCTATGGCCTTGGGGGTAAATTCGGATGCCTTTTGCTTTTTGGCTCCAACAATAGAATGGATAAAAGCGGCCTTCCCAGCAGGCGATCCATTTAATACAGGAATAGCCATTTTATGGCAGCACATAACAAGCTTCTGTTTGTACTTTGTGGATCACTGCCAAACAAAAACTTAAGGCAGGTTCTCGCGAAAAACGGTCAGAATTTCTATTTGAAAGGATGTAACGCGATAAACCAAGCTGTACTTCTTGTAACAGACCTTTCTTATCCCTGCTCCATATTCTTGGAGTTCAATACCTGATTCAGGAAACTAGAGCAGAACTTTATTTAACCACAATTCAAACTGATTCAAGTATTCAATAACAGCGGCATTTTCTAGCCCTTGACCAGAGAGGTATTCAGCAATTTGTAACAAACGCTCTTTTGCGCGTGGCGAAAAAATCAGTTGTAAGTTACTCATACCTTGCACGAATAGATGTAAACACGTCAGCGGATTTGAGTGCCTTGCCTTGCTCTAACTCTGCTATCGAAGTTTGAATATCGTCGGCTAATCCTCTTGCCTGTACAAAGTCTGCAAAAGCTTTAACTACAGACTGCGGATCACTGCCAAATGCCTGTTTTAATTCGGCTTCCAGTTCTGGATTGTCGATCTGGATACTTAACATTTTTTTACTCCACCTTCATAATGTGAATAGCCTAACTCTTCGAACACTATAGCTCAACTGTTGGTTGATAACGCCTTTGAACCAAAGGCCTTTAAATCTAACCCTACCCCATAAAAATCTCATACTCGTCAGGGCTTTTCATATAACCCGGTACTTTCTGACTGGCAAGTCGCGCACCAGTTAAGGCCGTTTGTACCAAAAGCTTGTTGTAAGGGCTGGCGTTGGGGTCGGCCAGGTAGTCAGCGCAGTCGAACCAGCGGGCTTGTAGTATTTCGCGTGGATCTGGTTTAGGCTCTGTTTCTTCGGCTGTTAAGCGGCATACCATATACAAATTCGATGCGCCAAACTGGCCCTGATGATGGTGGCGTAACCCTAAAAAGCTGTCGAAACGGGCTGTTACTCCGGTTTCTTCCTGCACTTCACGCACTGCAGCGTCTGCCAGATGCTCTTTGGCATCCACCATGCCGCCTGGCAATTTAAAATAACCAGGGCTTTTGCCCGGCAGTGGTTTTTCCTGCACCAGTAACACCTTGCCAGCGGCGGATAACACCACTGCCCCTACCCCAATGCTATGAGTCGCGGCTAAAGGTAAATAGCTATCGGCTTGTAGCTTTTTGCATAACATCAGTTGGTCTGGCGCGCAGTGATGAAAGCTAAAACCAAAGGCAACAGCTGCAGCAATGAATTCTGAACGGCGTGCCGGTATCTCAAGCCAGACTAAAGCGTGCTGATGCTGCCATACGTCGACAGAGGCGGCCAGGCGAGCAGCAAATTCGGCCAGCGTATCAGGCAGTTGCTCCGGGCCTATGTAAACTCCGTTATAGGGATTTACCAGTGCATCAAATAACTTCATCAAACTCACCTTTGCACTTAAAGCTGCAGCTTTAATGACTACATATGTCCAGAAACGAGACGGGCGCCGATAAACGACGCCCCTATATTAAATCAGACAGACTTAGGGTGGAGACAAGCCCCACCCCACAGCAAAGAGGATTTGCCGTGTTATCTGAACAATACTTTTTCTTTTTGGAACCAGCTGACACAAAAGGCCAGCATAGCCCCTGCTATCACTACTGTTGAGCCAAAAATAACTACTAACATGCCGATATCCATAGTGCCCTTAATCAGCTCTTTAATAGCCAAAGCCACGTTAGCAATAGGTAGCATCGCCATAGCCCAGGTTAGTTCTACGCCAGGCATTAAAGCAACAATCAACGGCATAAACACAATCATGCTCAAAGGGCCTATGTAGTTTTGTGCTTCTTTAAAGCTGCGGGCATAAATAGAGAGCGATAATAGTAAAGCTGCGAAAATGGCTGACAATGGAATTAGCATCATCAGGATCAACAGCAAGTCGGCTACACCTAAAGTTGACATGGTTTTAGCCACTATATCCACGCCCATTAACGATCCAATCACATAACCCCAACCACCAAAACTACTGACGGTAATAAGAGCCGAGGCCAACCCTGTGGTCAATACGGTCAGGAACTTACCTAACACGATAGAGGTTCTGCTGATCGGGCATATTAATAAGGTTTCTAAAGTGCCGCGTTCTTTTTCGCCTGCACCTATATCAACAGCTGGGTAAGAACAACCGATTAAACACAAAGGGATCAGGATATAAGCGACAAAACCACCGATTTTTTCACCTAAGTTTTCACGGCTTTCCGCTGTATTTACTTTTTCCAGCTTCACAGGTTGCAGTAAGGCATCCACCTTGTCTGCTGCGACCCCTAGGCTATCGAGCTTGGCCAGTTGCAGCTTCTTGCTATAATCTCGCAGCAACTCATTGAAATATCTATCAATCATATCCAACTGGGACGACATATTGTAAATCACAGTCCACTTACTTTGGCTTATATTGCTGACTTCCGCACTAAAATCGTCGGCAATGATAATAGCTAAATCAAATTTATCGTCGCGAATCGCCTGTTTTAAGGCTTCAGGATCAGTCAGGTCCGACTCTACTTTTTTAAAGTTTTTATGATAAAACAAAGCTTCAGCAAGCTCTGGCGCTTTATCGGCGTTGATAATCACATACCTGTGCTCTTCAGCTTCGGCATTTTTAGCTACATTGGCAACCACCAGCCCCATAATGCCAAACAGCACAGGGAACACCAGGATCGGCAGCAAAATAACAAAAAACATAGTCTTTTTATCGCGGAGTAATTCGGTCAGCTCTTTTAAATAGACTTGCCACATTTAGTTGTACTCCCTGTTTTGTCCTGTCGGATGAATCACATTCATAAAAGACTGGCGTAAGTCACCGTCCGCACTTAAGGCTTTAAATACATCAAAGCTGTCGGAAAATGCGCTGATGCCTTTATCTATCACCACCACCCTGTCACATAAAGAAGCCACTTCATCTAAATGGTGAGTGGAGAAGATGACCGGCGTGCCTTGCTGTTTCAGGCTACGGATAAAGTCCAACACCGTCTGGGTCGTCATAATATCCAGGCCTGTGGTAGGTTCGTCCAAAATCACCACTTTAGGCGAATGCACTACGGCGCGGGCTATGGCGGTTTTTTGCTTCATACCGCTGGACATAGCGTCCGCTTTGCGGTTGGCAAAATCATGCATATTAAGCAGCGTGAACAGCTCTTCGATACGCTGTTTTAATGCAGTTTCGCTCATGCCATGCAAACGGGCGAAATAAGCGATATTTTCATAAGCCGTTAAACGGCCATACAAGCCCGTACTGCTGGATAAAAAACCAATTTTTTTCCGCGCCAGTATCGGCTGCTTTAATACATCGACGCCTTCAATCAGCACAGAACCTGAATCTGGCTGCAACGCCGTAGAAAGGATACGTAAGGTGGTGGTTTTACCAGCGCCATTAGGGCCCAATAAGCCCAATACTTCGCCAGAGCCGCATTCAAAACTGACATTACGAACCGAATGAAATGTCTCTTTGCTGTAGCGCACATCTTGTTTTTCGCTATCTGACAACTTCTGGCCACGGCTGATGGCAAAAGATTTAGCCAAAGCTTCTATATTTATCATGCCTTATTCCCTGCTGACTCTTTTGTTGCTTTAGATCTATCAGGTATGTCGTTTTGGTCTGAAGTAGCTGGTGTCGGCGTAAAAAGCCAGCCCCTGTTCTTTGTACCACCCCGGAACACCTAATAAAGGTAACGGACTAAGCTGTTGATTATCAAGTAACAGTTCTGTGCACACAAGCTGTTTCGCCAATAATTCATCAACAAAATTGTAACCTTTTATACCTTCAGGCAACGCTGTATGTTCCGGTAGTTCAATACACCATAATTTGCCTGTTAAACCAATAAAAGGCTTAGTCGCCATTTCATAGTTGGCATGGCCAAACATCAGCGGCGTAAGTGTTTGCCATTGGGCTTTATGTTGATAAAAAGCTTGTATCCATTGCTGATCGCGCAGCAAATCCAGCAGATAACGCTGTGATGGTTTGATACAAAGCAGCACACCACACTCATCCAGCAGGGTTAATTTATGCCGTACCTTAGTGCGTTCTTTGTTGCCAAATTGCTGAATTTGCGCCACATGCAACTGGTTCATCAACTTTTTACTTTGAGGAAATAAACACCAGATTAAAGCGCCAAAAAAGTCATGCCAGTTGTTGGCACGCATTGGAATTTGCTGACTTTGATAAATGAAGTCCTCATAGTACCGGCCATCCTGGTCCAGCACTGTACTATCGACAAAACTCCAATTTTTTAATGCGGTATAGCGATGTAACCATAAGGTCAGCAGTTCTGGGGATGGGAAATCTGTTTGTTCTGCTAAAGGAAAAATAGCGGCTAAAGCGCTGAATAGCCCGGGCTCAGCAAAAAGCTCTGGCTGCCATTCCAGCGGTGCTGTGAATCGCGAATTTACGTTGTTTTTTTGCATGAATAAGAAAAAACCGTTTGTTGTACTGAAACCATACCGTAGCAATTACCTGTAAAAAGCACGAAAAACCTCTTGCAATTTTCCCGTAAGCTGGCAAATTCAAGGAGTACGTATAGACGTACATACTGCCAAAATCTGTTTGCCCGTCGTTCTTGACGCTGCTGCTTTGTTGCCTGCGTTCGCTCGCCCCAATCACATAGGACAACTATGTTCATGGGGACTCGTTCGCTTGTCGCCTCTCTGCAACGCCAATAACTTAGGGTAAACGCTTAAATAATTAATTAGAGGTTACCCATCATGTGTTCGATATTCGGGGTGCTTGACATCAAGACTGATGTTAAAGCCTTGCGCCAGCAGGCGCTACAGTTATCTAAGTTATTACGCCACCGTGGACCAGACTGGTCGGGTGTATGGAACAACGACAATGCAATTTTAGTGCATGAGCGTCTGGCGATTGTAGATACTGAAAATGGCGCTCAGCCCCTGATTAATCCAAATCGAAATCACATTCTGGCAGTGAATGGTGAGATTTATAATCACAAAAATTTAGAGAAAAACTTAACCGTCGACTACCAGTTCCAGACCAAGTCGGACTGTGAAGTGATATTGCCTTTGTATTTACAGCACGGCGCTGACTTTATTGATCAGCTGCAAGGTATGTTTGCTTTTATTCTGTATGACGCAGAGCAAAACCGTTACCTGATTGCCCGTGATCATATCGGTATTATTCCGCTGTATTACGGTTACGACGAGCACGGTCAGCTGTATGTGGCCTCTGAATTAAAAGCTCTGGTGCCTGTCTGTAAACAAATGCAGGAATTCCCACCTGGTCACTATTTTGATAGCAAAGTAGGCAAACTGGTGAAGTACTATCAGCGCGACTGGCAAAGTTTTGATGCGGTCAAAGACAACCCGGCTGATTTAGGCGAACTGCGCGCTGCTCTGGAGCAAAGCGTAAAAAGCCATTTAATGTCCGATGTGCCTTATGGCGTGTTACTCTCCGGTGGTTTGGATTCGTCACTGATTTCGGCTATCACTCAGCAATTTGCCCGTAATCGCGTGGAAGATGATGGTCAATCCGAAGCCTGGTGGCCTCGCCTGCACTCTTTTGCTGTGGGTTTACAAGGCTCACCTGACTTAGTGGCCGCGCGTAAAGTAGCGGATGCCATAGGCACAGTGCACCACGAAGTGCTCTTTACTGTGCAGGAAGGTTTAGATTCACTGCGCGACGTGATTTATTTCCTCGAAACCTATGATGTCACCACCATTCGCGCTTCAACCCCTATGTACTTAATGGCCCGTAAAATCAAAGCCATGGGGATTAAAATGGTGTTGTCGGGCGAAGGTTCTGACGAAATTTTTGGTGGCTATTTGTATTTCCACAAAGCGCCAAACGCCAAAGAATTCCACGAAGAAACCTTACGTAAGCTGGACCGCTTGCATATGTTCGATTGCAACCGCGCTAACAAAGCTATGTCAGCCTGGGGTATTGAAGCCCGCGTGCCTTTCCTCGACAAGCACTTTATGGATGTCGCCATGCGGTTAAATCCTGAAGCGAAAATGTGTGGCAAAGGCAAAATGGAAAAACACATTTTGCGCCAGGCCTTTGATGGTTTGTTACCGCACGAAATTTTATGGCGTCAAAAAGAGCAGTTTTCAGACGGCGTTGGTTACAGCTGGATTGATAGCTTAAAAGCCCATGCCGAAAAAGAAGTGTCGGATCAACAAATGGCTACTGCCGCTTTCCGCTTCCCGGTCAATACGCCGGATAGCAAAGAAGCTTATTTCTACCGTGTCATTTTTGAAGAGCACTTCCCTCATCCTGGCGCAATATCCTGCGTGCCTGGCGGTAAGTCGGTCGCCTGCTCTACGCCTGAAGCTCTGGCTTGGGATGCGAAAATGGCGCAAATGACAGACCCTTCAGGTCGTGCAGTGCGGGACGTTCACGAACAAGCCTATTGATATGAGCTCTCATCTGACGTAGTGATTCAGGTGAGGACTTAATACAGATGAAAAGCCACAGATTAGCACTGCCTTTCTGTGGCTTTTCTTTTCATCCTCTGCTATTCCTCAATTGATTGTATTTTTTTTCGGCGAATAATGCGTTTTTATCGGGTTTCGCTAGCGAAATAGTCCGGTAGATCGTATGTTAGGCGCCATCTGAATGTGCCCTGAATTATGGATCGACGACTGTGATCAATTTATCCAAATCCCTGTTCACTATAGTGCTGCTTGCTGGCTTAAGTGGGGATCTGAATGCAGAAACGGCTCTGACAGGCCAATGGCTTACCGATATAGAAAAACAAACCTTACTCGACCCTCAAACCTCAGGCGTCACCTTCCGAAAAGGAGAGCTGGTGGTGGTCGGTGATCAAAGTGCTCATGAAAGCACGCGGATGAAGCTGTTCCGTATCGACCCCAACACTGCCACAGCTATTACTCAGCCGATTCAAATCACAGTAGCAGACAGCTTAAAAAGCAGCTGCTTTTACAACTATTTAGCAGATAAGCCCGATTTAGAAGCGTTGACATGGGACAGGCTGGATGACACGACCTTAATCACAGTGACAGAAGATGCGTCGGCTTATCAGTTGAGTAATGAGTGTGCAAAAAAGTTTAATCAGTCCAACTCGACGGCTTACCCTACTCTGCTGTTAAAAATTCAGGTCGACAGTGCCTTAACCCGTGCCGAAATTGTGGCAATCCGACCTGTGCAGTTTCCGCTGGAGGCCAAAGTAGGTAATTTTCCGAATGACGGTATTGAAGGTTTAGCTGTGGATGACCACCAGAATTTATATCTGGCGCTCGAACAAGACATGGTCAATAAACCCAGATTATTTAAAACCCGTTTAACTCAGGACTTTTGGCTACGCGATAACTTTGTCAAAGTGATAGACGCTAATCTGACTTTACCTGTGCTGGATGACAACGATCATCCTATTAATGGTATTGAGTTTTTACCTAGTCCGATTTTAGGCCATCCCGGTTATTTAGTTGCTGTGGCTCGGAATGACGATGAGTTATGGGTGTTTGATTTAACCAACCGCATTCCACCTTTTGTGCAAAAGCTGAGTTTTTATGTCAGTACAGATGACAGTGGCCTTTGCCCTGCCTACGACAAACTGGTGCAAACAGCGCTGGAAGCAGTGACTATTCATAACGGCACAGTGTATTTAATTAACGACCCGTGGAAACAACACTACGGCGATAATATTCAGTGCGGCACCCATACCGATAAATTTAAACGTATGTCGCCACTGCTGTTTAAAATGCCGGTTGACCCACGCTGGTACACGCCGTACCGGCCTAAAACTCAAACCGCCTTACCTGCGATCAGTGGTTTAGCCGCTTTGGACCAAAACCATTATCTGGCGGTACAGGATAAAAAAATTCAACGCCAGGGTGACAGGTTAACGCTGATCCAATTGAATCAGGATCAACAACTGACAGCACAGAACTTATTTGTCACTAACTGGCCAGCCGGTCAGGCGTCTAACGATTTAGAAGCTATCTGTGCTTTACCGGGCCAAAATGGTGAGTTTTTAATAGCAGAAAGTGGCACCTGGCAAGGCTCGTTCGGCCGACTGTTTCATATCAAAGTCTTCCCTACCTATGCGCAGGTGCTGAACACTTTCGAATTACCTGTTGAGCGTGACAGCAGCCCGGAGCAGGATGGCGATAACTTTGAAGGTTTGGCCTGTGCGAAAAAAGATGTGAACCGTTATCTGGTGATTTTAGGTGAACGTGGTTCAGCAACAGCTGCAGGATTTTTGCAATGGGGCGAACTGGACATAGCGGCAGCCAGTTTGCAGTGGAATAGCCAGAAAATTCAGGTGACAGGCCCGACTGCGGTGAAAAGCCGTAACTACAACAGAGTGATAGCCGACTTACATCTGGAAGCTGACGTACTCTGGGCTAGCGCTGTACTTGATAGCTCAGATAACGGCCCTTTTACCAGTGCTGTGTATCCGTTGGCACTGGTGAATCCGTCAACAAAACAGCCGATTAGCTTAATGGCTGAACGGCCTGTACTGTGGCAAATCGATGGTTTTAAAGTCGAAGCTTTGGCCAGCCCAAGCCCATTGATCCCAGGAACCGCGCTGATGATTGGCACAGACGATGAAAACTACCACGGCCAGTTCCGGCCTCTAGCGACGACAGAGCAAAGTCCTTATGGCAACCCAAGCCCCAAATCAGCCACAACACAATAACCCGCTGCATGGTTTCACCCTGCAGCAAATTCTGGAGCTGTTGCTTGAACAGCATGGCGGTTTTGCGCCTTTAGCAAAGCAAATACCGCTGAAATGTTTCAGTAACAACCCCAGCATTAAATCCAGCCTGACGTTTTTACGCAAAACGCCATGGGCCAGAACCCAAGTGGAAGAGCTGTTTATCAAATTGAAGTTGTATCAAAAAACTCAAAAGTCAGAGTGAGCTGCAGCTTCTCAATAAAAAGCCCGGTACAGAGTCTGTCTGCACCGGGCTTTTTTGTCGATATTACAAGGAGTTCAGGAACGCTAATAAAGCTTCACGCTCAGCGGTAGGCAAGTTCACAAAGCGATTTTTAATCACTTCAGCTTCACCACCGTGCCATACAATAGCTTCGGTTAAGGTACGGGCGCGGCCATCATGTAAATAACCTGCCGGAGTGCCACCAGCCACAAACTGGGTATAGCCTATGCCCCAAAGTGCCGGAGTTCTCCACATACTACCAGTTGCCAGACCTTCGCTAAAATTATCAGCAAGTTCTGGTCCCATATCATGCAGTAACAGGTCTGTGTAAGGTTTAATCGTCTGGTTACGCACTTCGTCAAACTCAGAGCGAGCGCTGGTTTTCACTTCACTGACGTGACAAGCCACACAGCGAATATCCTTAAAGACTTTTTCACCAGCCGCTATTTGGGCTGGATCGACATCCAGATAGGCCAGAGGAGAAACCCCTTTAGGAAAACCGCTTATGACACTGCGCTGCGCCGGTACAGCTAATAAATGCAAGTACTGTGTCATCGCAGTCACGGCCTCATCCGGTAAACCCGGCTCAGCTGTTGCGCTGTCGCAATCTTGTGGACCAGCTAAACAGGCCTGTTTCGGATAGACAGAAGAGGTCACCGCCATATCCAGCAAAGCGGCATTAGTTACCTGATGACGTATACTCACTTTACTGGCTTTCCAGCCATAGCGACCTAAGCGTACTTCTCCGGTTTCGGGATCGTACGCATAGTTCGCTGTCCCCAATACACCATCAGCGTCTGGTGTGCTGCGAACTCTGGATAAAATAGTTTCATCAGAGATCGCCTCCAATAATCCCATCCCTATTAAAGGCTGGGCCTGACGGACGGAATAGACTTCAGGTTCAGGTCCTTCAAAAGCAACAGTGGCTTTACGCAGCTCTACTTGCGTGCCATCGGCAAGACTGACGTTTCGGCTGACAAAATCAGCAACCCAGGCAGCGTTACCCCAGTTTTGCAAAGCTCCTGTCTCGACAGAGCGGGCATTCATTTGCAGCGCCTGACCATAAATCGGATGCGGCAGATAATGGCCATTGGCGTCGGTTCCGGTCGCACCAACCCGCACTGCCATAGTATCCAACTTCTGGTTACGCACCGTAGGCGCCACGCTACGACCATTATTCACATGGCAGTTGAAACAGGATGATTGATTAAAACGCGGCCCCTGCAACTGACGACCTGCGTCGTTGCGATCATTGCCATCTTCGTTATGCTCGCCTGTCCATAAGTTGGTATGCAACCAGCGCCGCCCTTCCATAAAACGTTGCATATTCTGCATCCCAATAGTGTTATGCGGCTGCTGAAATATAAAGGTGGAATTGTCGGCATAATCGTAGGAAACAGAGCCTAAGCCCCCCTGCAAGGTGTGCTCTGGCAGAGGTTCGTTCATCAGGCGTGGCTGCACACCGTACCAAGGGCGCAAGCCTTGCCCCATCACATAGGTCAGCTCGTTGGTGTAATAACGAAAAGCACCGTTATCGCCTATGGCATCCATCGCCTCCCGCGTAGAGAAAAACGACCCGGTAAACTCAATCACGTCACCTTTTCGAAGGACTCTGGGATCAACAGAACTACCATTCGGGACCAGCACACCATCGGCATTTGCAGAAAGCGCTCTGTGGCCGGGGTAGCGGTCAAACACCACGCTGCAGCCGTCATTCGCGCCAATCACTCCGTTATAACCGCTGTCAGGACGTAACAAGACACCATTGGCTGGTTTTGCCACTACTGGGCAGGCGGCACCAGGATCCTGATAGGTCGAGTCATCCAGTAAATCACCAGGGCTCATCCAACCAAAACCTGTGACTCCAGGTTCATCAAAACGACGAACAAAAGAGTGCCCACCACCTTTTTGCGCTTGCTGGTAATATTGGTTCACTACAATACGAGGTTCAGTGACCCCAGCGACATTGCTATTGTCAATAAACTCCACACCCCAGGTGCGGTTTTTAAAGTAATTGGCGACAAAATTTAAATGCGCGCCAGGCCCTTTATCTAAAGGTTTGCCTGCTGGATCAACAGTGTCATTCACGCCAAAACCAATTTCATTCCAGTCTTCACCGCGCTCGCGTGCATGGCGCGAGCGTCCAACCATACCAAACCGGGTCACCAGGGTGCCATCGGCCAGAGTAAAGCGAACCATCTCAATGGGCTTTACCGGCGCTGGCAATGGAACACGTCCTGAGCCATTTAAAGGAAAAGTGATCGCAGAGGTATTGAGTTCAGGCATAGAGTTTGTGCTGTCAGGTGCTGCAAATTCGGCCTCAAACAAAGAATAACCATACTGAGTTTTACGGCTTATGCCTTGAATGCGCAGGTAGCGAGCGTACATATTCAGGTTAAAAAACTCTTCGGTCTTGCCTTTAGAGTCAACGACATAACGCAGTTGATACCAATTCTGTGCGTCATCCGATATGTAAATAGCATACTCCGCAGCATGAGCATTCTCCCAATGCAAGGTCATCTTACCAACGGCAGTTTTTACTCCAAAGTCGAATTGGAGCCAGGCGTTGTCCGCATCACTAACATCATCACCCCAGGCACTTTCCCATCTGCTGGTCAGATCTGCGTCTGCAGCTTTGGCAGCCGTATTGTTTTCATTCCCATCACCGGAAGAGGTCACGCTCACAACAGAGAGAGCTTGAGCGACTGCCATTGTTAAAACACTGTCCGGAATTCTTAAAGAAGCAGGAGGAGGCGGTAAAGACGGGGCTCCGGCTTTGGGCAATGAAGCTGCTTTTACATCAGGCAAAGTCTCAAGTTCGGGTTCAGGTAACTCTTGTACCGGAGGCGGATTTTCTGGCGGATTTTCTACAGGTGGGGTAACTATGGGGGGAGCAATCACAGGTGGTTTATCTGAACCTGATGGATCAGGTACTGCAGTTGTGTCACCGCCCCCACCGCATGCTGTGATGGATAATGCGAACAAAGGCACCATCAGCCAAGGTTTTCGTTTTAACTTATCTGTACCTGATTGCACAAAAGAATACGGGCCCATACCACTAACTCCACGTTAACACTAAATAAAATTTCATCTCCCCCAGTTGTCAAAAAAGACTGAGGACGCTTTTCACCAAAGCGGCAACAAACAACCAAATCATGAGGGAAGAACTACTTTTCTTTTGTAATTAATTGTATGTAGCTTTGTATTCAGACCTTTGTTTTTTCATTGGTGCATGAAGTGAGCATACTGCTGTAAAACACAGAGCGATAAAGCGACAACCCCATCACCACTTTGTCTGCATTGTGCTTAAGCTATTCAACTAATTTTTACAATGCTAAAGTGGCACGGAATAGATTCTATTATTGGTAATAAGGAAATCCCATGACCACCATCATTAGCTTAGTGATCGCCGCTGTTATTTTGTTTTTCATCATGGCTATTTATAACCAATTGGTGAAGCTGAAAAATCGATTTCAAAATGCCTTTTCCCAAATTGAAGTACAGCTAAAACGCCGCTACGACTTAATTCCTAATCTGGTGGAAACCGCCAAAGCCTATATGTCCCATGAACGAGAAACACTCGAAGCGGTGATAGCTGCGCGTAACAGTGCCATGGGCCAATTAGCAGCAGCTGCGGCTCAGCCCGGCGATGCAGGCGCTATCAGTCAACTGGCCGGTGCAGAATCAGCACTACAAGGTGCTATGACTAAATTCAGTATGGTGATGGAAGCTTATCCTGATTTAAAAGCCAATCAGACTATGATGCAGCTGACCGAAGAGCTGATCAGCACCGAAAATAAAGTAGCCTTTGCCCGTCAGGCTTTTAATGATGCAGTGACCGAATACAACAGCTATAAACAAAGTTTCCCGCCCGTGATATTTGCCGGTTTATTTGGTCATCAAAACGATGCCAAACTGCTGGAATTTGCTGATAGTGCAGAGATCCAGACTGCACCTAAAGTCAGTTTCTAAGCGCGATGGCTAGCAACTTTTTTGCCGCTCAGGATCAGGCGCGCAGCAATACCAAACTCCTGGTGTTGCTGTTTACTCTGACGGTGATCACGCTTTTGATCCTGACCAATCTGTTAGTGATGGTCACTTTAGGTGTGATGGAGCCGGAGCAGTATCAGCTGCTGCTCAGGCCACAGCATCCGGACTGGTTCAGCCAACTGCCGTGGCACATGATGGGCTGGATCAGCCTGTTGGTGTTTGCCGTGATCGCTGTGGTGGTCAGCATCAAGCGGGCAGAACTGAGTCAGGGCGGTCAAGTGGTCGCTAAAGCGCTGGGCGGTCGTCTGGTGGACTATCAACTGGCGGACGACAAACAACAACGGCTACTGAATATTGTTGAAGAGATGGCCATTGCAGCTGGAGTACCGGTGCCTCCGGTCTACCTGATGAACGAATCATCAATCAATGCTTTTGCTGCAGGTTATTCGCCAGCTGATGCGGTGATAGGCGTTACTCAGGGATGCCTGAACCTTTTAAACCGCGATCAATTACAAGGAGTGATAGCCCATGAATTCAGTCATATCTTAAATGGCGATATGCGACTGAATATCCGTCTGATAGCCTTATTGCATGGCATTGAATTTATCGGTCATTCCGGCTATTTCCTGCTTCGCAGCATGGGTCGTCACAGAGCTGTGGGGACTGGTAGCTCAAAATCAAAAGACAATGGTGGTGGTATTTTAGGTTTAGCCTTAGGCCTGATGGTATTGGGTTATTTAGGCACTTTTTTTGGCAGCCTGATCAAAGCTGCCGTTAGCCGTCAGCGTGAGTTTTTAGCCGATGCCAGCGCTGTGCAATTTACCCGAAATCCATCAGGCATAGCGGGTGCACTCAAATCTATAGGCGCAGCAACGTTCGGCAGTCAGGTTAAAAACCCTAATGCAGATGAAATGAGTCACTTATTTTTTGCTGAAGCCATCAGTCGCTGGAGCAGCCTATTTGCCACGCACCCGCCTTTACAGCAACGGATCAAACGGCTGGATCCAAGCTGGGACGGAGTTTTCCCGACCGAAACACAGCTGAAACAGCAAAGCAGCGAACAGTCTTCAGCCACAGTTCAAACCGGACAGCGACAATCTGCGGCGGTGCTATCTGTATTGCCGGCATTTTTGCTGGAGACTAGCCGTCACGCCCTTTCAGCTCCAGCTTTGTGCTGTGCTTGTCTTCTTCAGAGCGAACATCTGGAAAAACAGTGGGCTATGGTCAAAGCGCAAGGCGACCATCAACTGCTGCAGAATGTCGATAAGTTATACGATGAAGTCAGTCGTTTATCAGGCAAGCAAAAGCTGCAGTTAATTCAAATAGCCGTGCCGGCTTTAAAACAGTTGTCGCAGCAGCAGTTTGTTGAATTTCAGACCTTATGCCAGAACCTGAGCCGCTGTGATGGTCAGGAAGATTTATTGGAATGGACAATACTGAATTGGTTACAACACTGTGTTGGCAGTCAGTTTAATCCTTCACTGTTGCATCGCAGGGATCGCAGCAGCAATCTGGCGCAGGTTCAGCAATCTGTGCTGGCCTTACTGTCGTTGTGTGCCCAACAGGCCAAAGATGAAAAATTACAGCAGCAAGCCTGGAGTAGTGGTTTACAGCTGCTTGCTTTGCCTTCTGCCACTGCTCGTCCTGCTATGAGCCTCTCGCAGCTGACTGAACAGTTGCCAGCCCTTATTCACAGTACGCCACGCCTGAAACAACAGTTATGGCAGATGCTAAAAATAGCAGTACAGGCCGATGAGCTGGTTAATGATCAGGAAGCCATGTTATTGCAGGCGCTGGCGTTATTGCTGGAAATACCAGCCAGTCCGGATCAGTCTGTTGCTTAAGATAACGCAATCAGAAGTTCTGATTGCGCACCAGTTGTTCAAATTTTTCAGCGGGCAAAGGTTTACTGCATAAATAGCCTTGATAATAATCACAGCCTTGCTGACGCAGGAACTCCAGCTGTGCCTGTTGTTCAACTCCTTCAGCCAGAGCTTTTAATCCGAGAATATGTGCCATAGAGATAATAGCAGTGACTATGGCCTGACTTTCAGTATTCTCTGCCACATCATCAATAAAACTTTTATCTATTTTCAGTACATCCAACTGATAACGTTGTAAATAAGCAAAGGAAGAATAGCCTGTGCCAAAGTCATCAATGGCAAGATTGACCCCCATTTGGTGCAAGTCAGACAGCACCAGCTCAGCTTGTTGTTCACGCGACATAATGGCGCTCTCCGTGAGTTCAAGCTCCAGGAACCTGGCAGGGAAGCCCGTCTCATTTAGGATCTGCGCTGTCTGAGCTCCAATATTTCCATGACTGAACTGATGTGAAGATAAATTCACGGCTAGTTTCAGATCGGGTAAACCTGCTTCGCGCCACAAGGCCCCTTGACGACAGGTTTGTGCGAGCACCCAATCCCCTATAGATCCTATCAGTCCTGTATCTTCCGCTATGGGAATAAAACGTGCTGGCGCTATCAGTCCCTCGATAGGATCATTCCAGCGCACCAAGGCTTCAGCACCCACAATGCGGCCGGTTTCGATCTCGAGCTGTGGTTGGTAATACACCAAAAACTGATCCTGAGCCAAAGCTCCACGCAAGCGAGCCTCTAAATCAATACGCTGACGGGCATATAGAGTTAAATCATCAGAGTAATAAGCAAAACGCCCCCGCCCCTGCTCTTTAGCACGGTACAAGGCAGCATCGGCGTTGCTGAGTAACGTCTCTCCTTCTGTGCCATGATCCGGATACACAGAAATACCAATACTTGCACCAATCCTGACTTCCGCATTGTTACTTAACAGCCAGGGCTGACTCATATCGTTGATCAATTGGGTCGCGAAACGAGCGGCATCTTCACTTTGATGTAGTTGCTCCAGCAGAATAATAAATTCATCTCCACCAAAGCGGGCCACAGTATCTATTTCACGTAAACGTTGTTTCAAAGAGGCGGCCACCAGTTTTAACAACTCATCACCAGCTGGGTGACCAAAACTGTCGTTAATGTACTTAAAGCGATCGAGATCCATCATCAGTACCGCAAACTGATGCTGATCCCGTTTCGCTAAATCCACCGCATTTTGTAGCCGTGAACTCATCAGCAAGCGATTCGGTAAGTCAGTCAGCACATCATGATGCGCCAGATACGCCAATTCCTGCTCCGACGCTTTTAACTGGGTAATATCTGCAAAGACAGCTACATAATGACTAATATCCCCGGCAGCGTCGAGAATAGTACTGATACTGAGCAGCTCAGGGTAGATTTCTCCGTTTTTACGCCTGTTCCACACTTCTCCCTGCCAGTGTCCCTGCTCAGAAAGTTCCTGCCACATTTGAGTGTAAAAGGCCTGATCGTGCCGTCCTGATGAAAACATCGCAGGAGTATTGCCAACGACTTCAGACTCTTTATAACCTAACATCTGCAATAACGACTGATTCACCTGAATGATACGGTTGGACGCATCCGTTACCATAATCCCCTCTCGGGTACTTTCAAACACAGCTGCAGCCTGCTGCAGGGACGATTCAAACTGTTGGCGTTTCACCGCGTTGCCTAAAGCTGTTGCCAGCATTTTTAGCGCATCCAGTTCAACCTGATTCCACTCGCGGCATCTGTGATGCTGCTCAACACCAAGTAATCCCCACCAGACACCATCGACCATCACTGGCATCAGAGCTATGGCCTGAATACGGAAACGTTTCAGTACAGGTTGCAACATCGGATCCATGTCTTTTGCCTGCCCTGCAACCATATTTCCTTTCATCAATTGCTCAATCGCCGGATACCAGCGGGATAACCTATGGTTTAACTGTTTGAAGGTACGGACATGTTCTTTTTGATCTCTGCGCCACTGCGTCAACAGAGCACCACTGATCAGCTCTTGTTGCACTGTATTCTTATACAAATAAATAGCATCCACATCCAAAGCTCGGGTGATAGACGGCAACATACTGCGTAATAACTGTAACCAGTCACTGTGCTGTAAAAAACGGGCCGCCATATCGGCAAGATTCGACATCACTAAAGCTCTTTGCTTTAGTTCCCGACGAAAATGCACTTCAGCGCTAATATCATCAACTGTCACTAAAACACCAGACAACTGCTCTTGTTCAAATAAGGGTTCAGCATTCACCTTGAGCCAGCGTTGCACCTGACCACGTTCTATGCCCATCACCACATCGCGCACAGGTCCGCCGGTACGCAACACCTCATTGCTTGGATAAAGTTCGGTGGGGTATTGAGAACCGTCTTCATAGATGGTATTCCACTCTTCGGCTCTTGGCTCCTGAGCTCGCATTTCTGCCAGACTGCAGTTGAGCATGCGCTCTGCAGCCGGATTCGCATCGACTATTGCCCCGGTTTTGTCGTGTAACACCAAGCCTTCAGACATGGTATTAAATAAGGTTTTCAGCTTATCGCTGCTGGCTTCCTGCTCCAGTTTGGCTTGCCTGAGCTCAGTAATATCAACCATAGCTCCGATAATATGCTGCTGCCCTTCTGTGAGCTCAGGTAGTAAACGCAAGTCATCCCGAATAAAACGTAAATAGCCAGCGGCATCAAAAAAACGATACTCATGACGATAATGACCATGCAACAAGGTTTGCTCAACGGCGAGTTCTGCCCTGGCTTTATCGTCGGGATGAACGCCCTTCTCCCACCATTGTTCCTGTAAGGATTGTTCTACACTGTACCCAAATAAACGCTCGACATTGCTACTCACCCAACTGGTTCTACACTGGCTGCCATCTAACTCAATACGATGTAATACGGTCGAACTGGCCGCCAAAATAGCATCCAGTTGCTGTGAGTTTTGCAGCAGTTGCTGGTTGCTACGATTTAAATCAGCATAAAGCTGGCGCTTCTCTGTCACATCATCAAAGGTAGCCAACAGCTGGTCGGGTTGGCCTTCCTGACTAAATCGTTGCATCATCAATTTGATGGTTAAAACACGACCTGATTGATGTTGCAGCTGAATATCGGTCTGGGCTAGATTTTGATCTTTAGATGAAAAACTGGTTGCCATAAATTGTTCGGGGTGTAATGCCAAATCACGCAAGGACAACCTGAGTAACTCAGCTTCGGAGTAGCCCAACAAAGACTGCAGTTTTTGATTGACCCGGATAAAAGGCTGATGAGTGCGGGATAATATGGCCATACCAGAAAATGGCATATCGAAAAATGCCTGAACCGTTTTATCCTGCTCCGTTTGTTTAGCCGCTAATGCCAGTTGATGTGACTGCATCAATTCGCGCCAATACAACAAAGCACCCAGCACCATTAGCATCAACAAGGTGCCGGAGATCATCGACAGCCACAGCAGCAAGGTATCTAAAGGCTGCAATACTTCCGCTACATCTATTTTGCTGACCAGCATCCAGTTGGTTTGCCGTATCGGTGTATAAGCGCCCAGTACTTGCTGATGGCGGTAATCTAACTCTTCAGCCGTATTAAATTGACGCTGCCTCAATGCTTTTGCAACCAACAGCGGGCCATCAATATCAGTATCAGTATCAGTATCGTGTGTCGCAGAGAGTTGCGGGTGACGCAATGGATTTAAAAACACCACAGAACGGCCTCGCTGCTGTACCAGCAGCACTTCAGCGGTTGGACTGGACACAGGCCAGTTTTGAATAGATGGAAATAAATACAGGCTGGTATCCACCACAAAGACCAACTGATAAATCTGTTGCCCTATCGCCAGTGGTATAAACCAGCTTAATTGGCAATATCCGTCCACCTTGCTGTGATCGCATTGGGTGGCTGGCTGAGCCTGGTCTTGTCCAGCAGACCAGACATCGAATTTTAGAGGGCTTCCTAATAAAAGACGTTGCTTACCCTTGGGGTCAAGTAACAATACGGAATGAAAAGAGTGCTCGGTAATCAGAGCGGCCAATCGATTTTGTACCTGTGTGCTATGTGTTCCTTGCTCAAGGTAATGCTGTAATTCTTGCCGGAATGAGCTGTCTCGGGATAACCCATTGATATCGTATTGCCGCTCCGCCAACCAGAGTTCTAACTGCTGTTTTTTAATCTCAGTGACGTTGCGCAGATCGGCCAGGGCTTGTGTTTTTAGCTGGCTACCATGAATCGATTTGGTGATGTAAGCCATAGTGGGTATAGCCAGCAAAAACGCCAAAATAACAGCAATAACACGTAATTGTTTGTATCGTACTGAAACGACAGAATCAAAAAACTGCTGTTTTCGCCAGGTGGCCAGCAGCACATAAATGATGCAGCCGCTGATACATACAAAGGCCACTCCTTTGACTGTGCCCAATAATGAATTTACTTCAGGATCACTGATGGTCAGATGCAATAAATGGTCGGAACCAAAAATCCACAGCAACGCAAAACCACAGTAAAGCAGTACAATTCGAATAGCAGTTAAGGGGTAAGCAGGTTTAGTCATGTCTGTCCGTGTCGTTTATTTTTCTGATCTGGTTCGAGCTGTAAGGCCTGCCTCTGTACTTTAGATAAAGATTGGAGCACCAATAGTCTGGACTGATCGATTTGTCTTTTTATTTCCAGCTCCGGCACAGTGTTATCTAAACGCAGCGTATTCCAGTGTTTTTTATTCATATGATAACCGGGCTTATCGCCGGAAAAATATCTCGCAAAGCCAAAGCTTCATCCGGATCACATTTCAAATTCAATCGCGCTTCGCCCTGTCCAGTGAATAGGATAGCAAAGATTTTACCTTTTATTTTATAGACATAGAGATCGGGACCAAAAGGAAAATCCTCCTCGCTTCCCATCAACTCAAGGCAGTAATGACGCACATCGGAAAATTGCATAGACATCATCCGGCTGATTGCTGCAATAAAGAAACACAACGCAAATTACAAAAATAAAGAAGGCTGCACAGGCAGCCTTCCGCGAACAGTACCGCTTATTTGCTGGTATGCAATTTCATCCAGTCAAAGACTTCGTTGTACCAACGCTCGGCATTACGTGGTTTTAAAATCCAGTGGTTTTCATCAGGGAATATCACCAGTTTGGATTCAATACCCTTGCGCTGTAAGGTAGTAAAAGCCGCTAGTCCCTGTGCATAAGGCACGCGGTAGTCTTTTAAGCCGTGGATCACCAACATAGGGGTTTTCCAGTTATCGACAAAAGCTGACGGATTAAACTTCTGATAATCGCCGTCTTTATTCCAAACCGGGCCGCCCATATCATGTTCAGGGAACCACAACTCTTCGGTACTGCCATAAAAACTTGGCATATCAAATAAACCAGCATGATTGACTAAACATTTAAAACCTTCAGGCCAGTTACCAGCAATCCAGTTCATCATATAACCGCCGTAGGATGCACCCAAAGCGCAGGCGTTTTTACCATCCAGCCACTTTTCTTTTTCAGTGATAAAAGCTAAACCTTTTTGTAAATCAATCAGTGGCTTGCCACCCCAGTCGCGGGCAATAGAGTCAGTAAAAGCCTGACCATAGCCAGTCGAGCCGTGGAAGTCGATCATCACGACGCCATAGCCCTGAGCGGCCCATAACTGCGCATTCCAGCGGTAGTTAAACATATTACCAAAGCTGCCTTGCGGGCCACCATGCACGATAAAAGCAATGGGGTATTGCTTACCTTCTTTGTAATTGACAGGCTTCATCCAGTAACCATGCACAGTTTCGTCATTGGCTCCAAGGAAATTAAACTGAGCAAATTCAGCAAACTGAATATCTGCCAACGCCTCTTTGTTGATTTGAGTTAAAGCGGCTGGCGCTCCGGCTTCAGCAGTGATTTGGTAAATATCCGTAGGTTTATCCAGGCTATGATTAGTAAAAATAAGTTTGTTGCCCGCCACATTTAAGTCACCGGCAGTGCCCTCTGCATAGACTTTGCTGATATCACCAAAACTGGTGTTGATAGAGAAAATACCGTGCTGGCCCGTGTCTTGTGCTGTGACATAAATAGTTCTGTTGTCCGCTCCAAACTTGTAGTCACTGATGGACCTGTCCCATTCTGGTGCCAGCTCTTTGCGCTGACCTGTCACCATATCCAATAAAATCAAACCAAAACGATCGGCCTCGTACACTGGTTTTTTCATCGCAAGGTAGGCCATAAAGCGACCATCGCTGGAAAATGAAGGTTTGGCATCCCAGGCTGCGTTATCGCGGGTTAAATTGACTTTTTCGCCACCTTTAACCGATACCTGAAAAATATCAAAGTTGGTATGCCAGGCTTGATCGATACCTGGAATTTTCGCGCTGAATACCAGATTTTTACCATCTGGCGTAAATGACACTTCTTTAATACCAGCAATGTCGGTGTTCCATTCTGGCAATAAGTCTTTGGCATCTGTGACTTTTTTGCCCGTTAAATCTGCTATGTATAAATGACTTCTGAATTCATCCGCCCAGGTATCCCAATGCCTTACCATCAACTGGTCGTAGACCATAGCACTGTCTTGCTGTCCGGCTTTGATTTGCTTCGCTTCGACGGTGCAGGACAAGGTTTCGCAACCCGGCTTTGCGGCCATTTGCAGTACAATTTTACTGTTGTCTTCTGCGACTAAGAAACCATCAACATCCAAAGGCAAATCCGTGATTTGTTGAGCTTCACCACCAGTTACAGGCAAACGCCAGACTTGAGAGGTCCCTGAACGGCCGGCGATAAAATACAGCGCACTGCCATCATGGCTCCAGGCTACACTGTGTTCTTTGTCGTCGTTAAAGGTTAAACGGCTGACTTTATTGTTTTGCTGCAAATCAATCAAATACAGATCGGCACTAGTATCTGCTGGAGCAAAGCCGCCATTTTTTTGGCCATACACCAGGTAACGACCATCAGGGGATACTACGACATCGTAAACTTTGTTGAGTTTATTTAAGTGTTCAATAGTAAGTGGGGTTTTGGCAACAGCAGCACCGCTTAACAAAGCCGCGGTCAGAAAGATCAAGGCTTTCATAGATTCTCCCGGTAGAAAAACGCCCTGAGGGTCAGGGCGTTATGTATTAATTTTAGTTATTGGCAAGTTCAGCTATCTTCACTTTCCAAATAGCAGGTCCTTGTTTATGCACGTTATTTCCTTGACTGTCAACCGCCACAGTGACAGGCATGTCTTCAACGTCAAACTCGTAAATCGCTTCCATACCTAAGTCGGCAAACGCGACAACTCGGGACTTTTTAATAGCTTTAGAGACTAAATACGCAGCACCACCGACCGCCATTAAATAGACAGCTTTATGCTCTTTAATGCTTTCTACGGTTTTGTCGCCGCGCTCAGACTTACCAATCATACCAAGCAGGCCAGTTTGACCTAACATCATGTCGGTAAACTTATCCATACGGGTGGCTGTAGTTGGACCGGCTGGGCCTACGACTTCAGAACCTACAGCATCGACAGGACCGACGTAATAAATAAAACGATTTTTAAAATCGACGCCTTCTGGCAGCGCTTCGCCTTTCGCTAACATATCAGCGATACGTTTATGCGCCGCATCGCGCCCTGTCAACATTTTGCCCGACAGGAGTACAGTTTCACCTGCTTTCCACTCCAGCACATCTGCAGGGGTCACTGTATCCAAATTCACTCGGCGAACATTGTTGCCCAGCTCCCAGGTCACTTCAGGCCAATCTTCCAGCTTCGGAGGTGTCAACACCGCAGGGCCTGAACCATCTAAATGGAAGTGCACGTGACGGGTCGCAGCACAGTTCGGGATCATCACCACTGGTTTTGACGCTGCATGAGTAGCGACAGATTTGATTTTTACATCCACCACTGTAGTTAAACCACCCAGGCCCTGAGCACCGATGCCCAGTTTATTGACCTTGTCGTACAGTTCAACCCGCAGTTTTTCGTCGGCTGTTTCAGCACCTTTTTCCAGTAAGTCCTGAATATCCACAGGCTCCATCAGGGCTTCTTTGGCAAGCACTGCTGCTTTTTCTGCCGTACCGCCAATGCCTATACCTAACATGCCTGGCGGACACCAGCCAGCACCCATTTTCGGCAGCGTTTCCAGCACCCACTCCACCACTGAATCCGATGGATTGAGCATCACCATTTTGGTTTTGTTTTCGCTACCGCCGCCTTTGGCCGCAATAGCCACTTCCACATGATGACCCGGGATCATATCGATATGAACCACAGAAGGTGTGTTGTCCTGGGTATTTTTGCGGGCACCTGCAGGGTCAGCCACAATAGAGGCACGCAGCGGGTTATGTGGGTTCAGGTAAGCACGACGTGTACCTTCATCCACCATCTGCTGCACTGTCATATCGGTTTTATCCCATTTGACATCCATACCGATTTTAACAAAACAGGTGACAATACCTGTGTCCTGACAAATAGGTCTGTTGCCTTCAGCCGACATGCGGGAATTGATCAGGATTTGGGCTATGGCATCTTTGGCGGCCTGATTTTGTTCTTTGTGATAGGCCTTTTCAAGCGCCTGAACAAAATCCAGCGGGTGATAAAAAGAGATGTACTGCAACGCATCTTCGATGCTGTCGATAAAGTCTTGCTGGCTAATTACGGTCATATTCTTTGTGCCCTTCTGTTTTCCCCGCCGCTGTTGAAACTGCAGCTTTACTGACTTCGATTTTCGCCCCGCATGCATAGTGCCTATGCTTGCGGGGATTCACTCGCTGTCGTTGCGCTGAAATTCCAATGACTTAGGGTAACATTATCTTTTCTTGTGTTTTGGCCTCTGTCTGTTCTGCATCCAGACAAAGCGGCTTTTCCTGTGTTCAGGTTAACTAATATCAGTTGGGCTGATATCATACAGCGCAACAGATCCAGCGGCTAGTCAACAAGCGTATTTTTGCCGGAATTAGCCCGTTTTATGAGACGACTTATGTCACAGTTTTTGAAGTTAGATGCCAAAGTGCCGCATCTGCTGGAGTATTTTTCTGCAATAGCTGCAGAACCTTGGGCCATGTTGCTCGACTCAGCGGCAAGTAATCACGTCAACAGTCGCTTTGATATTTTAGTGGCTCGCCCTGTCGCGACCCTTGTCTATCAGCAGGGTCAATTAATCCAAACCGAACGAGGCCAACCTCAGTTGTTGCAAATGGATCCTTTTGGCGCCTTGCAGCAACTTATCCATACTTATTTTCCGGATACACCCACGTTATCAGACCATGCTGATTTACCTTTTATCGGCGGCGCTCTAGGTTATTTTGCTTATGACTTAGGCACAGTGATTGAACCCGTGCCACAAGCGACAGATGCAGGAACTTTGCTTCCTGATATGGCGGTTGGTATTTACCTCTGGGCCCTGATTTTAGATAAACAACAGCAGCAACTGTGGTATGTCGATTACCGGGGCAATGCGGCTGCGCACTGGACAGAAAAAGCAGCACTTTTTAATAATACAGCTGACATCACACCTTTTGAACTCACGACAACATGGCAAGCTAATATGGATAAAACCAGCTACAGCCAGAAGTTTGACCAGGTACAAAACTATCTGAAAAGTGGTGACTGTTACCAAATTAATTTAGCTCAGCGTTTTGAAGCCAGTTACAGCGGTGATGAATGGCAGGCATATTTAACCTTACGCAGTAAAAATGCTGCTCCTTTTTCGGCTTTTTTGCGTTTGCCCCAAGGTGCCGTATTAAGTTTGTCGCCAGAGCGCTTTTTACAGCTCAAAGCGGGTCAGGTAGAAACCAAGCCAATTAAAGGCACCAGACCACGTTTTGCTGATGCTCAGCTTGATAAGCAAAGCGCCGATGAGCTGCAAACAGCCTCGAAAGACAGGGCAGAAAATGTGATGATTGTCGATTTACTGCGTAATGATTTAGGCAAACACTGTGTACCAGGCTCGGTCAAAGTACCGGCTTTATTTGCCATCGAGTCGTTTCCCGCAGTGCATCATCTGGTTAGCACTATTACCGGTACTTTAAGCACAAGTGCTGACGCTTGTGATTTGTTGCGCGGCGCTTTTCCGGGTGGATCTATTACCGGCGCTCCTAAAGTGCGGGCCATGCAGATCATTGCTGAGTTAGAACCCAATAGTCGCTCTGTGTATTGCGGGGCTGTAGGCTATATCAACAGCAGCGGTAATATGGACAGCAATATCGCTATCCGCACTTTAGTGATGGCGCAAGGCAAAGCTTACTGCTGGGCCGGAGGCGGTATAGTGGCCGACTCACAGGTCGATGCCGAATACGCAGAGACCTTCCATAAGGTCAATAAGATCCTGCCTTTGCTCACTGAAACAACATCAGCCTTGATGGACTAACCATATGAACCGGCAGCAGTTTTTACAACGTTTTTCCCTTCAACCAGCCAAAGGCTCTGTGTTGTTGCAGATGGAGAAAAGTAAAGCTGCTGCTGTACTGGTTGTATTAAGAGAGTATCAAGGCGAATTGCAACTGCTACTGACCAAACGCAGTTCTGACTTACGCCACCATCCGGGCCAAATCAGTTTCCCCGGCGGTAAGATGGAGGCAAATGAGCAAAGCCATCAGGCCGCTTTGCGTGAAACTCATGAAGAAACAGGTATCACTCCAGAGCAACTGCAGTTGATTGGCCAGCTCCCCAGCTACGCCACAGGTACTGGCTTTTTAATTCAGCCCTGGATCGCCTTGTTAAACCAGGAGGCTGAACTCAAACTGCAAGCCTCTGAGGTAGAATCGGCCTTTTGGCTGCCTTTGTCTTTCGTACTGGACTCACAAAACATTCACAGTGAATATTTTGCTATGCATGGCCAGTCGCATCTTGTGCACTTTATGCCCTATGGCCCACATCTGATCTGGGGCGCAACAGCGGCTATCCTCTATTCGTTAAAACAACAACTGCATTTTTACTGACTGTAACAAAATCAGAACAGCACCGCGTACAGTTTCTGCTGTACTAAGCACCGACCAGTTACAAAGCGAGTTACGAAATTCATTTGCTTCCGTTAGAATGGCGCCCAATTCTTATAACGAAAAGCAGACTCCAATGATTATTAGTGCTTTTGATATGTTTAGCATTGGTATTGGCCCATCCAGTTCTCACACTGTAGGCCCAATGCGTGCCGCAAAAAAATTCTGTGAAAACCTGCAAGCCATGGGTTTATTTGATCAAGTAACCAGCGTTAAAGCTGAACTCTTTGGCTCTTTAGGCCAAACTGGTATTGGTCACGGGACAGGCAAGGCTGTCATTTTAGGTTTGTCCGGTTTTTTACCGGAAAACATTAACCCGGATGCGATCCCCGCTTTATTAAAATCCGTCGATGACACTCAACAAATTCTGCTGGATCAAAAGCATTCCGTCGCGTTCCCACGCGAAGGCGCTATCGTCTTTCACCGTCGCAAAACTTTAAAAGAGCATTCCAACGGCATGGAGCTGATAGCTTATGCTGGTCATGAAGTGTTGTTCAGCGAAATTTACTTCTCAATAGGCGGCGGTTTTATTGTTAAAGCGGAAGATTTTGCCAAAGAAAAGGAGGCCGCCAGTCAGTTTGCCGCTGACAACCCACCACCTTTCCCTTTTGAAAGCGGCGCCGAGCTGATGAAGCTATGTAAAGAAAACGGTTTATCCATTGCAGGTTTGATGATGGAAAACGAAAAAGTGCTGCGTAGCGAGCAACAAATTCAGCAGGAGCTGGGAAAAATCTGGCAAACCATGTATGACTGTGTGCAGCGTGGCATTCGAACCGAGGGAATTTTACCTGGCGGTTTAAAGGTCAAACGCCGCGCCCCTGCCCTGCATAAACGCTTGATGGCGGAAAAAAGCTCCGATCCATTGCAAGTGATGGACTGGGTGAATTTATTTGCCTTAGCGGTCAATGAAGAAAACGCCGCTGGTGGCCGTGTAGTGACAGCACCTACTAATGGTGCCGCAGGTATTATTCCGGCCGTCCTGATGTATTACGACAAATACATTCAGCCTGTGACGCCGGACATTTACTGCCGTTACCTGTTAACCGCGGCCGCTATTGGTATTTTATATAAGAAAAATGCCTCAATTTCAGGTGCTGAAGTCGGCTGCCAAGGTGAAGTGGGTGTCGCTTGCTCTATGGCTGCAGGTGCTTTAACTGAGATCCTCGGCGGCTCTGTCGATCACGTCGAAAACGCTGCAGAAATTGGTATGGAACATAACCTGGGTTTAACTTGCGACCCTGTCGGCGGTTTAGTGCAGGTACCTTGTATTGAACGTAACGCGATGGGTTCTATTAAAGCCATCAACGCCTCACGCTTAGCTTTACGTGGTACGGGTGAGCACAAAGTCACTTTGGATAAAGTGATAAAAACCATGTGGGATACAGGCCGTGATATGCAAAGCAAATACAAAGAAACGTCGCGCGGTGGGTTAGCGGTCAATATCATCGAATGTTAAATCCCCTGCGTCCTTGAAGCTGCAGCTTCGTTGGCTGCATCCTCTCGCCCCAGTCACATAGTCAGCTATGCTCCCGGGGTCTCGTTTGCTTGCCGCCTCGCTGCAACATCAATGACTTTGGGGATGAGTCTGAGTCCTTGAAACCAGTGCTTCGTTGCCGGCATACCCCATAAAAGACCGCCTTTCGGCGTCTTTTATGGGTGATGTCATTTCTGCTGTGGTAACTCATCCACTGTGTAGGTTGTATCTTCAGCCTTTTTACTTCTGAATACCCCTAAAAAGTCATCGAGTATCACATACAAAGCGGGGATCAGCAGTAAAGTGATCACTGTCGCAAACAAAATACCGTAGGCCAGTGAAACTGCCATGGGCACTACAATTTGCGCTTGTAAGCTTTTCTCAAGCACTATAGGCGCAAGACCTAAGAAGGTGGTTAAAGATGTCAGCATAATAGGCCTGAAACGTCTGGTTCCAGCACCAACCACAGCCTCTTTTAATGGGATACCATTGCGGCGCGATTCGTTGACAAAATCCACCATCACCAGCGAATCATTGACTACAACCCCAGCCAATGCAATCAAACCGAACAAGGACATAATGCTGACACTCAGGCCCAGCAACATATGACCTAAAATGGCACCAATTAAACCAAAAGGGATCACTGACATAATAATCAGCGGCTGAGTATAGGATTTCAGCGGTATAGCCAACAGCGCATAAATCACAAACAATGCCAGCAGGAAACCTAAGGCTAAGTCAGTCATGGCGTCTGCTTCTTCCAGACTGGCCCCTTCCAATGCCGTTTCAATGCCGTATTTTTCTGCAAGTTTCGGCAGCACTTTGTCCTGTAACTCCTTCGTGATCTTCATAGGTTCGGCCAACGCTTTATCTACTGAAGCACTAATAGTGACGGAACGCTCACCATCTACCCTGTTGATCGCAGAATAACTGGGCTGAGCTTTGTATTCAGCGACTTGAGAAAATGGCACTTCGGCACCTGAGGCAGTGCGGATTTTCATATTCTCCAGATTGCCAACTGAACGACGCTCTTCTTTCGGATAACGCACCATCACTTTGACTTCTTCGCCATCACGCTGGATACGCTGAGCTTCAGCACCGTAAAAACCGTAACGAACCTGAGTGGCCAGGTCAGACAAGGTAATACCCAAAGCCTCAGCCTGAGGCTTAATCTTCAGCACTATTTCGTCGTTGCCACCACTGATACTGTCCTCAATATCATAAACGCCCTGATAGGCGACCATAGCAGCTTTTAACTCTTCAGTAGCTAAACGCAACTGATCAAGCTCTTTGCTTTTTAGCTGGAACGAGATATCACCGCCACCACCGCCACTGGTGGAAGAGAAAATTTGTAGTGTTTTTATGCCTGCAATTTCCGGGATTTGCTCGCGCCATAACCGGACGAACTCGTTGGCATCTATGTTACGACCTTCACTTTTCTCCAGTTCAATCACCAGCTCACCACGAGTGTCTGATTCAGTAAAGGTCAAGCGGTGCTTCATCAGCCCCTCTTCTCCCTTCGCCACTATCTGCTCGTTGGTTTTGACCAAAGCCGCTTCCAACTGTTGCATGGCTTGCACTGTCGCCTGGCCTGATGAGCCTTCCATCATAGTTAAATTGGCATTAATAAAGTCGCTTGGGATATTAGGAAAGAATACCCAACGTACATGACCACCAGCCATTAAACCTATCATCAGCACCATCATGGCGAAAAAGCTGGTCGCCGTGATGTAGCGATACTCAATGCACCACGCAATAGCCCTTTTGTAACGACCATAAACGAAACTGTCCGTTGCCCCTGATACTTTAAGACGAACAAACTTAAGTCCATTGCTGCAGGCACGACCTAAGCTATAAAAAATGCCATGGCGATCCGGATCCCAGGGCTTGCTGTCCATCGCAATTAAATGCGCGGGCAAAATAAACTTGGATTCGACCATAGAAAACAGCAGACAGAGGATTACTACCCAGGCGATAGACTCCCAAATCGGTCCTTGAGGACCACCGACCATCAACATAGGAATAAAGGCCGCAATGGTGGTTAACACACCAAAAGTGGCAGGCATAGCCACACGCTGAGCGCCGCGGATCACGGTTTCGGCGGATTTGCCGTATTTTTCAATTTCCGTGTAGGCACTCTCGCCTATGATGATGGCGTCATCCACCAGTATGCCCAGCACCAGAATAAAACCAAACAGACTGATCATATTGATCGACACATCAAACATCGACAAAGGCATCAGCGCTATAGTGCCAAGGAAACAGACCGGAATACCCACCATCACCCAAAAAGCGACACGAAATTCCAGAAACAACGTCAGACTGATCAGCACCAGTAAAGCGCCCATCAGCATATTGTCCGTCATCAGATCCAGCCGACCTTGCAGGTAATAACTCGAGTCACCCCAATAATCTATATTCATACTATCGGGCAAATCAGCCTTTTTCTTCCCGACGTAGTCTTTCACCGCAGCCGCAATTTTTAAGGTATTGTCCTCGCCTACCGCATCCACTTTAATCGACACAGAAGGTTTGCCGTTAAAGGTAGAGTAAGACTCCATCTCGACAAAACCATCGTTCACTTTGGCGATATCACCCAATAATAAACGGGTACCATCGGCTCTGTTGATCAGCACTATGTCGGCAAAGTCTTGTTGACGGTAGGCCTGGCCTTTGGCACGGAGTAAAATATTGCCATTATCCGCTTTAATAGAACCACCGGGTAAATCCACAGAACTGCCACGCACTGCAGTCACAATCTGGTTAAAGGTCAGGCCATATTCGCGTAGCTTATGCTCTGACACCTCGATGGAGACCTCGTAGTCCAAAGCCCCAACCACTTCCACTTTGCTAACACCAGGCAGTTTTTTCAGCTCGTCCCGCACATCTTTGGCAAATTCTTTTAAGCCGCGTTGGTCGGTATCGCCATAGACAGATAACCACAACACATTGCTCTGGAATTTAGTGTTGTACACTACCGGACGTTCTGTTTGTTCGGGAAAAGATGAGATAGAGTCCACCTGCATCTTAATTTCGTTCATCACTTCCTGAATATCATATCCGGATTGAATTTCCACATTGACAGTGGCTAAACCTTCCACCGCATTAGAGCGGATTTTTTTAATTCCATTGAGACTTCGTAAGGATTCCTCAATTTTATCAACTATGCCCTCTTCCACTTCCTGCGGCGCAGCACCCAGATAAGCCACCCGAATGGTGACCTGTTCTAACTGAATCTCAGGGAAGGTTTGCTTTTTAATAGTGAATACACTGGCGATACCTGCCAGCAATAAAATAACCATCAATAAATTGGATGCCACGCTATTGCGGGCAAACCAGGCTAACCAGCCTTTATGGGTTTGATCCAATGGCTGCATTAGCGTTTCTCTCCGTTCTCAGTGGCCGCTATCGCTGTTTTCTCTTTTTCTGCATGATCGACTGCCGTATCAGCCGAGGTACGCAATGCCATACCTTCCAAAGGATTAGCAATAGCGGTCAGTACTAATTGTTCAGCAGAATCTAAGCCAGCACTGATATAAGCGTACTCTTCGTCCATCCGTTGCACGGTAACAGAGCGAATATGCAGCTTATTGTCTTTACTGATTGTCAGCACCTTTTGATCTGGCTTTAATAAGTGCCGCTCAACCAACACCAGATTGTCGCCTGATTTACCATCGATACGGGCTTTGACGAAACGGCCAAAACGCAATGGAGCCTGACCGTCTGATTTTAAACGATAAGGATCTTTGATTTCGGCTACAGCATAAATAACCCGATTTTCATCATCCAGCATGCCTTCAGTACGCACCAGTCTGGCCTGCCAGTTCAGTGGCTGTCCTGCCACCTCTGCCGATAACAACACTTCAGGTTGCTGCTGCTCTGAGGTGGTGAAACCAGGCATATTTAAATAGCCCACATCGTTATCTGACAAAGGCAAGCGGACTTCCGCTACTTCTGTGCCATAAATAGTGCCCAGGTTAAAACCACGGCTGATAAACTGGCCAATGTTGGCATTTTTAACTTTGACTATGCCATCGTAGGGCGCCCGTATTTCAGTACGGATTAAATTGCGGCGGGCATTTTCAAGTTCAGCCTCAGCAGAACGCACATTCGCCAGTTCCTGTGCCAATTGGGGACGGCGTAAACCCAGTTCAGGAGCTTTACCTGCGCTGAACTCACTCCACTCCTTTGCCGCTACTTTGCCGCGGGCTTTTTCTTCCTCTAATAGCGCCTGTGCGCGGGCCAGATTCGCCTCGGCCAATTTAACCGCCGTTTGATAATCGTATTGCTCGACCTGGATCAATAAGTCTCCGGCGCGGAAAAATCCCCCTTCGATAAAGTTATCCGCTACTTTAACAATAACTCCATTGACTTCAGAGGTCAGGCTGGTGATCACTTTAGGCTGCACTGTTCCCTGAGACCAGACCTGATAAGTCAGGTTTTGTCGACTGACAGGTTTTACTTC
Organism: Rheinheimera sp. KL1; assembly: GCF_001275035.1. Classification (NCBI taxonomy): domain Bacteria; kingdom Pseudomonadati; phylum Pseudomonadota; class Gammaproteobacteria; order Chromatiales; family Chromatiaceae; genus Rheinheimera; species Rheinheimera sp. KL1. Next base: position 44,231 of record NZ_LAMX01000033.1, read on the forward strand.
AACAAACAAATCTTTACGTGTTTCTTTTTTTTGCTCTGGTGGTTTTTTTCCCGCAACCAGAGCTGAAGCAATAATTACAGCGCCCAGCACAATTAATACAGGAACCCCAGCTTTCACCCACTTGCCCGCCATTTTTAGTCCTTTAGTCACAATACTGTCTGACTTTATCTTACCTTTGTGTACGCCAGAACTGTACCTGTAGATGTTAAGGTTTTTATTAGTCGCCAAAATCCGTAGTGCGCTATTTATTCTTTTTTGTTGTCTCTTTTTTCAGTCAGACCTTAAAACAAAGGCCTTGCAGAGGGGTTGGACCTGCTTCATCAAAAGTTCAGACAGAACCCTGCGTGAAGTTTCGACATATTTAGTTACAACTTCAGTCTGTGTCTGGCAGATAAATAGCTAAATCATCTATACCCATTCCAGAAAGTTCTTTTGGGGACTTCTGTAGCTTCGTTATGGTGGAGATGACCAAGATTTGGTTATTTTTTAGACACATCATTGTCATCACGATGCAATAGAGTGTGGTTTTAAACCCAAAGTAATTCAGGAAGGAAGCGGCTATGAGTATCAGTAAACAGTATTTAAAAACGAAACCCGTCTGCAAAGTCACTTTTACTTTTGCAGGTCATCAGTATCCGCAGGCTCAAACTGTCGCTTTGGCGGGAGACTTCAACAACTGGGATCCCGTAGCTGTGTTGATGAAAAAAACTAAAACGGGTGATTTTACTGCCAGTTTAAATCTGGACAAAGAGAAGCAGTATCAGTTCAGATATGTGGTAGATGGGCAAACCTGGCTGAATGATGAGCAAGCTGACGCTTATGTGCCAACTCAGGTCAGCTATGAGCAAAACTCAGTCGTGCAGTTGTAAAAACTAACAGGGAGCAGAGTAAAATGAAACTCAACGGCTTCATTTTGCTCTGCTCCCCATTGATCAATTAACGTTTTTCCAGCACCAGACAACCTACGGAGTAGCCTGCCCCGAAGGAGCATAAAATGGCTTTTTCGCCGGATTGAATACCTTCTTTATGTTTATGAAAGGCAATAATAGAACCTGCTGAGGCTGTATTGGCATAAGTATCCAGCACCAGCGGAGCTTCTTCGGGCAAAGGATCTCTGCCTAAGATTTTCTTGGCCGCAAACAGATTCATATTAATATTGGCCTGATGCAACCATAAACGTTTTAGATCATCCGGAGTTACAGCCAAACGCTGCATCTCATTTAAAATCACATCGGCTACTATCGGCAGTAATTCTTTAAACACCTTACGGCCTTGTTGTTTGAAAAAGGGGGTGTCTGGATCAGTTTGCGGATGGCAATGTTCGGTATACCCTACATCACAACGGATATTATTAGAAAATTCAGTTTTTAAACTCATGCCGAGAATGCGATACGCATTCTCTGAAGTGACTGTATCTTCGGCTTCAATAATAGTAGCGGTGCAGACATCACCGAAAATAAAGTGGCTGTCACGACTGGTGTAATTCACTTGGGGTGAGGCAAATTCAGGATTGACCACCAACACCACTTTGGCCATACCACCACGAATGGCATTCACCGCATTGCTAATAGCAAAAGTAGCGGATGAGCAAGCCACGTTCATATCAAAAGCATAACCTGTTGCGCCCAAAGCCTGTTGCAGTTCGATAGACAAAGCCGGATAAGGCCGCTGCATATTAGACGCAGCACAAATAATCAGATCGATATCTGCGGCCGTCTTACCGGCTTGCGCCATGGCCTCCTGCGCTGCCACTATCGCCATCTCCACCATTTCAGGGTGCTCGTCTTCGCCACGCTTAGGGAAAACCGGCATCATCACGGCTGGGTCTAAGATCCCCTCTTTGTGCAACACATGGCGGGATTTGATGCCTGAGGCTTTTTCAATAAATTCGCAGCTGGAATACTCCAGTGCAGCCAATTCGCCTGATGCAATCTCAGCAGCATATTGTGCGTTAAATAAATCGACATACTGATTAAAACTGGCCACTAACTCTTCGTTGGTGACAATTTCGGTGGGAGTAAACAGGCCTGAGCCGCTGATCAGCACATTTTTCATTCAGAATACCTTTGTCATAAATGCAACTTCTTTTGATGAGTTGCTAAATTGGTGGCTATTCTAGCTTAATACGACCACGACCTGCCGAGATTTTTTATTCGCTCAAGGCTGTTGGATCACGACAGTGCTGGCGACTTTATCTTGTATCGCTTGTCGGTTTGGATCCCATAAAATCTGCGCAAACCCAATCAGTCCTGTTGCAAAACCTGCGCCGTAACCACCTTGCCGGCTAAAGGAGGCCCACAAGGTCAAAGACTGGTTATCCAGTTGCACCACACGAATACCAGTCAATAACTTGCCTATGGTCTGGCCGTTATTCCAACTGACAAAAAAGGTAAAATAAACCATAGCCCAACCATAACCCAGGCCAAAGTCGGCCAGTATGCCTTTGACCCATTTGATCAGGCTGTAATCTGAGTTTTTTAGCTTATCCAAGATTGAAGAGGATTCTTCGTTGACAGCTTCAGTTTTAGTAACAACGGGCTCCGCAGCCACTGCTGTGGGTTCTGTTACATACTGATCCAGTAAAGCACGTTTTTCAGTACCTTTAAGCTCAGTGATATCCAACACCTCATTCAGCAAATCTCTCTGGTGTTCAGCACTGACTCCAGACTCTTGCAGCTCAAGCGCCAGCTCTTTTATCTTGTCTTCGACGCATCTGTCATCACAGGCTTTGCTGGACAACTCTATCGACACTTTAGCCAGTTCAGCACCTGCATGCGGGGTTAAATTCATGTCTGAGGCTGAGGTCCTATCCTGCTCCTGTTCTTGCACCAGCTGTGGCGCCCAGCTTAAAGTCCCCAGCATAGCCAGAGTTGCAAACACCATCAGCAACAGATGATTGCTGTTGTGGGTTTTGTATCTGTTCCAGCATAAATACAGCATAGTGGGTAACACAAATATCAGACTGGCCGATGCCAGACCGCTGATAATTAAGCCGTCTATACCCATGGCAACCCCACGACGCAGGGGTTTGGCCAAAGGCTGGCCTATCAGCTCATCAGCCACAAAAAAAGCATGAGGCGTGACTATTTGCCGAACTTCTTTTTTGGTCAGTTGATGGCCCGTCTCGTCAACAAAAGTGTCGGGCGCAACTTCTCTGATATCCTGATGGTCCGGCTGTTCGTGCTGCATTAAATTTTCCGTAAATGCCTGATGAATAAACCACTTTAATCAGTTCGTCTGGCCTTTTCAATGCCGCTTTGATAAATGCCGGATGGCACCGCTTAAACCGTCCAGCGTCATAGCATACATCTGGTTTTGCATCAGTTTTTGCAGTATTTCAATGGAGTGATAATGGCTCCACCAGGCTTGCGGCTGTGGGTTGAGCCAGACTGCATTGGGAAAATGCGCCAACAAGCGTTTTAACCAGACTTCGCCGGATTCAGGGTTAAAATGCTCGACACTACCGCCCGGATAGGTGATTTCATAGGGGCCCATAGTGGCGTCCCCCACAAAAATGACTTTGTAGTCACTATGATAAGTCTGTACCAGTTGAGTAATAGAGACTGCGTCAGCACTGCGTCTTTGATGAGTGCGCCATACCTGTTCGTACGGGCAGTTATGAAAGTAAAAAAACTCCAGATGCTTAAATTCAGTGCGGGCGGCAGCAAACAGCTGCTCACATTCATGAATATAATCATCCATAGAGCCGCCTATATCAAAAAACATCAGCACTTTGACGGCATTATGCCGCTCCGCCTGAAACTTTAAATCCAGCCAGCCCGCTTGCTGAGCTGTGGCTTTAATAGTGCCGTTTAAGTCCAGTTCTGTGGCTTGTCCGGTACGGGCAAAACGCCGCAATTGTCGCAGTGCCAGCTGCATCGCTCTGTGATTCAGTTCGGCATTTTGATCAAAGTCTTTAAAATCACGCTTATCCCAAACTTTAACCGCCCGGCGCTGACCACTGCCCTGCTGGCCAACTCTGATACCTTCAGGGTGAAAGCCATAAGCACCAAAAGGGGAAGAGCCGCCTGTGCCTATCCATTTATTGCCGCCAGCGTGTTTTTCCTGCTGCTCTTTTAAACGTTGCTTAAATTGCTCCAGCAATTGCTCCAGCCCACCTAAAGAAGCCAGTTTGGCCTTATCTTCGTCACTCAACTGCCTAATCAGTCCGGGCAATAGCCAGTGGTCCGGAATAAGCGAGGCTAAATCCAGACTTTCAATGCCTTCAAAATACTCTGCAAAAGCACGGTCAAATTTGTCGTACTGGCTTTCATCTTTGACCAGACACAAACGCGCAAGCAGATAAAAGTCATCTGTACTTGCAAATATAAGTTGCTGCTGCAACGCCTTGAGTAAATCCAACAGCTCCGTGATACTGGATTTCAAACCGTATTTTCGTAAAGTTAAAAAGAACGATATCAGCATATCAACGGCCAGCGCGACGGGCCATAAAGGCCAGTTTTTCCAGCAAAGCGACATCTTGCTCATTTTTCAGTAAGGCGCCATACAACGGCATCAAACCGCCCTGATGTTGTTTATCCTGCAATACCGATGGCGCTATTTGTTCAGCCAACAAAAGTTTTAACCAATCCAGTAACTCAGAAGTTGACGGCTTTTTCTTCAAAGCGTCTACCGCTCTTAAGTCAAAAAACACCTCTAACGCGGCAGTTAATAACTCGGCCTGTAGTTTAGGAAAATGCGCCAGCACTATTTGAGTTAAGGTGTCTTTGTCCGGAAAGCGGATGTAGTGGAAAAAACAGCGACGAAGAAAAGCGTCTGGTAATTCCTTCTCGTTGTTGGAGGTGATCACCACTATTGGCCGTTGCTTTGCAGTGATACGTTCTCCTGTTTCGTAGACATCAAAGGACATCCGATCGAGCTCGTGCAATAAATCGTTAGGGAATTCAATATCAGCTTTGTCAATTTCATCAATCAGCAACACAGGGCGTTGTTCTGCGGTAAAAGCAGTCCAGAGTTTACCCGGTTTGATGTAGTTGCTGATGTTGGCCACCCGCTCACTGCCCAATTGGCCATCACGTAAGCGGGATACTGCATCGTATTCATACAAACCTTGCTGAGCTTTACTGGTGGATTTGATTTGCCAGTTAATCAAATCAGTGCCTAAGCTTGCGGCTAATTCTTCTGCTAAGCGGGTTTTGCCAGTACCAGGTTCACCTTTGATCAATAAAGGTTTTTCTAAGGTCACTGCAGCGTTAACGGCCAGTGCCAATTCAGGAGATAAAATATAGTGTTCTGTGCTTTGGAAAATCATCTGTGATTACTTCTTTTTTAAAGGACAGGCTTAAGATGGGAATATCTTATATCAAATCTTTTCTTTCGTTTTAACAAGGCGCGGGTATTCTTATACCCATTCATCAAACCCTGAAGGTTTTTTATTATGTCAAAGATCTATGAAGATAACTCACTCTCTATTGGTAACACGCCGCTGGTGCGCTTAAAGCGTGTCACTTCAGGTGCCAATGTATTCGCCAAAATCGAGTCCCGTAACCCTAGTTTTTCAGTGAAATGTCGTTTAGGTGCGGCGTTAATTTGGGATGCGGAGAAAAAAGGTCTGTTAGGTCCAGGTAAAGAAATTATCGAACCTACGTCTGGTAATACAGGTATAGCTCTGGCTTTTGTTGCTGCCAGCCGTGGTTATGCTTTAACTCTGACCATGCCTGCGACCATGAGCTTAGAGCGCCGCAAGCTGCTCAAAGCTTTAGGTGCCAATTTAGTGCTGACTGAAGGCGCGAAAGGCATGAAAGGCGCTATTGAAAAAGCCAAAGAAATTCTGGCGTCCGATCCTGACAAATACGTATTTTTACAACAGTTCGAAAACCCGGCCAACCCACAAATTCACTTTGACACTACAGGTCCTGAAATTTGGAATGACACAGATGGTAAGGTGGATATCTTCGTTGCTGGTGTAGGCACAGGCGGTACTATTACGGGTGTCAGTCGTTATATTAAGCAGGAGAAAAAGCATCCGCTAATTAGCGTGGCCGTGGAACCTGTGGACTCTCCAGTGATCACTCAGGCGCTGGCTGGTCAGGAAATTAAGCCTGGCCCACATAAAATTCAGGGGATAGGCGCAGGTTTTATTCCGGGCAACCTGGATTTATCCGTCATTGATGCGGTAGAAACTGTCAGTAATGACGATGCCATTGCAATGGCTCACCGTCTGATGAAAGAAGAAGGTATTCTGGCAGGCATTTCTTCAGGTGCAGCAGTCGTTGCAGCCAAACGTCTGGCAGAAAAACCAGAAAATGCTGGAAAAAACATTGTGGTGATCATTCCAAGCTCCACAGAACGTTATTTATCAAGCGCACTCTTTGCCGACTTCTTCACTGAAAGCGAATTACAAGCTTAATCAAGTATTTAGAACTACAAAAAGGCTACTTCTGTGGCCTTTTTCTTTACTTTTGCTACGGAGTTCCCCAGACTGTAGGTTGTTTATTTCATTTGGGTAAAACGAATGCAAAAAATTTTAGCACTACTTTTTTCATTGCTGCTGTTCGCCTGCTCTGAAGATGGCCCCAAAGTAAATGCCGATTTAGGCTCACCCGAATTTGCTGCCGGTGAGTTTTTTCATTCGTTGTACACCACTAAAGATTTAGAGCGTGCCAAAGCGCTGAGCACAGAATCTTACGCCCGTATTCTGGATGCGTATGGCAATACCAGAGGCGTGGTACGCACCTTATACAACATGAGTTTTGATGAAGTGGTGATTAGCATTGACCGCACCGGCAAAAACCTGCGTGAGCAATATGGTAACCATGCCGAAATCACTATGTTGTTTGAAGGCAAAAGCAACGGCAATAAAAAAATAGAGCTGCGCATTGTTAAAATGGTAAAAGAAGATGGCCGCTGGCTGGTAGAAGGGGTCAAACCTAATCCTTATTCACGAACAGACGTCTGATAAGCTTCTGACGTGAAGCTGCAGCATCGTTGCCTGCAGGCTATAGCTCCAGTCACAGAGCTGAACTCTGCTGCTGGGGTCTCAATCACTTGCCGCCTCCCTGCAGCTTCAACCAATGTGGCTGTGCTGCAGGTTACCCCCTAAAAAACTGCTGGATCACCCTTTGACAATCTGGTCCTTGTAATAAACGACTAAAATCCACCAGCTCCAGCGCTATCGTCTGCTGTACAGCACTGCCCGTCTTCATCAGTTTTTTACTGCTTTGCACCGCATCTGTTGGTAAAGCTGCCAGCTTCCTCGCCTTATTCAGGGCAAACTCCAGCACCTCTTCTTTTGCCACCAATTGATTCACCAAACCTATACGCCAGGCTTCATTGCCATCTATAGCCTCTGATAGCAATAACAGACTGCTGGCACGCTGGTGGCCAATCAGCAGAGGCAACAACAGGCTCGACCCCGCTTCAGGACATAAACCCAACTGGGTAAAAGGCAACTGAAAACGACAATCAGCAGTGCTGTACACCAAATCACAATGCAGCAGCACCGTAGTACCAATACCTATTGCCAAACCTGCCACAGCAGCGACTACAGGTTTTGGAAACTTCGCCATTTCATACAAAAACATCACTGTTGGATGAGTGTCATTGAGCTCACCACTTTGTAGAAAATCAGCTAAATCATTGCCCGAGGAAAAACACTCTGCAGAGCCTTGCAGCAGAACTACGTTGACCGCATCATCCTGCGCCGCTTGCTGCAATTGCTGCACCAGTTGCTGATACATCTGCTTGTTCAGCGCATTTTTTTTATCCGGCCTGTTCAGAGTCAGGCTTAACACGCCATCCTCTGTCGATACTTTAATACTCATGTCTTGTCCTGATCCTTTTGCTCACTGACCCGCTGCAATGCCTTCACGTCTTGGATCGGCAGCACCTTCCAAACGGTCTTTTTTAATCTCTACAGCATGAATGCCACTATTCAAATCGGCTAATTTTGGCTTGTATCCCAGTTCTAACAATGCCGGCACCAGCTGGCTTAAGTTGGTATTTTGCTCCAGTACTAAGCCATCATTTCTGTGAGTAAAACGTGGTAAGTTGGCTGCTTGTTGCGCATCCATATCCCAATCAAGCACAGCCACCAGGTTTTGCGCTACATAATTAATAATGCGGCTGCCACCCGGTGAGCCTGTGATGTAGACCAAGCTGCCGTCTTTATCAAACACCATCATAGGAGCCATTGAAGAGCGAGGTCTTTTCTTAGCTTCTACTCTGTTGGCCACCCAATAGCCATCTACTTTTGCTTGTAATGAAAAATCGGTTAGCTGGTTGTTCAGTAAATAGCCATTCACAAATAGTCCTGAGCCAAAAGCATTTTCAATACTGGTGGTCATACTGACTGCATTACCTTTACTATCCACTACAGATAAATGGCTGGTGTTAGCAAACTCAATGGCGTTGCCTGATGCCAAAGGTTCGGCGCCTTGCGGCTGACCAGCAACAGCTGCAGCGCCTTCTGGAGCAGTTAATAAGCCAGCTCTTTGCTTCAGATAATCCGCTGCCAGCAAGCCCTGAACCGGCACTTTGACAAAATCCGGATCAGCCGCAAAACGTTCTCTGTCGGCAAAAGCTAATTTACCGGCCTGACTGATCAGATGAATAGCTTCTACTGAATTGGGTTTGAGTTTCGCCAGAGGGTAATATGACAACATCCCCATCATTTGCAGTACAGCTAATCCCCCTGAGCTTGGCGGTGCCATGCTGCAAATTTTAAACTCCCGGTAGGGAATACAAAGCGGCTCACGCTGTTTTGGCTGATACGCCTTGACATCAGCAAGGGTGATATTGCCAGCATTCACCGCGGCCTGCTGCACAGCTTCAACTAAAGCTTTTGCATTATCGCCCTGATAAAAAGCCTGACTGCCCTGTTTGGCAATTTTTTTCAGTAAGGCTGCGTAGTCGGGGTTTTTACGCACAAAACCTGTTGGCAACCACTGACCTTCGGTTTTGAAATAGGCGGCACTTAAGGCAAATTTATCCAGCCCCGGATTCCAATTGGCTTTAAGTAAACCCGCTAATCGGGGCGATACCGTAAAACCCTGCTCCGCAATTTCAATAGCCGGAGTAAAAAGTTCGGCCCATGGCAATACACCATGCTGTTGATGCGCGAGCTCCAATGCTTTGATCACTCCGGGCACACCCACAGCTTTACCACCGACAAAAGCCTCACGCCAGCTCATCAGCTTGCCGTTTTGCACGAATAAATCAGGTCCGGCGGCCGCAGGTGCAGTTTCACGGCCATCAATCGAAGTTAAGCTGTTTTTTTGTTTATCCCAGTGCAGTAAAAATAATCCACCACCAATACCTGAACTTTGTGGTTCCACCAGGCCCAGCACCAGTTGCATGGCTATCGCTGCATCGACCGCACTGCCCCCTTTAGCAAGGATCTGCTCGCCAGCTTTTACCGCCAACGGATTTGCAGCAGAGGCCATATAATGCCTGGCTATGACCAGTTGTTTTTGTTCTATAGCCGTGGTGGCTTCAGGATCGGTAATAGCGGCAAATAAAGCGGAGCTACTAAACAGCAAGGTCGCTGCCAGAGCCCAACATTTGGGTTTCATTGTTATCATTGTTTTTCCTACCTACGACAGACCTTCACCTTACCTAGTCGGGCCAGTTGGATCAATGACTGAAGCAGTTTTTCACGTTAAAAACCTTGACCTGAAGCGACGAATGCTTTTGCATAGCAGCAGTTTGATCAAGCACATGATGGTACTGATGAATTTTCGCGCGTTGTCTTCTTTCCAGTTCGGCCTGCTGGCTTTTGTTTTGCTACTGGTCGCCCTGCATTTTCTGCCTGAACAGTTGCGCTCTGTGCTGGAATACCACAGAGCTCAGCCGGAACAAATCTGGCGCGCTTTGACTGGCCATTTGCTGCACAGCAACCATTGGCATTTAGCAATGAACCTGGCGGCTTTGGTGTTGACGCTGATGCTGCATCAGCTTTACTACAGCCTCAAATCCTTTACCTTGCTGCTGCTCTTTGGTTGTCTGGGTATTAGTGTTCTTTTGTATCTGCTAAGCCCTGATATTCAAATTTATGTCGGTTTATCTGGCTGGTTGCACTGTTTTATTACTGTGGGAGCACTGCTTGATATCAACCATAAAATTCAATCCGGCTGGCTTATTTTATTCGGCGTATTTGCCAAAGTAGCTTACGAGCACTACCAGGGGCCAGATGCAGAACTGGCCGCTTTGATAGAGGCGAATGTAGCGATAGACGCTCATTTGTATGGGGTGGTCTGTGGTTTGCTACTTGGCCTGCTGTTTGTGCGTCTGATTAACACAATGCCTTTAAAAAATCAGCCTCAGCTTTAAAATGCATCAACTCACCGCTTTGTGGATGAGTGAACTCAAGTTCAGCAGCATGCAACATTAAACGACTGCTTTGTTGTTGCTGCGCGGGCTTTGCATAAAAAGGATCACCTAAAATTGCGTGCCCCATGCTTTGCATATGCAGCCGTAATTGGTGTGAGCGCCCTGTCACTGGCTCCAATTGCACCAAAGAGGCCTGATGTTCAGGTAATTCTTTCAGCACCTTATAGTGCGTCACCGAGGCTTTACCATCCGAACTGATTTTATACAAAGGCCTGTTGTCCGGATCTGCAGCTATGGCTTTATCAACAGTACCAACGGGAGGATATGGCACACCTGAAACCACAGCCTGATAGAGCTTTTTTGTCCCCCTGCTTTGGAACTCTTTACTGATGGTCGATAAGGCTTTTTTAGTCAGAGGCAACACTAATAAACCTGAGGTGTCATAATCCAGCCGATGTACCACAGCAGCATTTGGAAACTCTTGCTGGACACGGCTTATCAGGCAATCCTGATTTTGTGGGTGGCGACCTGGCACAGTGAGCAAATGCGCAGGTTTATTCACTACCAACAGAAATTCGTCCTGATACAGCAAAGTCCAGGCCTCTTTTGTGGCGGGTAAAATCGCCAAATCATCAATAGCAGTTTTCATCGACCAAATAACTAGATACAAAGTGAAGGCTAGTATGCCAGAATTGGGGCTATAACTGCAGTAGCTAATCTGTACTAACCATCTGTATGAATAAGAGTAAGTGGATGCAACGGCCTTTTGTGTATAACCCACCAACTAATCCCGTGCTGGATATTTTGTATCTGGATAAAGACATCTTGGTGGTGAACAAGCCCAGTGGTTTATTAACCAATCCTGGCCGCAGCGCAGAGATGCAGGATTGCCTGTTAAGCAGGGTGCAGCAGCAGTTTCCATTAGCCCAACTGGTGCATCGCCTTGATATGAGTACATCAGGTTTAGTGGTCTTCGCCCTTCGTCGTAAAGCTGAAGCGGTGTTAAAACAGCAGTTTGCCTCGCGCTCTGTGAAAAAAATCTATCGCGCCCGGGTCTGGGGTCAGATAGCTGAACAAGGTATGGTCAACGCACCATTGCTTGCGGATCCAACTCAGCCACCGCTACAAAAAATCTGTCAGAAAACCGGTAAAGCTGCGCTGACCTATTTTCAGCGGTTAAGTTTTGACGGTCAAAGCAGTTTAGTGGAACTCAGACCTGTGACTGGACGTTCGCATCAGTTGCGGGTGCATATGCAAAGCCTGGGGCATCCGATTTTAGGCGATGCTTTTTATGCGCATGACGAAGCATATGCCGCTGCGCCGCGTTTATTATTGCAGGCGCTGTGTTTAGAAGTGTATCAGCCTTATTCATCGCAATTATTGCGCTTTGAACTTGAACCGGATTTTGATTAAGTAAAAATGGGGTCAATTGACCCCATTTTCATTGGTATTGCTCTGTTACAGCTCTTGTTCAAATAAACGGAAGATGCGTTTGTACTCATCCAGCCAGCTGCTTGGCTGACGGAAACCATGTGGCTCGACCGGATAAATTGCTGTCTCAAAATTAGCATTTTCATGCTCAATTAAACGCTGTACCACCCGCACTACATCCTGAAAAAACACGTTGTCATCAACCATAGGCGCATTGATCAACAGTTTGCCTTTTAAACCTTCAGTAAAGTAAATAGGCGAGCTACGACGATAGGCTATAGGGTCAACATCTGGTGTGTTCAGAATATTTGAGGTGTAACCATGGTTGTAATAAGCCCAATCGCTGACAGGACGAAGTGCTGCACCGGCTTTAAATAGATCCGGTTGGGTAAACAGCGCCATAAAGGTCATAAAGCCGCCATAAGACCCACCATAAGTACCAATACGTTTTTCATCTACATGAGCATTGGCCACCAGGTATTTCACACCATCCACTAAATCCTGAGTCTCAGGCGTCCCCATTTGACGGTAAATAGCGGTACGCCAGTCACGGCCATAGCCTTTTGATGCACGGTAATCCATATCCAGCACCACATACCCTTTTTGGATCAGCAGGTTATGGAACAAATATTCACGGAAATAACCAGACCACCCCAAATCACTGTTTTGCAGATACCCTGCACCGTGGTTAAAAATCACGGCACGGCGTTTTTCGCCTTGCTGATAATCTTTAGGCAAGTAGAGTTTGGCAAATACCGGTTGTTTACCATGACTGGACGGAACTGCAACAACTTGTGGTGCCGCCAGATTTAGTGCGGTCAGTTCTTTAGATACGGTATAGGTTAACCGAGTCACTTTCGCTTTAGGTTTGTTGTCCATCAGGTACAACTCTGGTGGTGTTACAGAGTTAGACCAGGTCAACAGCAGCTTGTTTTCATCCGGCGATAACTGGTAATCGGCCGAGCCTTTTAAAGCCGTCATCTGTTCCAGTTGACCGTTATTTAACGCCACACGATAAATTTCATAAATACCAGGATGGCTGACGTTACCTTTGAAATACAGGTACTGATCGTTTTTCGATAGATGTGGGTTGCTGACTTCAAAAGTACCGGCCGTCAGTTTTTTCGCATCGCCATTTAAAGCTTTGACATACAAATGCGCATAACCTGACTCTTCGGACAGGTAATACAAGGTCTCTTTCTGGCTTAACCAGCCAAAGTCGTTAAAGCTGTAGTTGATCCAGGCCTCGTCATGCAAACGGTGCTGACTAACCAGGCGCTTCTTGGCAAAATCGACAGTCGCCAGCCAACGGTCTTTGTTGTCCCAGGCTTTGAGCATTACGGCAACCTGTGAACCTGAGTTATGCCACTGAATAGCGGACTGGTTCCAGCTCCAATCATTAATCAGCTCAATAGCACGAGGCGCCTTCTTCGACTGATAGGTTTTGCCTTGTGCTTTGGCATTTTCAGCTTTTACCGCCGCTAATACATCTTCATCAAAGCCAGGCAAGGTATCAAACTTCAGTTCTGTGGCTTGTTGAGTTTTGACATCCACTAAAAACAGCTGATGAGATTGAGGTTTCTGATCCGCCACACGACGACGCACCTCCTCTGCTGCGATCTGGCCTGAGGCCGTAATGTAGTTTGGCATAATGTCGGTTTTATCACGCCATTCAGCTTTGTCCGCGAGCGCAACCAAAAGCATATCGCCTTTAGGTGACAAACTGGCTGAAGCTATACGCTTGGTTTTATCCAAATACACCGCAGATTGTGCCAGAGCCTGATTTTGGCTGGCCAGTAATTGCTGCTGTTCAAATTTCTCTGTTTTGTTTTTATGGGTCAGCGCAATAAACTCTATCAGCTTGTGTTGCTCCTGAGCCATATAAGTGTCTGGCACTTTGGGAGCAGCTGGCTTCTCAGCATTTTTCAAACTAACCAGTTCAGTCAATGCGCCTGTATTCAAATCAAGCACCTGATAAGTCCAGCCTGAGCGGAAGACCAGTCGACCATCAGCTAAAAACTGTACTTCATCATAACGGGTCGAACTGCGCGTCACCTGGGTTAACTTGCCCTGATGCTTTACAAATACATTCCCTTCAAACAAGTAAGCCAGCGACTTACCATCCTGACTATAAACAGTCCGTGCTGACCCCATTAAATGCCAGTCGGCCATAGGTACAGTGGTAGTGACAGCACCCTGCGCTGCTTTGACGCTGTACCAGTCACGGATTTCAGAGCCCTGGCGTTTTTGCTGAAAATACAACTGACTGTTGTTATCGGCCCAAAAAGCACCTTCAGCAGGACGCCCCAACCAGTCCGGATCTGCCATGATCTGTTCCAGAGTCAAAGGCGCATGAGCCGGATTTTCCGGGGCTTTGACGCTAACAGGACTGAGTTGATAAGTTTGAGGTTCCGCTGCCACAGCAGAACCTATGACACTTGCTGCGACAAAAGCCGCTATTAACCATGGTTTTGTTTTCATTGATGTTCTTTTTTAGTGGTGGTTGTCAGCTCTTTATACAAAGAAACGTATCAAAGACCAAGAGCAGTCGGCGGCTGTTAGGTTTAATGGTGGCTGGCAGGCGATGAGCGGTGTTAAAGAATGAGGGATGAAGCCTAATGCCGATCAGATAAGCATTTTTCAGATCGGTTGACCGATCCAGTGGTTGAT
>NZ_LAMX01000032.1:0-50177 GCF_001275035.1 Rheinheimera sp. KL1
CCGAGGCAATTATTTGCTTAGAGCATCACTGGCTTTTAAAGGTCGTGCTTTAACGCTGTACGAACAGGTGTATCCGCTACATAAGAAGGAAAAACCAGCGGAGAATCAACGCTTTCTTGAGCAGCTAAAAGACATGCTCCCTGAAAAGTGCAAACCCATTATCGTCACCGATTCCGGTTTTAAAGTACCTTGGTTCAAACTGATAGAGCAACAGGGCTGGGACTTTGTTGGGCGGATCCGTGGAAATTCAATGTGCCACACCACTGACTATGGCTGGTTGAGTTGTCAGGCGCTGTTTAAAAAAGCCAGAAAACAGTCCAAGGCTTTTGCTGGAAGTAAACTCACAGTTCAGAACGAATACCCTGCTCAATTAATCCTGTATAAAAAGGCGATAAAAGGCCGGAGTAAACTCACCAAGCTAGGTGAGAAAAGTCGTGCCAGTTGCAGCCTTGATGAGTCACGCAGTGCGAGGGAACCCTGGTTACTAGCTACCAGCCTGAGTGTCGAAAATTCTAAATCGATACAACAGGTTATTTCTGCCTACCACTCACGCATGCAAATAGAAGAAAGCTTCCGTGACAACAAATCAGCACGTTTTGGTTTGAGTCTTGACTGGCAGCGTTGCAAGTGTCCAGACCGTCTCGCTGTATTAGTTATGATTGGAACTCTGGCTCATACCTTACTGACATTTATAGGATTATCAGGCGTAAGTGCAGGACTGCATCGACAGTTTCAAGCCAATACAACTCAGCATAAGGTAGTGTTGAGCTATGCATACTTAGCCCTTCGCATGGTTAGCCGAAAACTGGAGCAGATAAGGCGAAGGGATTGGTTAAGCGGGATCCACGAATTCAGGCAAATCACAGCTTCCTATGGAGATGATTTACATGCTTAAATTCGTGGGGATCCCTCAGGGTCTGGTCTTGCGGTGTGCGTCATTTCCGTTTTCGCTCTTTTCTTCTACTCAGAAAAGTAGTTGACGCACAGCACTGAAAAAAGACCAGTAACTAAGGATTCATTTCAACCTGCGCTTATTTACAACTATACCTGCTCTGCACAAACCCACTCTGATATACCCTGGTTTCCAGATGCTGTAATTTGAGATCGACAGGTAAAGCGCCAAATAGCGGTATACCTTCCCCAATGAGTACCGGAATTCGGGTTATTGTCAGTTCGTCGACCAACTGATGGCGCAGGCCTTGTTGAATAATATTGCCGCCATCCAGATAAACCGCTTTGTAACCTTGCTGCTTCAGCTGATGAATAATATCCACCATAGTGCCCTGACGGATTTCTACTTTGTCTTGGAGTTCAGGCGGTAAATCAGCTGAGCTTAGCTGATGGCTTAACACCACAGTTTTCACTGGATAGGGCCATTCAATACCAAAACTCAGCACTTTTTCCAAGGTGGCACGGCCCATCAGAATCAGGTCAATGCCCGACATAAAAGCGCTATAGCCATGGTCGTCTGTGGAGTCTGTGGCAGAAGTTAACCAGCTGATGTCACCATCTTTTTTGGCAATAAAACCGTCCAGACTGGTGGCTATAAACACTTTTACTTTCATTGGTGTAGGCCTTGAGTTTGCGCGTTACATTACAAAAATACGTTGGCCATCAAACCACAAAATAAGCCGCAGAACAGTTACAACTTGTATTTTTACCCGAACTGAAGACTTTATGTATCGGTCTTTATTGTGTGGTGGGCGTCATCCAAATACTGCTGCAACTGTGCCACTCGCTTTGGCCGCTCAAATAGCTGATACAACTCTAACCAATCCGATAATTGCATTAGCGGCAAACCCTGCTGCCAGCTGGTGTTTTCAGGCTGAAACTCAAACCCTTGCAAACCGTCGTCTTTGAGCACTTGTATGCCGGCCATCAGTTCGATAACCAGGCCATTTTTGCTAAAACGAGCGAAGCCTTTGCTACGATAAATGGGGTGCAGCGATACAGGCACAGCGTGGGCATACTGGCTGAGTAGGGTTTTAAACGCTTCAAAGCGCTCTAAAGTGCAAACCAGATCCAAATCCCGTGCTTGTGGCTCAATGCCATAGCACTGCAATAAAAAGCTGCCGCCTATGGCCCAGTCGGTTGGCCCAAGCAGTTGTACTAATTCGGTGGCTATTTGCCCGATATCAGTTGGCTGCATCAGTGTTTTAGAAAAACTTGTTCTATACGAGCGATAAAATGCCCCTTTGCCAGCTGGGTTTTCACTTGTTGGCCTGGTTGTAGCGTCGATGCATCAGTGATCACCTGCTGCTGTTCATCAAAGCTGATGCTGTAGCCGCGCTCTAAAGTGGCTAATGGGCTGACAGTATGCAACCTGCTGCTTTGTAATAACCACTGCTGCTGCTTTTGTTTCAGTAACTGCTGCATGGATTGGTGTAACTGATGGTTGTGCTGACTCAGCTTTTGTTGCTGCTGTTTAATCCGCACCAGTGGCGTCAGTTGTTGCAAGCGATGTTGTAAAAACTGCTGCTGTTGGGCTGCTTTATCGATGCGTCGTAGCAAGGCGTTTTGCAACCGCATCTGTAATTCATCCAGATACTGCTGTTGTTGCTGTAAACGTCGTGCCGGGTCAAGCAAAGTTAATCGGTGCACTAAAGCCGTTAAACGGGGTTGCTGCTGTCTTAAGTAGCTTTGCATCGAACGTTGCAGCCGTTGTTCTGCTGATAGCACTAACTGCAGTTGTTGTTGCTGATCAGGTGATACCAGCTCAGCCGCAGCTGATGGCGTAGCTGCGCGCACATCGGCAACAAAGTCGGCTATGGTAAAGTCAATTTCATGGCCTACAGCACTGACAGTTGGAATAGGGCAATGCGCTATTAAACGCGCTACTTGCTCATCGTTAAAACACCATAAATCTTCCAGCGAGCCGCCACCACGGCCAATCAGCAACACATCCACTTCATTGCGGCTTATGGCTTTTTGAATGGCATTATAAATTTGCGCCGGAGCCTGAGTGCCTTGCACTAAACAAGGATAAATAATGACTTCAAGGGCCGGAGCACGGCGCTTTAGTACTGTAATGATATCGCGAATGGCAGCGCCGGTAGGGGAGGTGACGACTCCTACTTTTTGCACTTTTTTTGGTAGTGGCTTTTTGCGCTCGGGCGCTAATAAACCTTCAGCGGCCAGCGTGGCTTTGATGTGTTCGTACTGTTGCTTCAGTAAACCATCGCCGGCAGGTTCTAACATATCGGCCAATAACTGATATTCACCACGGGGTTCATACACACTGATACGGGCACGGATCAGAATTTGCTGACCATTTTTTGGCTGCAGGCTGGCGTATCTGTTGGTTTGTTTAAACATCGCCACTTTAACCTGAGCGGCCTGATCTTTTAACGAAAAGTACCAGTGACCGGACGAAGCGGCGATAAAGTTGGAGACTTCACCCACTAACCAAAGCTGACGAAATTGCAGTTCAAGAGTCAGGCGAACTTCAGAGTTTAAACGGGAGACGGTATAAATATCGGCTTGGGACATAAGGCAGATCTCAAGGGTTCATGCCACTAATGTAACACAAAAGCGAAAAATTGATTGTGGCAAGGCGCAAAAGCGGATAAAATTGTGCCGCAACATTCCCCCCTCTTTTTTTAACAGCGAGATTGTTGCAATGCTCAGGATCGTGAAAGAAGCCATTACATTTGACGACGTGTTACTTGTACCGGCACACTCCACTGTGTTACCCCATACCGCAGACCTGCGGACTCAATTGACCAGCAAAATTACGTTAAATATTCCTATGGTATCGGCGTCTATGGACACCGTGACCGAGGCTCGTTTAGCTATTGCTTTAGCACAGGAAGGTGGCTTAGGTTTTATTCACAAGAATATGACCATCGAAGAGCAGGCAGCCAATGTTCGTAAAGTAAAAAAATACGAAAGTGGTGTAGTCTCTGACCCTGTCACTGTGCGTCCGGAACAAAGTATCCGTGAAGTGCAGCAACTGGCTGCTCAGCATGGTTTCTCTGGTTTCCCAGTCGTAGATGCTGACAACAACCTGGTGGGCATTGTGACAGGCCGTGACCTGAACGTAGAAACCAACCCACAGCTGGCTATTTCTTCTGTGATGACGCCAAAAGAGCGTTTAGTCACGGTGAACGAATCAAGCCCACGCGCTGAAGCTTTGGCGTTAATGCACAAACACCGTATCGAAAAAGTATTAGTGGTCGACAATGGCTTTAAGCTCAAAGGTTTGATCACAGTACAGGATTACAACAAAGCCGCCAGCAAACCAAACGCCTGTAAAGACGAATTTGGTCGTTTACGTGTGGGCGCTGCAGTGGGCGTAGGCCCGGGCACTGACGAGCGTATTGCCGCTTTAGTCGAAGCTGGTGTGGATATTTTATTAATAGATACCTCACACGGTCACTCGGAAGGCGTGTTAGACCGCGTCCGTCAAACCCGCGCTTTATACCCTGACTTACAAATAGTGGCTGGTAACGTTGCTACAGCTGAAGGCGCAAAAGCTTTAGCTTTGGCCGGTGCCAACGCTGTGAAAGTGGGTATAGGCCCAGGTTCTATTTGTACCACCCGTATTGTTACAGGTTGTGGTGTACCTCAACTGACGGCTATCTCTGATGCAGTAGATGGTGTTAAAGGACTAGACGTTTGTATTATCGCTGACGGTGGTATCCGCTTCTCAGGCGACATAGCTAAAGCTTTAGTGGCTGGCGCGCATTGCGTGATGGTAGGGTCTATGTTTGCCGGTACTGAAGAAGCGCCGGGTGATGTAGAGCTGTATCAGGGCCGTTACTACAAATCTTACCGTGGTATGGGTTCATTAGGTGCTATGGCCCAGCGTAATGGCTCGTCTGACCGTTACTTCCAGGGCAGCAACAATGCTGAGAAATTAGTGCCTGAAGGTATTGAAGGTCGTGTGGCGTACAAAGGCCCAATCGGCACTATTATCCACCAGCAAATGGGGGGCCTGCGCTCTTCTATGGGCTTAACAGGTTGCGCTACTATGGCTGAATTCCGCTCTAAGCCGGAATTTGTCAAAGTCACCTCTGCTGGTATGGGTGAATCGCACGTGCATGATGTGCAAATCACCAAAGAAGCCCCTAACTACCGCCTGGGCTAACTGTGTTTTCGAGGCTGGCTCCGTGCCAGCCTCTGTCTTTTTTGAACGTCGATCTGTGTAAAAAATAAGGTGATTATGAGCAAAAACATTCACTTCCATCGAATTCTGATCCTCGACTTCGGGTCGCAATACACTCAGCTGATCGCCCGTCGTGTGCGTGAAATTGGCGTTTACTGTGAGCTGTGGGCATGGGACGTTACTGCTGAACAAATCGCTGAATTTGCGCCAACCGGTATTATTTTATCTGGCGGCCCTGAAAGTGTGACTGAAGCTGGCTCTCCTCGTGCGCCATCTTATGTATTCGAAGCCGGTGTGCCTGTGTTGGGTGTGTGCTACGGCATGCAGACCATGGCTGAGCAATTAGGCGGTAAAGTGGCCAGCTCAGATCACCGTGAATTTGGCTATGCTCAGGTTGAACTGATAGCCCAAAATGCCATGTTCACCGGTATTGAAGATCATCTGAACGAACAAGGTCGTGGCTTATTGGATGTCTGGATGAGTCATGGCGACAAAGTAGTACAAATCCCACAAGGTTTTGTTACGACAGCGCAAACGCCAACTTGCCCTCATGCCGCTATGGCCGATGAAGCCCGTCAGTTCTATGGCGTACAGTTCCACCCTGAAGTGACTCATACCCGTCAGGGCCTGCGCATGTTAGAGCAGTTTGTGGTCGATATCTGTGGTTGTGAAAAACTCTGGACGCCTGCCACCATCATTGATGACGCTATTGCGAACATCAAAAAGCAGGTGGGTGATGATCAGGTGATTTTAGGTTTATCAGGTGGTGTCGACTCTTCTGTTGTCGCTATGCTGTTGCACCGCGCTATCGGCAAAAACCTGACTTGTGTATTCGTCGATAACGGCTTATTGCGTTTAAACGAAGGCGCTCAGGTGATGGAGATGTTTGGTGATCATTTTGGTCTGAACATTATCCACGTTAAAGCCGAAAATCGTTTCCTCGATGCCTTAAAAGGTGAAGCAGAACCTGAAGCCAAACGTAAAATTATCGGTCGCGTTTTTGTTGAAGTCTTTGATGAAGAAGCGAAAAAATTAAGCAATGCCAAGTGGTTAGCTCAGGGTACTATTTACCCTGACGTGATTGAATCTGCCGCTTCTAAAACCGGTAAAGCTCATGTGATTAAGTCGCACCATAATGTCGGTGGTTTACCTGCTGATATGAAAATGGGCTTAGTCGAGCCACTGCGTGAACTTTTTAAAGACGAAGTGCGCAAAGTAGGTTTAGCTTTAGGTTTGCCATACGACATGTTGTACCGTCACCCCTTCCCAGGCCCGGGTTTAGGTGTACGAGTACTGGGTGAAGTGAAAAAAGAATACTGTGATTTATTACGTAAAGCCGATGCGATTTTTATCGAAGAGCTGCGTAATTCAGGCTGGTACGACAAAGTCAGTCAGGCCTTTACTGTATTCCTGCCGGTGAAATCTGTCGGTGTCATGGGGGATGGCCGCAAGTACGACTGGGTGGTGTCTATTCGTGCCGTAGAGACTATCGACTTTATGACAGCACACTGGGCACATTTGCCATACGAGTTGTTAGGTACTATCTCTAACCGCATTATCAATGAAGTGAACGGCATTTCCCGCGTGGTGTACGACATCTCCGGTAAGCCACCAGCAACTATTGAGTGGGAATAATTTATCCTTCGTACTTGCAGCCGCAGCTTTGAGCCGATTGGATAGAAAAGGGGCAGATTAAATCTGCCCCTTTCGCTTTCTACAGCTTATTGATTTCGTGTTTCAGCTGATAGGATTTGTCTGTCACTATCGCCTCTAACGTCGCAACTCGTTGTTTTAGCTGTTCTATTTGTTGTTTGATTTCGTCATTCGACTGGCCGGCACTTTTCATTTTGATTTGTGTTTTAGTGTAGTTTTCATAAAAAGCGTAACCAAAAGCGCCAACAACAGCGACAAAACCTATTTCAAATGGTCCCATGATTTTCCTTCCCTAAGTCTGTATGAACTAAACTGAATAATATGCCTACGAAATTTAGCAAATGTTATACCATAGTTGCTATCTTGTTTATTTTCAAATGCTTAACCTGTTTTTATCGAGGTGGTGTTAAGCAAACTCACTAAAAGATAGTCAAAAGCTTAATCAGAACTGGTAAAATTAGTCAGATTCAGCAGTAAGACCAGAGGCCAATGTGACAGCAGACGACGATTTATACTGGATGCAGTATGCCTTGCAACTGGCCGATAAAGCTGAACAAAGCGGCGAAATTCCGGTAGGTGCTGTGCTGGTCAAAGATGGAATGCTGCTAGGGGAAGGTTGGAATCAGTCGATCCAACTGAACGACCCTTCAGCTCATGCTGAAATGATCGCGATCCGCCAGGCTGCAGAAAAAATTGGCAATTATCGTCTGATTGATTGCACTTTGTATGTCACTTTGGAACCTTGCGCTATGTGTGCTGGTTTGTTAGTACATAGCCGGGTAAAGCGACTAGTGTTTGGTGCTAAAGATGCAAAAACCGGCGCTGCTGGCTCGGTGTTCGATATAGTGCGCCATCCGGTGCTGAATCATCAATTGGAAGTACAGGATGGACCTTTAGCACAGCAGTGCGCAGACAAACTCTCTGAGTTTTTCCGTCGTCGAAGGGCAGAACAAAAAGCGTTAAAACAGCAGACAAAGCTGCAGAGTGTGGGGAGTGAGCAGCTTAAGCGCTAGCTTCAGTGGTATTAGCTAGATCCTGAATAGACTGGAAGGAGCGACGGCGTCTGTTGAGCTTCAGCATCGCCATATTACGGCTGACTCGTCTTCTGCCTGATGCAACATCTATTAATCGCCGCTTGCGCAGCATTTTTGGTTTTTTACGCTTTAACATTCAATGACTCCAAATTAGGTTCGCTAATATAGAAGCTTAGCAATGTATATACAAGATTAAGACTGCTTCACAGCACTGATATTCTCTGACTTTTCTGCTGAATTTATTGCTTTATCACCAAATTGTTCATTAAGCCGCTGTTTTTGCTGATCTAACCTTTGTTCAGTTTTTCTTTTTTCATCCACCCATAACAGTGTGTCGTAGAAGCGACGCACGTTTTCGACATAATACACGGCCTGAGCGCCGCGGGCGTAACCGAGTTTAGTGTTCTGGTAATAACGTTTTTGCTGCAGCAATGGCAGGCGTTGCTTGACCTCATGCCATTGGTCCGGGTTCGCGCCGTCGCGCTCTGTCAATACGCGGGCACTTTCAACATGGCCCCAGCCAATGTTGTAAGCCGCTATGGCAAACCAAAGCCGATCTGGCATCTGAATGCGCTCAGGAATACTCTCCAGCATACGTTGCAGATATTTACTGCCGCCCCTGATGCTTTGTGCAGGATCCAGACGACTACTGACACCCATCATTTGAGCTGTGCCTACGGTCAGCATCATCATACCCACGACACCTGTCGAACTGCGCGCATCGGGTCGCCAGTTGGATTCCTGGTAACCAATAGCAGCCAGTAACCGCCAGTCAAAGTTACCGGCATATTTTTCAAATAATGGCTGATAACGGGGTAAGTCTTTTTCAATGGCCTTGATGTAATCCAGGGTGGCGATGTAATCAAAACGACGGATATGGCCAAAATATTTGTCTTCCAGACTCAATAAATCGCCGGATTGATAATTTTGGCCGAAGAATTCAATCAGCACGGCCCAAAAGGAATCATCTGCTTTATTACTCAACAACCAGGCCACAGGTTGTTGTTCTTTCACCTTAAAAGCCACTGTTAAGTTAGGGAAGAAGCGCTGATTCACCGCCAGTAAGTTTGAATCCACTAGTGTATAAGGAATTTTACCGTCTTCGACTTGTTGCAACAGCTCATCCGCATCTTCGGATTCGCTCTCCTGCCATTGCAATTGCGGATAGTCGTTTTGCACAGCAGTTAAAGTTTCGGCCAAAGAGCTGTCTTTGGGTACAAGGATTGGCTCCTTGACGTCTTTAAAACTGTTGGGTTTTTTCTGGCCCTTGCGGTACACCAGAACCTCGTTGCGCCATAAGTAAGCCGGAGCTATACGATATTTTTGTTTCCTGCTTTCGGTGACAGCTAAACCACCGGCTATGTAATCGACCTGACCTGAATCCAATTTTTGCAGTAATTCTTCACGCTGATAACTAGGGAAGAGCTCCAGCTCCACGCCCAATTTCTCCGCTAAAGCGACTGACAGTTCATAGTCGTAACCTGTTGGACCATCAGCACCTACATAGTAGCTGGTAGGACTGTTTAAAATACCAACACGAATGCTATCTCTTTGATAAATTTCATGAAGCTGAACAGGTTCCTGTACCGGAGTACAAGAAACTACTGCTGTTAATACAGCTGCTGAAATACCAAATCGAATCATCCGGTTCTGCCTTTGATTAAAAAGAGCGCCATTTATACCAAAATTCCTGCTGGTCGTCAGATCTTATTCATACCAATGCAGGCGTTTTTTCTTTATAATGCGGCGCCTGATTTTGGGTTCCATTGTCGCTCAACCAACGGAAAAAAAACCTATGTTGATCCTGCGTGGTGCACCTGCACTGTCCGAGTTTAGAGTTCAGAAGTTCATCGATCTTTGTGTTAAAGCCAATTTGCCTGTGAATGGTGTGTATGCCGAATTTATGCATTTTGCTGATTTAAGCAGCGAACTGTCGGCTGAACAACAGACTGTTTTAAGCAAGTTGCTGACTTACGGACCTACTATCGTCAGCCATACACCAGAAGGTTTATTGCTGCTGGTGACGCCGCGCCCTGGCACTATTTCTCCATGGTCTTCCAAAGCCACTGATATTGCCAAAAACTGTGGCCTGAGTCAGGTCAAACGTTTAGAGCGTGGTGTGGCTTATTATGTTCAGACCACTGCGACTTTAACTGAAGCTCAACTGCAGCAGTTAAAAGGCTTAGTACACGACCGCATGATGGAAGTGGTGTTCAGCGAGTTTGAACAAGCTTCAGCGCTGTTCCGTAAAGCTGAACCAGCGCCTTTAAGTTCAGTGGATATTATCAACGGCGGCCGTGATGCTTTAGTTAAAGCCAATATCGAGATGGGGCTGGCTTTAGCTGATGATGAAATCGATTATCTGGTGACCAATTTTAATCAGTTGGGCCGTAACCCAAATGATATTGAACTCTATATGTTTGCGCAGGCCAACTCTGAGCACTGCCGTCATAAAATCTTTAACGCCGACTGGACTATAGATGGCGAACAACAGCCGAAGTCGCTGTTTAAAATGATTAAAAATACTTTCGAAAAAACGCCGGATCATGTGTTGTCTGCCTACAAAGACAATGCTGCTGTGATGACAGGCTCTAAAGCTGGCCGTTTTTTCCCGTCTGCTGACACTCAGGAATATGGCTACAACCATGAAGATATTCATGTGTTGATGAAAGTGGAAACTCACAACCACCCAACAGCTATTTCGCCGTTCCCAGGCGCTGCGACAGGTTCTGGTGGTGAAATTCGTGATGAAGGCGCTACTGGCGTAGGTGCTAAACCAAAAGCTGGTTTGTCAGGTTTTTCTGTATCGAACTTACGTATTCCGGGTTTTGAACAGCCGTGGGAAACTGATTTTGGTAAACCAGACCGCATAGTGACAGCTTTGGACATTATGACCGAAGGCCCGTTAGGTGGTGCAGCCTTTAACAACGAATTTGGCCGTCCAAATATTCTGGGTTACTTCC
Organism: Rheinheimera sp. KL1; assembly: GCF_001275035.1. Lineage (NCBI taxonomy): Bacteria > Pseudomonadati > Pseudomonadota > Gammaproteobacteria > Chromatiales > Chromatiaceae > Rheinheimera > Rheinheimera sp. KL1. Next base: position 10,758 of record NZ_LAMX01000032.1, read on the forward strand.
GTACTTACGAAGAAAAAGTACCAAGCCACAATGGCGAAGAAATCCGTGGTTACCACAAGCCAATCATGATCGCCGGAGGTATGGGTAATATCCGTGCTGAACACGTACAAAAAGGTTTGTTACCTGTTGGTGCCAAGTTAGTGGTGCTGGGTGGCCCGGCCATGAACATTGGTTTAGGTGGTGGTGCCGCTTCTTCTATGGCTTCAGGCCAGTCGGCTGAAGATTTAGATTTTGCCTCAGTACAACGTGAAAACCCTGAAATTGAGCGCCGTTGTCAGGAAGTGATCGACCGCTGCTGGCAGCTGGGCGATAAAAACCCTATTTGTTTTATCCATGACGTAGGCGCAGGTGGTTTATCTAATGCCTTCCCTGAGCTGGTCAACGATGGTGGTGTGGGTGGTAAGTTTGAATTACGTAACGTGCCAAACGACGAGCCAGGCATGTCTCCGCTGGAAATCTGGTGTAACGAATCACAAGAACGTTATGTTATGGCCATTCCAGCCGACCAAATGTCAGTGTTTGAAGAGATTTGTAAACGTGAGCGCGCACCTTATGCAGTGGTAGGTGAAGCGACAGCTGAACACCACTTGACGTTATCCGATCAGCATTTTGGCAATACACCTATCGACCTGCCACTGAACGTACTGCTGGGCAAAGCGCCTAAAATGCACCGTGATGTGAAAACTCAGGTGACAGAAGGCAAGGCGTTAGATCTGAACGGCGTGACAGTGGCCGATGCCGCTGAACGTTTATTACGTTTACCTACTATTGCTGAAAAAACCTTCCTGATCACCATTGGCGATCGCACAGTCACAGGTTTAGTGGCACGAGATCAGATGGTCGGTCCATGGCAGGTGCCTGTAGCGAACTGCGGTGTGACTGCAGCGTCCTATGACACTTATCATGGTGAAGCTATGTCAATGGGCGAACGTACGCCAGTCGCTTTATTAGACTTCGCCGCTTCTGCCCGTTTAGCAGTGGCTGAATCAATCACTAACATTGCTGCCACGCAGATTGGTGATATTAAACATATCAAACTGTCGGCCAACTGGATGTCTGCTGCAGGTCACCCTGGTGAAGACGCTGGTTTGTATCAGGCGGTCAAAGCCATAGGTGAAGAGTTATGTCCAGCTATGGGTTTAACTATCCCTGTAGGTAAAGATTCGATGTCGATGAAAACCAGCTGGCAACAGGATGGTGAACAGAAGACAGTGACATCACCTTTATCTTTGATTATCACAGCCTTCGCCCGGGTTGAAGATGTGCGTCGTACTGTGACACCACAGCTGCGCACCGACAAAGGCGCAAGCAGCCTTATTCTGTTGGATTTAGGCCAGGGCGCTAACCGTTTAGGTGCTTCCTGTTTAGCTCAGGTGTATAAGCAGTTAGGCCAGACAGCGCCGGATCTGGAAAGCCCTGAATTACTGATGAATTTCTATCAGGCAATACAGGCTTTAGTGGCCCAGCAGAAATTACTGGCCTACCACGACCGCTCTGACGGTGGTTTGTTTGTCACGCTAGCTGAAATGGCTTTTGCCGGTAAAGCTGGTGTCAAGGTAGATATTCAAAGCTTAGGTACAGATAACCTGGCAGTACTCTTCAGTGAAGAATTAGGTGCTGTCATTCAAGTAGCGAACAGCGATTTACCTGTAGTGCAGGCGATTTTAGCTCAGCATCATTTATCTGCTGTGGCGCATTTATTAGGTGAAGTGACAACAGACGATCAAATTCAGATCAGTCGTGGCGACCAGCTGGTGTATAGCAACAGCCGTACGACCTTACGTACCATCTGGGCTGAAACCACCTATCAAATGCAGCTGATGCGGGATAACCCTGAAGGTGCTCGTCAGGAATTTGTCGCTAAAGCTGATGTGACAGACCCAGGTTTAAATGCAAAATTAAGCTTTGACCTGAACGAAGATGTAGCTACGCCTTATATCCTCAAAGGCGTACAGCCGAAAGTCGCTATTCTGCGTGAGCAGGGTGTGAACTCTCATGTCGAGATGGCAGCGGCCTACAACAGAGCAGGCTTTAATGCGGTTGACGTGCATATGAGCGACATACTGTCGGGTCGCCGTTCACTGTCTGAATTTAACGGTTTAGTGGCGTGCGGTGGCTTCTCCTACGGTGACGTATTGGGGGCTGGTGAAGGTTGGGCTAAGTCTGTGCTGTTTAACGACAAAGCCCGCGCTGAATTTGCGGCGTTTTTTGAACGTGAAAGCACGTTTAGCTTAGGCGTTTGTAACGGTTGTCAGATGATGTCGAATCTGAAGAGCCTGATCCCTGGTGCTGACTTATGGCCACGTTTTGTTCGCAACAAGTCAGAGCGTTTTGAAGCTCGTTTCAGTCTGGTTGAAGTGCAGGAAAGTGCCTCTTTATTCTTTAAAGGTATGGCAGGCTCCCGTATGCCTATCGCTGTATCACACGGTGAAGGTCATGCCGAGTTTGCCTCACAAGCTGCGCTACAAGCTGCTGATCAAAGCGGCACAGTGGCCTTACGTTTTGTCGATAACTACGGCAATGTGACTACGCAATATCCGTCGAATCCAAATGGTTCACCGCTGGGTATTACCTCGTTAACGACAACCGATGGCCGGGTCACCATTATGATGCCTCACCCTGAGCGGGTATTCCGCACTGTGGCAAACAGCTGGCATCCGGATGAGTGGCAGGAAGACAGCCCGTGGATGCGGATGTTCCGCAATGCTCGAGTCTGGTTAGGCTAATAGCGTATAACTGATAAAACAAAACCTGCTTCGGCAGGTTTTGTCATTTTTGTAGCGATATTTTTAAATTTCTATCTTTGCATTATAACTTTTGCAGATATTTTCATTTTTAACTTGATCCCCGACACATTTTTTTACAAACTATCCGTATCTCTTTTTATTCACCCGTTTGAGTGAGATGTCCGACATGAGGTCGGTCAAGCCTGAAGGATAGGGTATGCAAGTCGCAGTGAGCACTGAACAACCTGACAACAAAGAATGGCTGTCCCATGTCAAAATTGGCCAGCGTTTAGATCTTGAGCTATTGGATCAACGCAAGAGCCGTTGTAGCTGTGAACTGGTCGGTTATAAAACGGGTAAATATGTGTTATTCCGCATTGACGATGACATCTTACCTGATCGTTTTTTTGTCAATGGCCTGGCTGTCGTGTGCCGATTTCTGGTTGAAGATTCGGTAGGTGAATGTTTTGCATTCAAATCTGAGTTGTTACAGCTGATGCGCTTTCCGGATAAATTGGTGGCTATCAGCTTCCCGCAGTTTATCCAACGCCGGGCTTTGCGCAACGAGAAACGCAGCAGCATTTTTATTCCAGCTTCCGTGCGTCTGGATCCGGACGTGGTGCATAACAGCCGCAGTTTTAAAGGGCACTTAATTGATGTATCCAGTGGTGGTTGCCGTTTTCTGTTTGAGCCCTCACATAAGGGCAGCAGAGTGAATCTTGCCCCTGTGATTTTACATATTCAGTGCGACAAAACAGGGATAGATCAGAAAATTCAGGGCGAAGTACGAAATTCCAGACTGGAAGAACGTGGTTTATCTATAGGGATCCAGTTTAATGTGCCACAGCTGCATTTAGACAAGTTGGCTGAGGCTTTCTGAGGACGTCCTTCTGACTTCGCAACTTGTCGGGTCAGAAGGACTGTGGCTTACTTAGAAAGAATAACGAGCGCCAATCATCCAGACATAAGGGTCGATGCTGACACCAACAGACTGAATAGTGGTGTTGTTTACCAGTACACGACCAGTCGTATCTATATCCATTTTGCTCAGCATCAGATGAGCACTCCAGTTATCCGCCAGCTTCATATTCACACCTGCTTGCATTGCCAGCCCCCAGGAGTCTTTTAACTTCAGTTCTACTTTATCGTTTGCATCTGTGACCTCTAAAGCCTGTAAGGTGCTAACTAACTCGCCCGAGACATCTTCCTGAAAGAAGTTGGTGTAATTCAGACCTAAACCGACGAAAGGATCGAATCTGCTGTCACCCAGATCAAAATGGTACTGAGCTAATAAAGTTGGGGGTAAATGTTTAGTGCTGCCCAACGCCAGACTATCGATAGCTGAGCCTTTTACTTTTACATCGTGACTGAACGGAGTGGCTGCTATGAGCTCCAGAGTCCAGTTTTTATTCAGTTGGTAGTCGATGGTGATGCCCAGTTGAGTATTGGTATTTACTGATACTTCAGTCGAATTGGCTGGTAAGCCAGCTACAGTTTCAACAACATTCAGGTGACCGCTTGAGTCTTTTGGTGCGACGCTAATAGCGCCAACATTCACTGACCAGTTTGCCAGAGCCGGAGCTGCAGAGACGGCTAATAATAAAGAGGCTATTGTTTTATAACTTGTTTTCATCAGAATGATCCTTAGCTTGAGAAACTGGCGTCATTCTGCGCTTTTAGATATGAGAAACTTTGCCCCAGATCAATAGTTGCTATAAAGCCTCATTATGTTTAAGGTTTTTATTGATGTAGAACAAAAAAGGAAAGGGTGGGAGATATAAAAGCAGCCTGAAGCCTTTGACTCAGACTGCTCTTTGCATTGGATCAGGAGATGTAGCGGGCTTTTTTATTGTCTTTAAGCTTCGTCATATCCACCAGCACCAGACCATCCACGCAGTCGGCAAACTCAGGGTCTACACCAAAAGCCAAAAAGCGCACACCACCAGGTTCAGTGAGTTCACTGTATTGTTTATACAAAGTCGGGATACTCACGCCCATATTAGCCAGCAAGTGTTTGAGCTGGACAAAATCCTGGCTATAGCTATCGCCACTAAAATGTTGCTGCAATTGACTCATTGTATCCATGGGTAATTCATAGGGAATATTAGGCACTGCGCTTTGTTCAGGACAACGGAAGTACAGGCTGTAAAAATACACCATCAGATCCCGTGCTGCTTTTGGGTAGCTATTGGATAAACTGACGCCACCAAATAAATAACGAATACCCGGGTTTTGTTTTAAGTAAGCTCCAATGCCATACCATAAATAATCCAGACTACGTTTGCCCCAATAACGTGGCTGTACAAAGCTGCGACCCAGCTCCAGGCCCTGCTCCAGGTAAGGGGCCATAGCTGGGTTAAATTGGAATAAAGAGGCGGTGTACAAACCCGCCAAGCCTTTTTCTGCCATGACTTTTGCTGTGTTAGCAAAACGGTAGGCTCCTACTATTTCTAAATCCTCCTTGTCCCATAAAATCAGTTGTTCGTAGTAGCTATCGTATTGATCAATGTCGCGGCGCTGACCACTGCCTTCACCTACGGCCCGAAAGGCAATTTCACGTAAGCGACCAATTTCGCGTAGCACAGGCGAGCTTTGTTGATACTGGTATAAATAAATTTGTTTACCATCGCTGGTTTCGCCAAGCAGCGGACAAGCTTCCACCGCCTTTTTTAATAAGATACGATCTTCAGGATGGGCTATCGCTGTTTGAGTTTTAAACAGTGGCGACTTGTCTTTAGCAAGACGATACAAGTGCTTTTTAAAGAGTTTTACTTTGGCCTGCGTTTCTAATTGCAGATGAGCAAAACTGTCGTAAGGGATTTGTTCACCAATCCGCATCGCGATGTTTTTATGCTTCTGATTAAACATCTCCTGCACCAGTAGCATGGTCGCCAGCGGTTTATAAATCATCGAAGCGCCATAAAACATGGCAGAATTACGACCGTCTATATAAATGGGCAAAATAGGCGCTTTGGCATTCATCGCAAAACGTAAAAAACCACCATGCCATTTACCATCACGAATACCGTTTGGTTTTAAGCGCGACACTTCACCGGCTGGGAAGAGAATTAATGCGCCTTCGGCTGCCAGATGATCACTAATACGATCGATACGGCTGCGTTCAGTGCCGCCGCTCATATTATTCACTGGTAACAATAACGAGTGCAGAGGTTCAACCGCCATTAATAACTGGTTGGCGATCACTTTGACATCAGGCCGGATATCCCGTACCAGTTTAATCAAAGCTAATCCGTCTAACGAACCTATAGGGTGATTGGCAATAATTACCACCCGGCCTGTGCTTGGGATACGTTCGATCTCATTGTCACGTACCGCATAGGCAAAATTAAAATAATTCAGTACCTGCTCTACAAATTCAATGCCTTGCAAATGCGGATAACGTTTGGCGAAAGCAATAAATTCTTGTTCGTGTAACAGTTGGCGTAAGGCGCCTTTGACCGGTTTGGCTAACCAGGGTTTTTGTTCGAGTTTTGGCAGATGCGTTTGCATCATTTGGTCAACACTGATCATCGCTATACCTCTGTAAGGGCTTATGCATGTACAGAGAGTAGGGGGTGAAGATGACAAAAATGCGTCAGATTTATGGCTTTTTGTAGAAGTTTTAATCAGAGTGGGCTGGATAGTCCTAAGATACCTGACGTTGTGGTGAACAACGCTGCAGCTTCAAGAACGGAGAGGGTAAACCTGCTCAGGCCACTTTGCTTTGAGCAGGTTGTTCTTCACTAAGCACTGCCAGTGGCATAGCGGCCAGCGTATGGCTTTGTTCTGTCCAGTGATACAGCGTTAATGAACCATCTTGTTGCTCTATCAAGGCTGTGCAGTTATCAATCCAGTCGCCATCGTTGCAGTAAATAATACCATCCTGCAGGCTGATTTCCGGATGATGAATATGACCACAGACCACACCATCAAAACCTGAACGTTTGGCTTTAGCCACAGCTGCATCACGGTAGCGAGCAATAGCTTGCTGAGCACCTGGCACTTTGCTTTTAATAAAAGCAGCCAAACTGAAATAACGTCCACCTAAAGCCCGGCGAATGCGGTTGCTCCAGCGGTTTAAAAATAATAATAAGTCATATAAATTATCGCCCAGCCAGGCATGAAAACGGCCAAAGTTGACTTCTTTATCAAACTCATCGCCATGCAATAGCAGCAGCTTTTTGCCTAAAGCTGTGGTGTGGCAACCACGTAATTGCAGCTTGATGGTGCCAAACTGACGACCTGCCCAGTGGCGGAATTCTTCATCATGATTACCCGGTATATAAATCACTTCTGTGCCCTGATCGGCTTTGGCCAGCAGGCTTTGGATCACCGCATTTTGTTCCGGGCTCCAGCACACTTGTTTTTGCATAGCCCACAAGTCGAGGATATCGCCCAACAGGTAAATGGTGTCAGCTTTGGTGTGATTGAGGAAGTTCAGCAGATAGGTGGCCTGACAATCTTTATTTCCTAAATGAATGTCCGATAAGAAGATAGTTCGACAATGCAGCATACAAAGCTCCTGCGAATTGTTGGCCTTGGTTCTTCAGGCTCGGGTAGAATGACGTTACCCCGTGTCAGAGAGATGACGAAAACTTGAAGCTTTGGTGAACTGATGTCGATAGCCCTGGTGATCCCCGATCGTAAGTTAGATGCTTTAGTGGAGAAGCTGAATGCTTTGTTGCCCGGCGTGCTTATTCAGCAATGGCCAAACTACAGCGCACCCGAACAGGTGCAGATGGCTGTGGTGTGGAAGCAACCGCAAGGCTCGTTAGCCGCATTAAGCAATTTAAAAAGCCTGCAGTCTTTTGGGGCCGGTGTCGACAGTATAGTGTCTGATCCGACTTTACCTGACTTGCCGCTAAGCCGTATTGTCGACCCTGCGTTGGCGTCCTCTATGGTCAACTATCTGGCCGGTATAGTGCTGCATTATCAACTTAAGCTGGATCTATTTCAGCGTCAGCAACAACAGCAACTATGGAAACCAAAAAGTCCGCGTTTACTAAAGCATATTTGTGTGCTGGGTTTAGGTGAACTGGGACAGGCAGCGGCGCAGTATTTTTTAGACCAGGGTTATCTGGTCAGTGGCTGGTCACGCAGTGTAAAGCAGCTCGAAGGTGTTCACTGCTATTGCGGTGAACTTGGTTTTAAACAGGCTGTCGCTGATGCTGATGTGGTCATTTGTTTAATACCGCTGACAGCCCAGACGAGCAACTTTTTAAATACAGAATCTTTTGCTGCGTTTAAACAAGGTGCAATTTTTATCAACGTCGCCCGTGGCGCCATAGTCGATGATGCTGCTTTGTTATCTGCTTTGGATTCTGGCCAGTTGCAGGCGGCTTGTTTGGATGTGTTCCGTGAAGAGCCTTTACCCATTACCGATCCATATTGGCAGCATCCGGCTGTACTAGTTACCCCGCACTGTTCTGCAGTGACCAATGTCGATACTGCTATTCATCAGATTGTGGAAAATTATCAACGTACGTTAAATGGACTACCTTTAATGCATCTGGTCGACAGGGAAAGGGGCTACTGATGGATAGTTTTGTCATTAAAAAATATGGGCATGTTGCGTTGTTACACCTGACTGCGGCCGAAAAACGTAATTTACTCACACCTGAAAGCGCCTTACAGATCGCAGCTGCTGTGCATCAATTGAGTTTGGATGATGAGCTCAAAGTCTTGTGTGTGATGGGCACTGAGCGTGCTTTTTGTGCTGGTGCTGATTTAGCTGTATTGCAGCATGCAGTGGATGGTGACGGTACGGAGCTCAAGCAGTTGTATCAGGCTTTTAGTCAGGTCGCCGATTCGCCACTGCTGACTATCGCTTTAGTCAATGGCCCTGCTGTTGGAGCGGGGATGAATCTTGCCATGGTCTGTGATATTCGTTTAGCCAGTAAAGAAGCCTGGTTTGATAGCCGCTTTTTTCAGTTAGCTTTGCACCCAGGTGGAGGGCATGGCTGGTTATTACCTCAATTGATCGGCTGGCAACAAGCTATGGCTATGTTATTTTGCGGTGAAAAATTAACAGCTGAACAAGCCTGGCAATATGGTTTAGTCAAAGAAGTGTTAGCTGTTGATCAATTATTACCAAGAGCTTTGGCAATGACGGCTGATTTAGCCGCAGTGCCTACTGCGTTAGTGCGGCAAACCAAAAGCTCTATGCGTCAGTTAGTGCACTGCAAAGAGCATAGTCAGGCCGTAGAGTTTGAATATCAGCAACAATTTTACAGTTTACAGCAGGACGCAGCTCGTCAGGCTATTGCAGCTTTACAGCAAAAACTCGCCGCTAAAAGTTAAAAAACATCACAAAAAAGAAACAAGTAGCAACTATTTTGCTGTTTTGCTTGTTTCTTTATCAGAAAATCGACTGTAAATGATTGTAAATCTTGTAACTAAACAACAAGTTGTCTACACTGATTTTGGATTGACCAAGATCCACAAAAAAGCAAGAACAATAACAATATTTTTTAGTCTGAGGTTTTGTATGCGTAAAGCGTCCAGTCGCGGTTTTGGCTTTACTGCAATCGCCATTTTGGTGTTATTAATGGCATTGTCGGCTTTTTTAACAAAGGCTGAAGCTACACAAGTGACTCAAAGTTCACAGGGACAGCAGTCGGTCGAAGGAATGAACTGACCAAATGCCCCCACCAGGTGGGGGATTTGCTATTTCTTCTGATGCCTTTCCCGGTTTTCCCTTTTTTGTTCCGCATTTTTTTGCAACAACACATAGGTAGCCGCATAACCGCCATGAGGTTTTAATGCCGTATGGCAAGCCAGTACTTCCGGGATTTGTGGTAACCATTTAAAGCAATAACTCTTTAAAATTGCCGGATGAGGTTTACTGTCGCGACCCATGCCATGGTGGATCAATAAAGTCCGAATACCACGTTGGTGACAATCGGCGATAAAACTGAACAATGCTGCACGCGCTTCCACCAAGGTTTTGCCCAATAGGTTCAGAGTCGCGTCCATCTGATATTTACCCAGCCGCAGATTTTTGTAGACACCATCCTGCACACCATCTTTTTTGTAGGCAATCACCTCATCAGGCGCAACCAGATCAACATATTCCATCGAGAGGTAATTAGGATCGTATTCCATTTCCTGTTCTGCCGCTTTGCGACGCGCCAGTTGTGCCAGACTTGGGTTATGTTCGCCATTGAGATCGGCCAGTGCATCCACATTCAGGCGCTTTACACCAGCCATTTCCTGTAAAAACAAGTCCAGCTCTTCGTCATGCATTTGTACTACTCCACCTTCAGCTGACCGGGATTACCCTATTATATACCCCTATGATTTGATGCCACAGCATTGATCCCGAGGTTTTTCATAGGGCTTACAGAAAATAGAAAAACTCGTTGAGACTCTGTACACCAGTCTTTTTATTGACACAAAAATTGATATATTTTAACAAGTATTTAACTTTGAGCTATGCTTAATGTGACTGTCATTCTCGCAAGGAGAGCATCATGATCCCAGAGCGGCTTTATGAAACTTTACCTTATCTTTATGTGATCAGTGGCTCACAAACTGCACTTTGGTTACCACACTGGACTGCCGCTCTATCAGGTGTTGTATTGATATTTGTGGGGGCAGTGGTTTGGGTTATACGCACGGACAAGCGTCGCAGCCCATATGGTATTAAATTTAAAGAACAAGGCGTGTTGCCCTTCTGGTGTTATGAGTTGCAGCCATTTATCTATCTGACCAGCGGTGTCTTATTGTTTAATTATGCACAAAGTTTTTTGCTGTATCCATCCGCCATGATTTTTCTGGTTGTAGGCATCCAGCTTTGGTTGTGCCGGATTTGTTGGCGCCGGCGTTCTTAAATCAGAGCTTTGGCTCAGCGGCCTGATGAAACCCAGAACATCGTTGCTGCGATAAATCCTTGCTGCTGACGTAACTGATATTTAGCACACTGCTCTTTGCTTTGTTCTGCAAAACATAAATACAACCTATGTTCATCTTCTGCCAATACTGCACGTTGATTGGTGTCAAGAATAGTGCCTTCGGCACCAAACCAACCAGGCATATAAATACTCTGAGTTGTTAAGCCTGCGCTATGGTATTCGAGCAATTGAGGTTTAGGTGCTATCACAAAAACGACCAACACAAGCAGGGCCAAACCCAGCCAAATGTTACGCATTGTTGCAGTGGAAGTCGCAGCTTGCTCTTCAGTGGTCCGTTTACTGGCTGAGCGTGACGCTGTGCGCAGCACCGGAGCTGAAGAGGTTGTGCTCTGTGGTTGAGACAGAGGCTTTTTATTGCCCGCTTTTTTTAACAGTTTTTGCTTTTCGGCCTCGCTCAAAAGCGAGGCCTTTTTAATTTGTTTGGCCATTAGTGACGTAAGTTAACTGTGCTGTTGGCGACAGTTTCGGTCATGATAAGCCAGGCTTGCAAGTTTTGTTTTAAGGAATCCGGGTCTATTTTGTCTAATGTGTCGTTGGGAGTGTGGTGATAGTCAAAATAGTCGGTGCCATCCTGTGATAAAGCTACGACTGGTACACCTGCCTGAGCTAATACAGAAACGTCAGGTCCGCCATAAGTGGTATTGCCGCCTAAAGCAATATTCAGATGAGCCAGTTTTTGTTGCAGCTCTTTGGCAAAAGGCAAGGCTTTGTCACCAAAGCGGCTTTCAATTTGCCAGATCCTGCCTGCACCAAAATCTGATTCTGCCGCTAGGATGTGTTTGTCTAAATCTTTATAGTGTTTGGCGGCATAAGCTCTTGCTCCTAATAATCCGCCCTCTTCGTTACCATAAAGTACAACCCGGATGGTACGTTTCGGTTTTCCTTTTTGCTTAATTAAAGCCCCTGTTGCCATGGCTAAAGCCACACCTGCGCCATCATCCAACGCACCTGTACCCTGGTCCCACGAATCCAAATGGCCACTGATCAGCACTATTTCTTCAGGTTTTTCAGTGCCAGTGATTTCTGCTATCACGTTATGGCTGGTTGCAGTCTGTAGTTGGTTGTCCATTTGTAGTTTTAATTCTACGTTTGGCGAAAGTTTGAGCATTTTTTCCAGGTTCTGTGCATCAGGCACAGAAATAGCTACTGCAGGAATTTTAGGGATGGCTTCGTCGTACTTCATAGTGCCGGTATGGGCAAATCTGTTTGTGCTGGTGCCTACAGAACGAATCGCTATTGCGACAGCACCTAACTTGGCTGCCTCCACTGCACCACGGGAACGTGCGGCCACCACTTGTCCATAAAAAGAGCCCGATTTGTCTTTAGCCATTGGTTTATTAATAAAGACGATTTTACCTTTAACAGCAGCCGCATCGGCTTTTTCTAAGGCTTCAATACTGTCGAACATCACCACGGAGGCAGTAATACCAGCCGCAGGAGTTCCAACGGAGCCACCTAAGGAGGTTAATACAAAAGACTGAGCGAAAGGGGACACCACTTCAAGACTCGCCTGACCGCGGGTCCAACCCGGCATATCAAACTCTTCTGTCCAGACTTTGTCATAACCCAGCTGCTTTAAGTGAGTTACGGCCCACTGGACGGCACGACGATCCGCTTCGCTGCCTGCGATACGCGGGCCTACTTCCACTGTTAACGACTCCACCAGTTTATAGGCTAAATCCTGATCCACGGAAACCGGAGCTGTTGCAGCCCACACTGCTGGCGCGAATAATGCGCCTGAAATGATCGTTTGCCAAAATTTCATCTTTGTCTTGCACCCTGTAATCTAATCATGCAGTCACTGTAGCACGCAGATATCCGCTCTCATCTTTGGATTGCGACAAAAAGCTAAGGCCTGGAGTCCGTTGTGTGAACCTTTGCCTCATTTGTGGGTCCCTGATGAGTCAGGTGCAGTCCGAAATACGACAGATGAGAATAGATCGTATTGCCCGTGTAGAGCTCAGGGCTGCATAATGTAGTTTTTAGATCAAAAGAAGCAACAAAATGAAATTGGAAGAAATGCTGAAAAATTCGGCGCAGGCAGCCAAGCTGTTGAAGGCGGTTTCCAATGAACGCCGTTTGTTGATTTTATGTTATTTGCTTGAGTCTGAGTTATCAGTCACAGAGATGAATGACAAGTTAGGTTTAAGTCAGTCCGCTTTATCTCAGCACTTAGCTGTACTCAGACGACAAAAACTGGTGAAAACCCGTAAAGAAGCTCAAACCGTGTTTTATCGCATCCACAGTGAAGAAGCTGTCGCTTTGATTGGACTGCTGCATAAACTCTATTGTGAGAAGAAATAAAGGACGGTATGAGGTTTGTAGCGCCACGGATGGTAGCGAATACAAAATTGCCCGGAGCAATTTTGAACAACTCAACGCGTTGGCCCAACAGGGTGAGCACCATGGATGGTAGCGAATAAATAATTGCATGGAGCAATTGTTAACATTGGAGCAAAGCGACGATGGCCCGAAGGGTGAGCGTCATGGATGACGGCGAATACAAAATCGTCAGGAACGATTTTTAACAGCTTTAGCTGGCCCAAAGGGTGAGCGTCATGGATGACGGCGAATAAAAAAACCACCTTGCGGTGGTTTTTTCAATGCACTGTCACAGTATGCTGCTGCAAGCAACAGCTTACTGAAATTAAGCAGCTTTAGTAGCTAAAGCTTTAACGTGTGCATTTAAGCGTGACTTATGACGGGCAGCTTTGTTCTTATGGATCAGACCTTTGTCTGCCATACGATCCAAAATTGGAACCATCTTTTTGAACGCTTCTTGTGAAGCAGCTAAGTCAGCAGTTAACACTGCAGCGTATGTTTTCTTCATGAAAGTACGCATCATTGAGCGCTGACTTGCGTTTTGCTGACGACGCTTTTCTGATTGAATAGCGCGCTTCTTAGCAGACTTAATGTTAGCCAAGGTAACACTCCTAAAAACTAAACCGGGACCTTTAAAGGCCGCATAATATGCCTATTTTGTAGGCCCTTGTCAAATGGTTTCCTTGACAGATTACAGAATAAAATTAGCCCTTCGCTGGTAATCCATTCTGACTCGGGTGAAAATAGCAGAAATGTCGTTGCAGGAGCAGTCTGTGTCAGGAAAATTATTAAAATCAGGCATGATCGTAAGCTTTATGACCCTTATTTCACGGGTACTTGGCTTAGTCCGGGATGTGATTGTCGCCAACGTATTGGGTGCTGGCGCTATGGCCGACGTATTCTTTATGGCCAATCGTATTCCTAATTTTTTACGACGTTTATTTGCTGAAGGAGCATTTTCGCAAGCTTTTGTGCCTGTACTGGCTGAAGTAAAAGAAAAACATGGTGATGATGCGGTGCGTGAGCTTGTCGCCAAAGCAGCCGGTACTTTGGGTTTAATTGTCACAGGCGTCACTTTAGTGGCTGTCATTGGCTCACCTGTACTGATGATGTTATTTGGTGCTGGCTGGTTTAGTGCTTATTTAGACGGCGCACCTGAAGGAGATAAATACCTGCAGGCCAGTTTTCTGTTAAAAATCACCTTCCCTTATTTGTGGTTTATCACTTTTGTCGCTTTATCCGGCGCAGTGCTCAATACCTATAACAAATTTGCAGTGGCTGCTTTCACGCCAGTATTTTTAAATATTGCCATGATAGGTGCTGCGATTTATTTAGCACCGCAAATGCAGAACCCGGCTGAGGCTATTGCCTGGGGCGTGTTTTTAGGTGGTTTAATTCAGTTTCTGTTTCAACTGCCGTTTTTAGCCAAAGCCGGATTATTGGTGATGCCACGCTGGGGCTGGAAAGATCCAAACGTGACGAAAATCCGCACTTTAATGATCCCGGCCTTATTTGGGGTGTCTGTCAGTCAAATTAACCTATTACTGGATGCTGTTATCGCGTCCTTTTTAGTCACAGGTGCTGTCAGCTGGTTGTATTACTCTGACCGCCTGCTGGAGTTTCCTTTAGGTTTATTTGGTATTGCTATTGCTACTGTGATTTTGCCTGGCTTATCCCGTCATTACGCGGCAGCGAGCGAAGCAGCCTTCAAATACACGCTGGATTGGGCTGTACGTTTTATTTGCCTGTTTGGTATTCCTTCTATGATGGGGTTAATAGTACTGGCAGAACCTATTATTGCGTCGGTCTTTATGCGTGGAGAATTCACCGCTGAGGACGTAGTAAAAACTTCGCACAGCCTGATTGCTTACAACACGGGATTAGTGGCTCTAATGCTGATTAAAGTGCTGGCACCTGCTTTTTATGCGCGCCAGGATATAAAAACGCCGGTACGAATTGCCATTATCGCTATGGTGGCCAATATGGTTTTTAACCTGATGCTGGCACCTTTTTTAAGTTATGTTGGTCTGGCATTAGCCACGGCTATGTCTGGTACTTTAAATGCTTATTTACTCTATCGTGGCTTAAAACAGCGCGATATTTATAGTTTCAGCAGCAAAACCAGCTGGTTTATTGCTAAAGCTTTTGTTGCTGCTGTTGTGATGGCGGGCTGCTTATTTTATGTCATGCCGGATCTGGCAGGCTGGATTGCTTTGGGTTTATCAGGCCAGGTGCTGCATCTGTTGGCTTATTTTGGCTTTGCTATTGTGGCCTACTTTGTTTTACTTTTTGTGTTTGGTGTGCGTTTGAACGATTTTAAACGCCAGACAAATGCTGAAAGCAAATGATTATGCGGTTATAATCGGGCACTTTCGAAAGCAGCAGAGTAAGAATACCGAATGGAGTTAATTCGCGGCTTACATACAATACAACCCAGGCATCAGGGCTGCGTGTTAACTATCGGCAACTTTGATGGCGTGCATCTGGGGCATCAGGCCGTATTGACGCAATTAAAAGCTATTGCGGCAGAGTTAAATTTACCTGCAGTGGTGATGGTGTTTGAACCCCAGCCACTGGAGTTGTTTAACCCTGAAGGTGCACCAGCACGTTTATGCCGGTTTCGGGAAAAATATCATTGGTTAGCGCAACAAGGGGTGGATCGCATGCTTTGCGTGCCTTTTACCCGTGAATTTGCCAGTCAGCAGCCAGAGCAGTTTATTCAGGATTTATTGCTGAATAAACTCGGCGTTAGGCATTTGATTGTGGGTGATGATTTTTGTTTTGGTAAAACCGTGCCGGTAATTTTGCGTTGTTACAGCAGGCTGCAGTGAAGCACGGTTTTGGTTTGGGCAGCACTGCCAGTCTGAAACAAAACGATCAGCGAGTCAGCAGTACGTTAATTCGCCAGGCACTGGAGCACGATCAGCTAGAGCTGGCTGCCCAAATGTTAGGCCGGCCTTTTTCACTGATGGGTCGGGTGCGGCATGGTCAGAAAGTAGGGCGTCAGCTTGGCTTTCCGACGGCTAATGTCTGGCTTTACCGCAAGAATTTACCTGTGCATGGTGTGTATGCCATTGAAGCTGTGACCCAAATGGGGCTTTACCATGGTGTGGCCAATATAGGTTCCAGACCGACGCTACAAGGTAAAAAAGAGCAGCTTGAAGCACATTTTTTTGATTTTAACGGCGACTTATACGGCCAGCAGATTGAAGTGATTTTAAAACAGAAAATCAGGCCGGAGCGACGTTTTGACGGCCTTGCGCAATTACAACAACAAATTGCCTTAGATGCGCAGCAGGCGCGCGATTATTTTGCTTTGCCACCCGCTTAAGCGACTTGCAAAGCGACACGAATTTAAACTTAAAGAAGACGGAACAACAACGGATGACTGACTACAAGCAGACTTTGAATTTACCGGACACGGCTTTTGCCATGCGCGCCAACCTTGCGCAGCGTGAGCCACAGATGTTAGCCAGCTGGACAGAAAAAAATCTGTACCAGAAAATTCGTCAGGCCAAACAAGGTAAAAAAACCTTTATCCTGCACGATGGCCCTCCATACGCCAACGGTAACATTCACATTGGTCACGCGGTCAATAAAATCCTTAAGGATATGATTGTTAAAGCCAAAACCTTGTCTGACTTCGATGCCCCTTATGTGCCGGGTTGGGACTGTCATGGTCTGCCTATTGAGCTGGTCGTTGAAAAGAAATACGGCAAACCAGGCGTCAAGTTAAGCGCGGCCGAATTCCGTCAAAAATGCCGTGATTATGCTTTGACGCAGATCGAAGCCCAGAAAGTCGACTTTATCCGTTTAGGCGTGTTAGGCGATTGGGACAATCCATACCGCACTATGGATTTTACTACCGAAGCCAATATCATCCGCTCTTTAGGTCGTATCATCGACAATGGTCACTTGCAGCAAGGCTTTAAGCCAGTGCACTGGTGTACTGACTGTGGTTCTGCTTTGGCTGAAGCTGAAGTGGAATATCAGGACAAAGTATCACCAGCCATTGATGTTCGTTTCACTTTGGTGAACGAAGCTGACGTAAATAAATTTGATCACCCTGAAGGTCACACCGGTTCTGGCCCTGTGTCTGTTGTGATCTGGACGACCACGCCATGGACTATTCCGGCTAACCGCGCTGTAGCGCTGAATGCCAAAATTGATTACAGCCTGGTGCAAGTCGAACAAGGACCAAATGGTCCTGAGCGTTTAATTTTGGCGACAGATTTAGTCACTGCTGTGATGGCTCGTGCTGGTGTGGAGCATTACCATAATTTAGGTTTCTGCAAAGGTCAGGCACTGGAGCTGGTGAAGTTAAAACACCCACTGTACGACTTTGAAGTACCGGTGATTTTAGGTGATCACGTCACAACCGATTCTGGTACTGGTGCTGTGCATACTGCCCCTGGCCACGGTCCGGAAGACTTTACCGTCGGTAAGCTCTACAACTTAGAAGTGGCCAACCCTGTAGGCGCCAACGGCGTCTATCTGCCGGATACGCCACTTTTTGCCGGTCAGCATGTGTTTAAAGCCAACGACTCTGTGGTTGAAGCCTTAAAAGAAGCCGGCAAGCTCTTAGTGTATAAAGCCTTAACGCACAGCTACCCGCATTGCTGGCGCCATAAAACCCCTATTATTTTCCGTGCTACGCCGCAGTGGTTTATCAGCATGGAACAAAAAGGCCTGCGCAGCACTTCTTTAGACGAAATTGGCAAAACCCGCTGGATCCCGGATTGGGGTCAGCAGCGTATTGAAAACATGGTAGCAGGTCGTCCGGACTGGTGTATTTCCCGTCAGCGTACCTGGGGCGTGCCTATTGCTCTGTTTGTTGATAAAGACACCAGTGCCTTACACCCAAATACACAGGCACTGATGGAGCAAGTGGCTCAGTTAGTTGAAAAGTCTGGTATTCAGGCCTGGTTTGATTTAGACGCCGAAACTTTGCTGGGCGCTGATGCGGCTCAGTACGTCAAAGTGACAGACACGCTGGACGTCTGGTTTGACTCAGGCGTGACGCACGCTTGTGTCATTGAGCCTCGTGCAGAATTTCATGGTGCCACTCAGGCCGATCTGTATTTAGAAGGTTCGGATCAGCACCGCGGCTGGTTTATGTCGTCTCTGATGACAGGTGTGGCCATTAAACACCATGCGCCATACAAACAAGTACTGACCCATGGTTTTACTGTGGACGGTGAAGGCCGCAAAATGTCCAAGTCTTTGGGCAATGTGGTGTCGCCGCAGGATGTGATGAACAAGTTAGGCGCTGATATTCTGCGCTTATGGGTCGCGACTACGGATTACACCTCAGAGATGACAGTCTCTGATGAAATCTTAAACCGTGCTGCTGACAAATACCGTCGTATCCGTAATACAGCCCGTTTCCTTTTGGCGAACTTAAAAGGTTTTGAGCCAGCAACACAATTAGTGCCATTTGAAGAGATGGTGCAGCTGGATTTATGGCTGGTGCAACGTGCTGCCAAATTGCAGCAGGAAATTGTCGACGCCTATGAAAACTACCAGTTCCACCAGGTCAGCCAGAAGTTAATGAATTTCTGTACTGTGGAGTTGGGTAGCTTCTACTTAGACGTGATTAAAGACCGTCAATATACGGCAAAAACCGATGGCTTAGCCCGTCGTTCTTGTCAGACTGCATTATTCCACGTGGTGCAGGCCATGGTGCGCTGGATGGCGCCTATCATGAGTTTCACTGCTCAGGAAATCTGGGAAGTGATGCCAGGGCAGCATAGCGAGTTTGTCTTTACTGAAGTCTGGTATCAGGGCTTAGACACTGTTCCTGCCGGTCAGTTTGATGATGCCTTCTGGCAACAACTGCTGGAAGTGCGTGACGCCGTCAACAAGGTGCTGGAAGTCGGCCGTCGTGATGGCAAAATTGGTGCGTCATTACAAGCTGAAGTGACCTTGTATGCTAAAGGCCAGCTGGCTTCAGACCTAACCTCTATCGGCGACGAGTTACGTTTTGCCTTGCTCACCTCGACTGCTGTCGTATCCGCTGAAGCGGCTCCTGCTGATGCTGTAGCCACCGAAATGGATAACTTATTTGTCGTACTGAACGCATCCACTGCACCTAAGTGTGACCGTTGCTGGCACCACAGACACGATGTTGGCCTGAATCCAGCACATCCGCTGATTTGTATCCGCTGTGTCGATAACGTTGAAGGCGCTGGTGAAGTAAGGAAGTTTGCCTGATGCATTTATTTAAAGGCCGTTTATTTACGGAGACAGGCTGGCGCTGGTGGTGGCTGGTGTTATTGGTGCTGGTCGCTGACCAGCTTAGCAAAGTTTGGGTCATTCAGAACTTCAATCTGGGTGAATCAGTGTCTTTGCTGCCGGTTTTTAATTTCACTTATGCCCGTAACTATGGTGCTGCGTTTTCGTTTTTAGGTGACGCAGGTGGCTGGCAACGTTGGTTCTTCACCCTGATCGCTGTGGTGGTCAGTATCGTATTAGCTGTCTGGTTAAGCCGTTTAGCGAAAACCCAGCTGAAATTATCTTTAGCCTTGAGCCTGATTATCAGCGGTGCTATTGGTAATTTAATCGACCGCAGCCTGTATGGTTATGTGGTGGATTTTCTGCATGTGTTTTATCAGAACTGGCATTACCCTATTTTTAATATTGCCGATTGTGCTATCAGCATAGGCGCCGTTTTACTGATCTGGGATAGCTTTACTAACGAAAGCGAAACTCAGAACGCCACTTCAGGAGACAAACAGTGATCATAGGTCCAGGCAGTACTGTGATATTTCACTTTGATATTAAATTATCCGATGGCAGCGCCGCCGAAAGTACTCGTGTGCATAACAAACCGGCCAAACTGCAAATGGGCGATGGCAGCTTGTCACCCGCCTTTGAAGCTCAGTTAGGCGGTATGGCGGCGGGCGATAAACGCACCTTTACGCTGGCCCCGGAAGATGCCTACGGTATGCCTAATCCTGACAATATTTATTATGTCGACCGCAGTAAGTTTTCCGCTGATGCTCCGGCCAAAGTCGGCATGATCGTCGGTTTTGCTATGCCAGACGGTTCTGAATTGCCTGGTCTTATTCGTGACGTGGTGGGCGAGTCTGTGACAGTAGATTTTAACCATCCACTGGCAGGCCAGACTCTGACCTTTAATGTTGAAATCGTACAGGTTATCAATTAATTATGGATATCTTACTCGCCAATCCACGGGGTTTTTGTGCCGGTGTCGACCGTGCTATCAGTATAGTGTCCCGTGCGCTGGAAATTTACGAGCCGCCTATTTATGTGCGCCATGAAGTGGTGCATAACAAATTTGTGGTCGATGGCTTACGTCGCGCCGGTGCAGTCTTTGTTGACGAGCTGGACGAAGTGCCGGACGATGCCATCGTCATTTTCAGTGCTCATGGTGTATCGCAGGCCGTGCGTGAAAATGCCAAGCAACGTGGTTTGAAAGTGTTTGATGCCACTTGTCCGCTGGTGACCAAAGTGCATATGGAAGTCACCCGTGCCAGTCGTAAAGGTATTGAATGTATTCTGATTGGCCATGCCGGACACCCGGAAGTCGAAGGCACTATGGGGCAATACGACAACTCTGAAGGGGGCATTTACCTGGTCGAGTCGGTCGGAGACGTTGAAAAACTGCAGGTGAAAAACCCTGCGCAGTTATGTTTCAGCAGTCAGACTACTTTATCTGTCGATGACACAGCTGATGTGATTGATGCGCTGCGCAAACGTTTCCCTGATATTGAAGGGCCACGTAAAGACGATATCTGTTACGCCACACAAAACCGTCAGGATGCGGTGCGTGAGCTGTCGGCCAAAACTGAACTCTTATTAGTGGTTGGCGCAAAAAACAGCAGTAATTCAAACCGCCTGAGAGAACTCGCCGAAAAGATGGGTTGCCGTTCTTACCTCATTGATACAGCGGCTGATATTCAGCAGGACTGGTTAAAAGATGTGAAGTCTGTTGGTGTCACAGCGGGTGCTTCGGCGCCTGAAGTGCTGGTGCAGCAGGTGGTACAGCGTTTGACTGAATGGGGGGGCAAACAAGTGATAGAGCACCCTGGCCGCGAAGAAAATGTGATTTTTGCGGTGCCGGCAGAATTAAGATAAACAATAAGCCTCGTGAAAACGGGGCTTTTTTTTACCTGATTTTCAGCCTTGTATGGGGCAGATGTTAAATCCTAGGGCTGTTTTGCAGGCCACTGGCTAATGCAGCAGACTTTGCTAAAGTTAGGCTACTGGCGCAGTGGTGTTTTGCCGCAGGAGTCTACAGTCTTTGAAAAAACCTTATACCTTTGGTTTCAGCCTGATTGAGCTAATGATTGCCATTACTGTCGCGGGTATCCTCTTTGCCATAGCTTTGCCTGCATACCAGGAGTATATGATGGTGTCCCGCCGGGCTGATGCAGTAGAAAGCTTGTTCACTCTCTCGCAGCAATTAGAACGTCAGTTCACACAGACCAACAGTTATACCGGCTTATCTCTGGCTACATCGTCCAACGGCGGCTTTTATACTATTTCAGCAGAGATAACTGATACTGCGTTTATATTAACTGCAACGGCCACAGGTGCTCAAAGTTCAGATTCTGACTGCAGCACTTTTACTCTGAATCAGCGTGGCGAGAAAGGCGGCTCTGATCCTCAGGGGTGCTGGTAAATGCTCAATCAGCTGCGTTCAGGTTTTAGTTTGATCGAACTTATGGTAGCAGTAAGCCTGATATTGATCCTGACCCTGATCGCAGTACCTGCGATGGATACTATGCTTAAGCAAAATACGGTACGCAGTCAGGCAAATTCGCTCCTGGCGTTACTTCAGTTCACCCGCTCTGAGGCGATTAAGCAACAACAGACTATCCAGCTAACTTTGTCCGACACAGACGAGGGATGGAAAGCTGATGTGACGCGGGTTACTGATGCTCAGCTTTTACGATCAATGAGTCATGATACTGTTGATATCCTGCTAACCGATGACACAACAGTTTTGTTTGACGCCAAAGGCCGGTCTACGGCGCAAGCTGTATCACTTTATCTTATACCGGTCACTCTGATTTAGACCGCCATCTCTTCGTCAGCTTGGGTGGGCAGATAGCCGTTGAGCCGGGAGGCTGTGGCGTATGACCTCACTCCGTTCATCTTCAGGATTCAGTTTACTGGAGGTTCTGGTTTCGGTATTGATCCTGTCCTTTGGTCTTTTAGGTATGGCTGGTTTACAGCTCAAATCTTTGCAAAATAGCCATTCAGCATACCAACGTACTTTAGCAACAGTGATCGCAATGGATGCGGGAGAGCGACTCTGGGCCAACAGTGCATCAGCTGCGCCTTTAAACACAGCAGAACTGGCTCAGCAGTGGCAGGAACACTGGCAAAGTGCTGAGGATGGACGTTTAACTTTGCCCGGTTTGGCTGCGACGATCACAGCGCCTGCAGTTGGAGAGACCACTTACATTATTCATATCAATTGGGATGAAAGCCGGTTTAGCGGTAGTGCAGAGACTCATTTCACTTATGCGCTGGATTTATATCCATGAAGCTCATACAACACTATGGCCTGACCCTGGTTGAGCTACTGATTGGTTTAACCCTAGGTATTATTCTGATCTGGGGAGGGATTCAGATTTTTGTCGCCGGGCAACATGCTTACCGCGAGTCACAGCGTTTTAGTGTGTTACAGGGGCATGTCAGTTTTGTAACCGATAGTTTGCTGAATGATGTCAGAGGAGCCAGCGCTGTGGATCTCAACGCAAGTTTTGACATGCTGACTATCAACCAGGGCGCTGCAGTGATTACCTATCAGCTAACGAACGGCACTGAGCTTCATCGAGCCTTGACAGGCGAAGCCGCAGCTGTGATCGCCGATAACATACAGAGTATCCTTTTTAATTGCCTGGATGCAGACTCGTTAGTGGTCGCTTGTGTCAATGCGGTGACCCTAGAAACCCAGGTACAGCTGGAGACCGGAGATGCGGATTACAGCCGACAGCATCAGTTCACGTTTCGCATTGCGCTACGTAATGTAGTGATGACGCAAAAATTTGCAGTTGCAGCTTCAGGAGGTTGAGCCATGAGGTATCAAGAACGTGGAGCTGTGTTGATTGTCAGTCTGATGTTGCTAGCTGTAGCTACTGTAGTAGGAATAGCGGGCATAGGTAATACGCAACTGGCAGAGCGCATTGCCTCAAATCAAAAGCAGGCTTCGGAAGCTTTTATGGCTGCAGAAAGTGGCCTTGTAAGAGCGAAGGTCTGGTTTGATGACCCGGCAAACGCCGGTTTGTGGGGCGACAGTGTCGGTACTCTGGCTGCTATTAACGCTGGCCAGCAAAATTTACAAAATAGTGCACAGTGGCGGCTGGCATCTGTCGATTATGTGTCTCATCCTGGTTTTGCGCTTCTTGTCAGTGTGGGGACTATCAGTCATACAGGAGTCACCCGCAAGGTACAGGCGTTGTATCAACAGGCGAAGGCGTCGGGTAATCTTGCCGCTATGAATATCATAGGCAATATCAAAACCTTTGATACGGCGAACAGCGCTTCATTTGAAATCATAGGTGAGCTGGATGAGCAAGGTAATGCGATAGGACCAGCACTTGCCACTAATACGGATGCTAATGTCGCGTTGATGGAAGCGGATATTAACAGCAAGGGCCGGATGGATAACTACGAAGGCGGCATCAAAAAAGTTGAATTTGATGATCCTTTTGGTGATCCGGAAAAAATGGCTGAATTTATAACAGCATTAAAGGCTGAGTATTATGCGTTGCCCGTGGCACAACGAGGCGTTGCCCCGAATAATATGGGTACAATAGCTGTCCCGCGCATTACTTATCACAGCGGCCCATTGCAATTAAAAGGAAATAACAGCGGAGCTGGGATTTTAGTGGTAGAGGGGAACTTGGCTTTTTCTGGCACCCCCAGTTTTGAAGGGCTGATTATTGTCACAGGGCAGACTTTTACCATTTCTGGTGGCGGTAATGGTGGTGTGTTGGGGGGCGCTGTGGTATTTGCCAACCCGTTACAGGATGCAGATACAGGAGAGTGGACTTTTGGCCAGGCTGAAGCAACTTTTGTGTTCGATGTAGATGGCGGAGGCAAAGCCACATTCAGATATGACAAGGGCTCCCTCGAAACCGCACGTGACTTATTAAGTGAAAATGGTGCAGCCCAACAAATGTGGCAACTGGATAGCAGTGCTGGTTCCAGTGCAGCCACACCCAGTAGTATGAGTGCCTGGAGTGAGGTGTATTAACGAGCTACTGGTGCGACCATTATGAAAAAGTGTTGGTTAGATTTGACCTTTTAAGGAACGGAGGTAAATTTAAGGTAAACGGACTTTTTCGAGCGCAAGGATATGCCACATGCCTCTGGTTTTACCTTCACCGAAGTTCTGATCAGTTTATTTTTACTCTGTCTAACAGGGCTTGGTGCTTTAAGTGCCTCTCTGTTTGCGCGTCAACAAGTGATTCTGGCGACCCAACAAACCATAGCTTTGTCCCTGACTGTCGAATTGGCTGAGAGGATGGCAAGCCATAACAGTGTGGCTTCAGATTACGAAGGCATACACCCACTCTGGATGGCAGAACAGCCCAGCGATTGTACCGAAAGCTATGGATGTGATGCGCAGCAACTTAGTCAGTATCATTTGTACAGTACCTTAAGTGCCTCAGGTCATCCACAGAGTTTACAATTGTTGCAGCAACCCGCACTTTGTATCCGTCAACAAGCCGGACAAAAGCTTATCCAACTGAGCTGGCGCTCTTTGGCTAAAGTGCAAATCCAGCGTCCGGCTTCTATCTGTGATGTGTCACCTCACCGGCTACAAATTTCTATGGTGGTGCCTTGAAATGCGTGGCTTCACCCTGGTGGAGTTGCTGGTCAGTCTGACCTTGGGTTTAGTCTTGATGGCTTTTCTGATCGGTACTTTGTTTGCGACTCAGCAGTCCAATCGCCAAACTCAGCAGTTAGTGCAGCTGCAGCAAAACAGCCAGATGCTGATGAGCTTGTTTCAGGCCGAGCTGCCTAATCTGATGTTTTTTGCCGGCCGCAGTCTGGCTGATGTTGCATCCGCAACCCATCAGCTTGCGCCTGTATTGGGGGATTGTGCCAGTGACACTGATGTCGGCAGCTTTCCTGTCAAAGGCCGACCTTATTTAGGCCTATATACGGAAATAGTGCAGCAGCATAACCATCTGGAGTGTTTAAGTCAGCCCAAGCCTGGTTCGGAGCTGCTGCAGTTTAAGCGCATTGTAGGAGTCAGCCTGACTGCAACTCAAATGCGCTCAAACCGGATTTATTTTGAAACTTCCCCGGCCAGTAGTCAGTTTGTGACCAGCTCAAGTGCTGACTTAGTACCAGACTCCTTGTATTGGCCCTATTCTCATCAGGTTTTTTATATCGCGGAACAAAAGCACTCAGGTGAAATAGTCCCTGTACTGATGCGTAAGCGTTTGATCCGAAACGCTGCTGGGCAAAACATTATGACAACGGACTCCATTTTAGATGGAGTGGAGAGAATGCATTTTGAATTTGGTCTGGATGCTAATTTAGACGGTCAAGTGGATTATTATTTGGGAACAGCGCAAATGCAGCCAGAGCACTGGCAGCAACAGAAGCATCGTATTATCAACATTAAATTTTACCTGTTATTACGTAGTTTGGACGAAGATTTTAGTTATCAAAATAATCAGCTGTATCAGATGGGGCGAGAATGGTTTAAAGCTCCTTCCGATCCGTTTCGACGCCTGTTAGTCAGCAGTTCTGTGGCATTTAGCAACACGCGCCTATAAAAGGAGATCGTTATGATGATGAGTTCTAAAGGTTTTATTCTGATCACTACTTTAATATTAATGCTGATCTTAAGTTGTATTAGCCTATCTATGCTGGTGCAAACACAATTAAGTCAAAAGTTGGCTGGCAGTGCCACTTTATCTTTTCAGCTTAAACAACACACTCAAAGTAAACATCTGCAGGAATTAAAGCAACTGAAGCAAAGTACGGCTGAATCTGACACTTTTGTTATAGCGCCTTGTCCGGCGAATTATGCGGCCTGGAGTGACTGGATTAGCAGCTGTGAGTGGTATCAGGTGCGGACTACAGAGCGTCAGGCTCACCATCACCATACAGTGACCAGTGTCTTAGTCAGGCAATCTCTGCCTGAAGGAGGCAGGGATGGAATTTTATAGATTAGGGCTTTGTTTGCTGCTGTGCAGTCAGCAACTTTTTGCTGATTCCTTCTGGAGTCATATTCCTGGTAAAGGTTCTGTTCAACTGACAGAGCTTAGTGCAGAGCAACATCAATCACTGGCACAACATCTGCAACTCGATGCTGAACAAACCACAGAGTGGTTGAATGAGCTGCCTACACTGTTGGAGACTATATCTTGTAGTACTGTGGATATTCAAGGTCAGCCTCTACCTGCGTATATCGACGCGAGTTATCAGTTGGTCAGCTATGCAGGCGCACTGAAGTTTCATACTGACGACAAAACAAAGCAGAGCATTTGGTGGCTGCCCTGGACATTATTACCTACATTGTCGCAATTGAAGACGCAACTGACGGATTTGAATAGCCATCTGCATCAGCCTTTACTGATCGCAGAGCAAGAGCTTGGAATAAAAGGTCAGCTGATCATCGTCAGCGGCAGCAGTATCAGCCAGCCAGCCTATTTTGCGTTAAAGCTCGATAGTCTCGCAAACCTTGAACTTTTATGGAGTTTGAGCGCGTCTGCCCCCGGATTCACTGATTTAGCCGGAGCTGTGGGGCAGCCGCTATTGATTGAGCAGCAAAAGGGCAGCCCTGGGTTATCGCTTTTGTTAGCAAATACGGCCGCAAAAGATCCAAAAACGCTGATTTACAAGGTCGATATGATGACGGGGCTGCTGCAAGCCAAACTAGCGGCCGAACAGAATATATCAGGCGTGTCCGGAGCTATGGCTCTTTCTGATCAAAACAGGGATTCAGTCTCAGATAGTCTGGTATTCGGTAGCACTGCCGGTCAAATCTGGCAGGTTCAGCTGGAACATAATCAGTTTTATCAGCTACGGGCTGTTGCTGATTTATCTGCGCTAAATTTCAGCGATATTCAGTTTATCCGCACTTTGTATGCCGCCGTGCCTGTCGGAGGAGCAGGCAGTGATTTTCATTCGAGACGCAGCCAATGGCTGGTGTTGTTGGGAGCTTTAAGGCAACAAAATACAGTGTTTGTAGTACTGAAAGCACAAAGTGAAGACGTTTCGTCATCGTCTGATTTAGTCGACAGAACTTTACCTGAGTCACCCGAACTTGCCTTATTAACGTCACAGCATTGGCAACACATTCAGCAAAAAAATGGCTGGTTCAGTCAACTGAGCGGGCGTTTGACTCATATACCTGTTGTTGCCGCCGGAGTGATTTATCTCAACCTTCTGAAGCCAAATACAGAGCAGCTATGCAATATAGAACAGAGCAGTTCTGCCTTAATGGCTTTGCATTTACATCATGCCTCTGCTGTTTATCGCCAACCGAGCTTACCTCTGGATCATGCCGCAGGTGCGTTGAAGGTCAAAGCAAATACGCAAGGAGGTTTTGCCCTGATAGAGCAGCATCGTCAGCAGGTTCTGATTGAGACTATGCTGGAGATCAGTCCTGATTGCACTCATTGCAGCAAAACAATTCAGCGAGATAGCTTCCCGCGTTGGCAGTTAATGGGCACCTACCATAATGAAGAAGGAGCTTATGAATGAGCCGCACACCGCATGGATTTGGTTTCATTGAGTTGTTAGTGGTATTAGCCATTTTAGCTATTTTGGCCTCTGTTTTGATGCCGGGTTATCAGGAGCAGGTACTTAGAAGTTACAGAACCGAAGCCATGCAGACCTTGCTCAAAGTGGCTGGTTTACAAGAGATGTTGTTAGTTGATCAGAGACGATACAGCGCGGATTTGACCGAGCTGGGCTTTGCCGCTAAACAGTTTGTGACCGAATCTGGCCGTTATAAAATTAGTGCTCTGGTTACCGAGCAAGGCTACCAGCTCAAAGCTCAGGCGCAACAAGCTCAGACTGAAGATAAAAACTGTCAGGTGTTTTTACTAAACAGCTATGGTCAAAAAAGTAGTGAACCAGACTCTGTCTGTTGGACTTATTAATAAGGACATGGCTTGTTTTCCTGCCATAAACGGCTGCGTCCAGCCTGACTGATGGTTAATCTGAAATGCCAGTGGTAGGGCGTTTTGCTGCAATAGACAAAAGTACCGGATTCGAGTAAATCCAGACTGCCGTCTCTGCGGAACTGCAGTGACGGTCTGTTGTAAAATAGCTGATGGCTCTGGACCGGATGTTTTAGCTCTCTTAGTAATACATCCTGCCAATTTTGTAAGGCTTTTTGATGCAATTGAATGGGAGCCGAGTTCCAGTCTGAACTGCAGACTACGCCGTGGCGAGGACAAAGTTGCACCTGGTGTTGTTGGGCTATCGCATGCACTCTGGCATAGGCTAAATGCTGGCTGAGCTGGCGCATAAAATGTTCCGCCTGCAAGCGTTGCCATAGTTCCCTCAAATCAGGCATGCCTATAGTGGCGACCAGGGACAGAATAGCCAGAACTAATAGCAGCTCAATCAGGCTAAAGGCCGCAGATGTTTTTGGGCGCTCAGCTGTGTTCATCTAAGAAAACACCTGTGTGGATCCATCTGACCTAGTTTAGTTGCATTTATGTTAAATATCTAAAATCGAAATGGTAGAGCGCTTATGACGATGCTTGATTGAGTCCGGCAGCAAAAATCGCTACCATAGTGGCAGTTTTTTCATCCTTTAGTGCAGGTTCAGATGTCCTCTGCTGTCTCTATTACCCTGGTGCAGCAGCCCTTTATTGTGGCTGCTGTGGCGCAAAACACTGCAAAAGTGCTGGAGATTGCCACAGGCAGTCAAAGCGATTTGTTGTTATTCCCTGAGCTGACTTTAACAGGCTACCCACCAGAAGATTTATTACTGCGTGGCGACTTTCAATTACTGGTCGAGCAAAGCCTGCAGCAGATTTGTGCGGCAAAGTTGCCAAATACACTGGTTGTCGGTCACCCGTGGCGCGATGGCGAAGCTTGTATAACGCTGCTTCTGTGATTCAAAAGGGTGAAGTGATCGCACGTTATTACAAACAGGCGCTGCCTAATTATGGCGTGTTTGATGAAAAACGTTATTTCACTGAAGGCACTGAAGCCTGTTGTTTTGAGCTCAAAGGCCAACGTTTTTCAGTACTGATTTGCGAAGATGTCTGGCAAGGCGCTCCGGCCGCTTTAGCCAAAGAACAGGGCGCCGACTGGGCTTTGGTATTAAACGCCTCCCCTTATGAAATAGGCAAAGCAGCGCAGCGCGAAGAGTTATTGCAAACTTTAGCCAAACACCTGCATTTGGGTTTTGTTTATGTCAATCAGATGATGGGGCAGGACGAGCTGGTGTTTGATGGTCAGTCGCTGGTGGTTAGCCCTGATGCACAATTGCTGTTTCGTGGTAAAGCCTGCGAGCGCGAACTTGCAACCGTCAATTTAGCAGCTCGTGGTCAGCATTATGGCCAGGTTGAGCTAACACCACGCTTATCGGTTGAAGCTGAGGTGTATGCCGCTTTAGTGATGGCGACCCGCGATTATATTCAGCACAACGGTTTTCCTGGCGCAGTGCTGGGGCTATCCGGAGGTATAGATTCGGCCTTAACGCTGGCGGTAGCAGTAGATGCGATAGGCGCAGATAAAGTACAAGCCTTAATGCTGCCTTTTGCTTATACCTCGTCGATGAGTGTGGAAGATGCTAAAGCTCAGGCGCAAGTGATGGGGGTTGAGTTTGATTCCGTCTCTATCGAACCTATGTACAACAGCTTTATGTCGCAGCTTACGCCTTTGTTTAAAGGCCGTAGCAAAGACACCACAGAAGAAAACCTGCAGGCCCGTATCCGCGGTGTGCTGTTAATGGCGATGTCGAACAAAACTGGCCGTATGTTGCTGACTACAGGCAATAAAAGTGAAAACGCTGTAGGCTACTGCACTTTGTATGGGGATATGTGTGGTGGTTTTGCGGTGATTAAAGATGTGCCAAAAACCCTGGTGTATCGTTTAGCAGCTTATCGCAACAGCCTCTCGCCTGTGATCCCACAACGAGTGATCGACAGACCCCCATCTGCTGAACTGGCGCCGGATCAAACCGATCAGGACAATCTGCCGCCTTATGATGATTTAGACGCAATGATTGAAGCTTATGTCGAACACGACAAGTCACTGCCCGCCATAGTGGCTATGGGCTATGATGAAGCTACAGTACGCAGAGTGTTGAATTTAATCGACATTAACGAATATAAAAGACGCCAGTCGGCCGTAGGTCCAAAAGTGACCAGCCGCAACTTTGGTAAAGACAGAAGATACCCCATCACATCGTGGATGCGGAAACAGCGCTGAGGAAGTCATGAAAAAAGTTGAAGCTATTATTAAGCCGTTTAAATTAGACGATGTACGCGAAGCTCTGGCCGAAATTAATATCACCGGCATGACAGTGACTGAGGTCAAAGGTTTTGGTCGGCAGAAAGGCCATACTGAACTGTACCGCGGTGCTGAGTATATGGTCGACTTTTTACCTAAGGTGAAAATTGAACTGGTGCTGCCGGACGAGCAAGTGGAACGTTGTATTGATGTGATTATCAAAACTGCGCAAACAGGCCGCATTGGTGATGGCAAAATTTTTGTGTTTGATGTCGAGCGTGTCATTCGTATCCGCACAGGTGAAGAAAACGAAGACGCAGTGTAAAACCAGGCGTTAATAAAAAGGGGGGAAAGCCATTGGCTTTGCCCCCTTTTTCGTTAGATCTTTTTGTATTTAATGCGGTGCGGTTGCATTGCATCACTACCGTAAGTGGCTTTCATCCAGGTCTCGTAGTCTGAATAGTTACCTTCGAAGAAGTTCACTTTGCCTTCGTCGCGGTAGTCCAGAATATGAGTGGCAATACGGTCCAGGAACCAACGGTCGTGCGAGATCACCATGGCGCAGCAGGGAAGTCGAGGATAGCGTTTTCCAGAGCACGTAAAGTCTCCACATCCAGATCGTTGGTTGGTTCATCGAGTAACAGCATGTTGCCGCCAGCTTTTAACAGCGCAGCTAAATGCACACGGTTACGCTCACCACCAGACAATTCACCGATAAACTTCTGCTGATCGTTGCCTTTAAAGTTAAAGCGACCGACATAAGCACGGCTTGGAATTTGGAAGTTACCTATCTGCAGAATATCCTGACCGTTGGAGATTTCCTGCCACACGGTATTTTTAGGATTCATGCTGTCACGGAACTGATCCACGCTAGCGATTTGTACGGTTTCACCCACTTCAATGGTACCAGCGTCCGCTTGTTCCATGCCGGTGATCATCTTAAACAGCGTCGATTTACCTGCACCGTTCGGGCCGATAATACCCACTATGGCGCCTTTTGGAATACTGAAGCTTAAATCGTCAATCAAGACGCGGTCGCCAAAGGTTTTACGCAGGTTTTTCACTTCCAGCACTTTGTCGCCCAAACGAGGTCCTGGCGGAATAAACAGCTCGTTGGTTTCATTACGTTTCTGGAAGTCCTGGCTTTGCAGTTCTTCAAAACGCGCCATACGAGCTTTGGATTTGGCATGACGGCCTTTAGGATTGGTACGAACCCACTCCAGTTCTTGCTTTATAGAGCGTTGACGCGCGTTTTCGCTGCGTTCTTCCTGTTCCAGGCGGGCATCTTTTTGCTCTAACCAGGACGAGTAGTTACCTTCCCACGGAATACCTTCACCGCGGTCCAGCTCTAAAATCCAACCCGCGACGTTATCGAGGAAATAACGGTCGTGGGTAATAGCCACCACAGTGCCTGTGTAATCGTGCAGGAAACGTTCTAACCAGGCCACAGATTCAGCATCCAGGTGGTTCGTCGGTTCGTCCAGCAGCAGCATGTCTGGTTTCTCTAACAATAAACGGCAAATGGCGACACGGCGGCGTTCACCACCTGATAAGTGTTTGATCAGAGCATCCCAGGCTGGCAGGCGCAACGCATCGGCAGCACGGTCGAGAATATTGTCGAGGTTATGACCGTCTTTGGCTTGAATAATGGCTTCCAGCTCACCTTGTTCACGGGCTAAAGCATCAAAATCTGCATTTTCTTCGGCGTAGGCAGCGTACACCTGATCCAAACGGGTTAAGGCGTTTTTCACATCAGCGACAGCTTCTTCCACCACGGCCCTTACAGTTTTTTCCGGATCCAGTTCTGGTTCCTGCGGCAAATAGCCAATATTGATACCGGACAAAGCACGGGCTTCACCGTCAAACTCTTTATCCACACCCGCCATAATGCGCAATAAGCTGGATTTACCTGAACCGTTTAAACCTAAAACACCAATTTTTGCACCAGGGAAAAACGACAGCGAAATGTCTTTTAAAATAGTGCGCTTGGGCGGCACTACTTTCGACATGCGGTACATGCTGTAAATATACTGAGCCATAAGAGTCACTCATCTTGTTGGTTAGAATGCGGCAATTGTACGTTATTTTTAAAAAACAGGGGAACAGCGCCTTGCAGGAAAGGGGATTTTAATTCGTCTTTAATCTGGTTTTCTGCTCTAATAGTGCCAATTCAACTTAGTGTTCAGAGAAAGGTGGTTGCCATGGGCGAATATTCACATGATCCGGTGTTTCAAAATTTTATTGCAGAAGCCAAAACCCATGGTGTGGTTTGGACTTTAGCAAACGGCGAAGATTTGCTGGTGGTCGAGTCTGTTGATTTTGAAGATACAGACGTGATGCCATTCTGGTCTAGTCAGGAAGCAGCTTTAGTACACTGTTCAGACGAATGGTCAGACTACAAACCAGAAGCTATTCCGCTGGATGTATTCTGTGAAGGTTGGTTACAAGAGATGTACGACGACGGCGTACTGATCGGCACCAACTGGGATGAATCGTTAAATGGCCCTGAAGTAGAGCCACGTGAAATTTTAGAAGCTTTGGCTTTAGTGCAATAAAGTTTTCAAATGAAACAGGCGACGCAAGTCGCCTTTTTTGTATCTGCATGAATTTTATCTCGGCGTGAAATAACAGCCTCTGATGGACGGTCTGTTGTTATCACTCAGATCCAGCATCTGACTTGGTCCGTATCAGTTCACATCGTTTAATCACAGGAGCTAATAATGAAAACAATGAAGAAATTGCTGACTGCGACACTGCTGCTCAGCGCTAGTGGTGTCGCTTTTGCCAATAGCTGTGGCGAAATTTTGGGCCATTCACTGCCACAGTTACGTAAAAAAGAAACTTTAGATTTATGTGAAACCTACAAAGGCAAAACCTTACTGATTGTGAATACCGCCAGTAAATGTGGTTTTACACCGCAGTTTAAATCTTTGCAGTCCTTGTATGAGAAGTATAAAGATCAGGGCTTAGTGGTATTAGGTTTCCCGTCAGACGATTTTATGCAGGAGCATGACGACGCGGAAAAAACGGCTGAGGTCTGCTACATCAACTATGGTGTTACCTTTCCTATGTTTGCCACCAGCGCAGTACGTGGTGATGACGTGAACCCGGTATTTAAAGCCTTAATCGCCAAAACAGGTGAAAAGCCGTCCTGGAATTTTAATAAGTACCTGGTTAGCAAAGACGAGCAGCAAGTCAAACATTTTGGCAGCAAAGTCTCGCCCGATGATGCTGATTTTGTTAAAGAAGTTGAGGCTTTATTAAAAGCTGAATAGAGCACTTGCCTGCACAGAGGAAAGGTCAGCTGATGCTGGCCTTTTTTTATTCTGTTTGTTCACTATGAAGCCCGCTTGCTTATTCCTTTAGTGAAGTTTAATATTTCTTTTAGTTATTAAAACTATCTGGTTTGTTATGTCGGTTCTGGTACTGATTTCAGCTTTAATTATCGGCTTAAGCGTAGGTTTGTTGGGCTCAGGCGGCTCAATACTGACAGTACCTGTGCTGGTGCATTTAGTCCAGTTACCAGAAAAAGTGGCCATAGTCTCGTCTTTAGGCGTAGTGGCTCAAATCAGCTTTATCGCTTTATTGCCCTATCTGTGGCGCCGTCATCTTGATGTTGCATTATTTAAACGTTTTGCAGTGCCTGCTTTTTTTGGTACTTTGCTTGGCGTAGCTTTAGCGCAATGGCTGCACTCTTCTATACAACTGCTGATCCTGGCTGTTTTAATGTTGGGCAGCGCGGCCAATATGTGGCGCAAGACCATTTGGCAGTGGCAGATTAAGTCCTCTTGGTTATTAGTGGCTCTGGCCATGTCATTAGGTATGTTAACGGGTCTGGTTGGTGTTGGCGGTGGCTTTTTGATCGTGCCGTTATTGTTGGCGGTCACTGCTATTCCAATGTCTGGAGCTATAGCCTGTAGTCTGGCACTTGTTTTCCTGCAAAGCACAACTGGTTTTATCAGCCATTATTGGCTGATGTCCGCTCAGGGCGACACTTTACCGCTGGAGCTGATTGGCTGGTTAGGCTTGATAGGTGCTGCTGGCAGTTTGCTTGGAATTATCTTGTCTGCTTACATTCCGCAGTTATGGGTGCGGAAAAGCTTTTGCTCACTCTTGGTTGGTACAGCAGTTTCGCTGCTCTGGCCAATCATCCGCTAATAGTTCTGGGCCAGGTCAGGCGGATGGCTGGAAACCCTCATCCACTTCTGTCGCCTGATGGGTGGCAGCAACTCGTGCTAATTCATCACAACGTTCGTTTTCTGGGTGTCCGGCATGGCCTTTCACCCAATGCCAATTTACTTTATGTCCCTGACAGGCTGCATCTAAGCGGCGCCATAAATCCTGGTTTTTTACAGGTTCTTTTTGGCTAGTTTTCCAGTTGTTTTTTTCCAGTTAGCAAGCCACTGCGTAATACCCAAACGAACATATTGACTGTCTGTGGTTAAATCCACATCGCAAGGCTGCGTTAAACTTTCCAGACCGACAATAGCAGCCAGCAATTCCATGCGGTTATTGGTGGTTTGCTTGTAGCCTGCAGACATTTCTTTTTGGTGCTGTTGATAACGTAAAACTACGCCGTAACCACCAGGTCCTGGGTTTCCAAGACAAGAACCGTCTGTATAGATTGCTACTGTTTTACGCATCGATGCTTCCCACAACTGAAATCGGCGTATAATCTAACGTAAAAGCGCTAAGAACACGAATCAGAATGCTGAAAAGACAGATAGTACTCGACACCGAAACCACAGGCTTAAGTCCGCAGGAAGGCCATCGCATCATTGAAATTGGTTGCGTGGAGCTGATTAATCGTCGGCTGACCGGCAATAACTTTCATGTCTATTTACAACCTGACCGGCTGATTGATCAGGAAGCCATAGCGATTCACGGTATTACCAATGAGTTTTTAATTGGTAAACCACGTTTTGCCGACATAGCAGAGCAGTTTTGTCAGTATATAGCGGGTGCTGAACTGGTGATCCATAACGCCGCCTTTGACGTCGGCTTTATTAACCACGAGTTTAATCTGCTGCGTCCGGCACTAACGCCAGTCACAGATATCTGTGGTGTGTTGGATACATTAAAAATGGCGCGGGAAGCGCATCCGGGACAGAAAAACAACCTCGATGCCCTGTGCCGTCGTTACGACATCAATAATAGCCACCGTACCTTACACGGCGCCTTGTTGGATGCTGAAATTCTGGCTGATGTCTATCTGGCCATGACGGGAGGTCAGGTCAGCTTAAATTTAGCCAATGATGAACAAGCTGCTGCGCAGCAAAATGTAGTGGTAGGTCAACTGAAACGCACCAGCGTTTACCTGTGGTGTTTGCCTCTGAAGCTGAATTGCAATCGCATGAGCAGCGTTTGGATCTGGTACAAAAAAAGGGGGGGGCTGCTTGTGGCGAAATTAATTTCTCTGTTGCTGTTTTGTTTTAGTCTGCAGCTTTTGGCGCAAGATGCGGCTAAAACTGTTGAAGAACAGCCTGCGGTAGAGGATCCAACAGGGTTGAGTCTATTACCTGATCTGCCAGCCAAAAATCAGATCCCATTGTTTGATAACAGATTCCGCATTGACTATGAAGTGGAAGAGATAACTATGGTGTTTTTCCGCAAACGCGGTTCACCATCCATTATTTTAGTCAAACCTGATGGTAGTAAAATTAACGTCGTCAACGCAGAGGATCAGGATGTACAGTGGTATGACGATAGAACCTACGATTTGATCAAAATTAAGCAGCCGACTCCAGGCCCTTGGCAGGCAATAGGGCAAATTCTGCCTGAAAGCAAAATTATGGTGCTGACCGATATTGAGCTGAAAGTGGATCCGTTACCGCACCATCTGATGGCAGGTGAAATCATCAAAGTGACAGCAACACTGACGAATGGAGGAAAGCCGATAGTTGCCAAAGATTTCCGCGATTTATTGCGCCTGGATGTATTGTTTATCAGTAGTAATAACGCAGAGTACGAAAATTTTGGCGCAGGTGTGATTGAACTGACGACCTTTGCTGATGATGGACGCAACTTCGATGAAAAGCCACGAGATGGTATTTTTACCGGTGAATTTAAACTCGACATGAAACCGGGTCAGTGGCAACCCAAATTTATCGTGAAAACACCTTTGTATACCCGTGAAGTAGTCCAGGAACCAGTGATTGTGCATAAAAGCCCGATTAGCTTCGAGGTCGCTCAGGCCACAAAGGCGGAGGACTTGCACTGGCTAACCTTTAAAGTAACGGATCCGGTGATTAATCCGAAGTCTGTTGCGCTGCAAGGAAAAGTTCGTTTCCCTAACAATGAAGTGCAAAGTTTTACATTAGGCGAAAGTGCCGAGGTGGATAAAAAGCTAAAGATTGTCAATTACGCCAGTGGTACTTACAAGGTAGAAAGTACCTTATTTGCCCAAAC
The DNA here is from genome assembly GCF_001275035.1 of Rheinheimera sp. KL1. Classification (NCBI taxonomy): domain Bacteria; kingdom Pseudomonadati; phylum Pseudomonadota; class Gammaproteobacteria; order Chromatiales; family Chromatiaceae; genus Rheinheimera; species Rheinheimera sp. KL1. The sequence continues at coordinate 47,545 of NZ_LAMX01000032.1, forward strand.
GGTGGCAGGGCGTAATGTGGTGATCACCTTACCTCTTGCTTCTTTTGTCGCTGAAGTGATTGAACCCGAACCTGTGGCTCCCGCAGGTACCGAAACCAGTACAGAATCTGCTGCAGCAATTGAGTTAGCAAAGGCTTCTTTAACGCCTGCCGTCAGCGAGCCGGTTAAAGAGGAAGAAACCTCTTTTCCCTGGGTTTTAGTGATCCTGAGTAATATTGTGATTCTCGGCGGCGGTGGTTTTGCTATCTGGATGGTGGTAACAGAACGTTCCTTTAAAACATTGTTTGCGAAAAAGAATAATTCGATGGATTTAGATTCTATCGCGATGCCAGGGGCGGGCGAAGCAAAAATGACCAACCCGGCACAAAAAAATGGCAAGAAAAACGACATTCTGGAACTTTCTTTGCCGGATGATTAAGGAATAAACAAAAGCGGCAAAAAAGTCGTTGACGGCCCTCCGGTGAATCCGTATTATTCCCGCCGCAACGCAGCATACCCAATTGAAAATGCTGCGGTGTATTGGCGCGGAGCGGTAGTTCAGTCGGTTAGAATACCGGCCTGTCACGCCGGGGGTCGCGGGTTCGAGTCCCGTCCGCTCCGCCATTTTATTCTTGATGTATCCATCTGATTTAATTCAAGTTTATGCTAAAAATGCTGTGTTTCAAAACACGGTATTTCTGCATTTTTGGACACCAAAAGTCACCAAAGTGTCCAAAACGTGCCCAAAGCCTAAATCGGCCGGGGGTCAATTCTAAGTGGAAAAGACACCATTTAACGCCTGCTAATCCCTTCACATTTCGTTTACTAAAAGTCTCCGGCCTGATGTATATAAATCAATAAGTTACCAAATACACTTTGTAAAAAATACGGTGTCCAACGGTGACCAGAAAAATCGCATAATGCTGAGCTCAATTGTCATAAAAGTGAATATAAACAAGAAGATAGGAGGCTGATTTGGTGACCAATCAGGGTGACCAACTATGATGCTGTGATTTAAAGTTGGTGTTTTTATTTGTTATTAAAATCAGACACATACTAAGTATTTAATTCCAAATATCTTATTAGCCAGACAAGTTAAGAAAACTGCTTATTTCTCAAAGTTAATGTTTTTGCATCAAATGCAGGCCGAGGGTCAAAGGTTCCGTAATATTGTTTTTGCGTTAGATGGCTGCGGGCATTTAAAAGTAATTAATTAGGAGTCTTATAAACTGAGTCGTTCATGGTCATTCCCAATTGAACAAAAATATTGATTAAGTACCTAATTTTGCAGACTCTACTTTCGATACAATAACTTCCGGCTGATACACATAGGGGATTTCAACATACCCACCAGGTGAGTAGAGCCTCACGGTTGAATACCCAAAAACTCGACCAAAGACGCTAGTGATTACTTCGATGTTTTCTGAATTTTTAAACTCGAGAGTGTCTTTTACTCTTGGGGCTAAACCACGAAATACTGAGACTTTTTTTTCATAAAACTCAACTCGAACAGTAAATGGTTCAATTACACAGAACGAGTCTTTTAAAATATAGAGCGCTGGAAGCAAGAGCATGCTAATCAGTAAGTCCTGACTTCCGCTTGATGCTTCTATACTTTTTAACAGAAAATCAAAACCTTGATAAACAACAAATATGCCTAGTAGCCTTACTGCAATCTCGCAGGCTGCTTCTATTGCTCTTGCCCATTTTGCAGTTTTCAATACATCCACAGTTCCTCCGAAAGCAATGAGTGGCGTTTTTTAGCACCAAAAATATCAAATTCCACTTCGATTCCCTTACGATTCAATAAGAATAATTCAACGCCAGATTACAAGATCAACAGTACATAATTCAGGTTCGTAAAAAGCGAATGTCGGCTTGCCTGACTTACATACTTCTTCAGCAGTTTTGATGCAGTGCCATGCACGTTGAAGCTCTAGCCTAACTCTTTGGTTACGCATTGGCCGAAACACAATTAGACCTTCTCAAAAAAGTATGTTTTTTTTATACATGACTTCTATCTCTCAAGCTACGATGATACCCTTTCAACCAACCTATTTTAGTGACATTCAAGATGCTAACTGATTGCCAAATCAGTATGTTGCTTCTGAATAATCATCGCCTGGGTACCAACACTTTGAAAAGGATTTACATGCTTCAAGATATCAAAAAAACGCTTTGGTCTGCCGCTGATAAACTGCGTGCCAATGTTGACGCTGCTGAATATAAACATATTGCCCTTGGCCTTATTTTCCTGAAGTTTATCTCTGACTCTTTTGCTGGCCGCCAAAAAGAATTGTCCCGCCGTTTTGCTGATGCAAATGACGAGTTTTATATCGCTGATGCGGATGAGCAAACTATCCTCGAAGAGCTCGAAGACCGCGATTACTACAAATCGGCCAACGTGTTCTGGGTGCCGGAAACCGCCCGCTGGGAAGCCTTACGCGCCAACGCCAAGCAAGCCGATATCGGCAAGCGCATTGACGATGCGTTAGACGTCATCGAAAAAGAAAACCCAACCCTCAAAGGTATTTTAGATAAACGCTACGCCCGTGCCCCGCTGCCGGATGGCAAACTCGGTGAGTTGGTGGACTTAATCCTGAGGTATCCCCACAAAATATTTAATGAAAACAAAAAGATGAGTTAAGAAGGAA
>NZ_LAMX01000021.1:0-306201 GCF_001275035.1 Rheinheimera sp. KL1
CCTGCTACATCTCTGTTGCAGGCCTTTATACATCAACCACTGGATCGGTCAACCGATCTGAAAAATGCTTATCTGATCGGCATTAGCCTACTTGGCCCTTTTTTTATTTGCAGCTACAGCACAGGGCAAGCTTTTGCCACGCTGCCTGACAGACTTTTCCCCCGCCTTATCATTTGAAGGTTGCTTATATCTCTCGAGTCAAAACTTGCTTTATTGTTTCTTTGGGCATCTGGATGTTTACATGTCCAGTTTCTGTAGTTATGCTAAAGCAAGTACAATGAGTTCATTGCATGATGCGTATGCAGATGACTCAAGTGAGGTATGAGGCATGATAGATTTAAAATTGCTGCGAACTTTACAGGCACTGCAACAGACCGGTACTTTGGTGGCCGCGGCTGAACAACTGTGTTTGACCCAGTCGGCGTTGTCGCATCAGCTCAAAGAAGCAGAGTCTTCGCTCGGGACGACGCTTTATCTGCGTAAAAGCCAGCCGGTGAGTTTTAGCGCACAAGGCCAGTTGTTGTTGGATTTAGCCGCACGAGTATTGCCTTTGGTCGCACAGACAGAAGCACAACTTAAAAGGAAGAGTTTAAGTGGTATTCGACTGGCTGTGGAGTGCCACGCTTGTTTTCACTGGTTAATGCCTGCTGTTAAAGCTTTTGGACTGATAGAACCGAACTGCCCAATAGAGTTTTCTGCAGAGATAGAGCACAACGCGCTGGATGCTTTATTAAGTGATGAACTGGATTTGGTGCTGACGACAGATCAACGTGATCTTCAGGGCGTTTTTTTCGAAGCTTTATTTGAAATGCAGCTTTGTCTGGGGGTGAGCACCGATCATCCGCTGGCACAGCAGGCTTTTGTAGTAGCGCAGCAGCTCAGACAAGAGACTTTATTAGGCTATCCTTTACCTCTGGAGCGACAGGATTTATATCGGTACGTGTTCGCTCCAGCAGGTTTGGAAGCCAAATTCAGAACCGTAGCTCAAAGTAGCCAGATCCTGCAGTTAATTGCCGCAGGGCAGGGGGTGGCCTTGTTGCCGCGGTGGCTGATGGAGCCTTATCGAGCTCAGGGCTTGCTGGCGGTTTTACCCATAGGTGAGCAGGGCTTGTTTCGAACTATGTATGCGGCGTGTCGACAGGGGCAGCAAGAGGCGACCCCATTACGACAGTTATTGGAACAAATCAGCCAGCATCAGCCTTCGTAGGCCAGCGGGTCTGTCGCTTGGTTTAGCTCAAAAGCTTCCAGACGTTCCTGACAAGAGCCACATTTGCCGCAGGCTTTTTCGCGGCCGTTGTAACAAGTCCAGGTTTTGCTGTAATCCAGCCCCATGGCTAAACCATCACGCAAAATCTCAATTTTGGTCTGGCTTAAATAAGGGCTGACAATGTCCACAGGTTCGTAGTTAGCCACCTGGCAGACATCGTTCATTTTGTGCACAAATTCAGGACGGCAATCCGGATAGATAAAATGATCGCCAGAGTGTGCGCCGTAATATACAGCGCGGGCATTCAGTGAGACGGCATAACCCACAGCGAGAGACAATAAAATCATATTGCGGTTGGGCACCACTGTTGATTTCATCGTATCTGCAGCGTAATGCCCCTCGGGAATTTGGATATCTTCATGTGTACTGTCTGGCGCCATCAGGCTGGAACCTGCCAGGAGCTGATTAATGGCAGAAATATCCACCACCTTATGAGGCACGCCTAATTCTTCACAGACGTTTTTAGCACAGAGCAGTTCTTTGACATGGCGCTGACCATAGTTAAAAGACAGGGCATAGACTTCATGTCCATCAGCTATGGCTTTGTGCAACACGGTAAATGAATCCATACCGCCGGAATAAATCACAACAACTTTTTGCGGCATCTGTTCGGCTCTCTCGCTATAATGGGCAAAATTTCGGGCGCGCATTGTACTGTATCTGAGCCCGTAGCTAAAGGAAAACCCCATAAAGTGTATAAAGTAAACGAGATTTTCGAGACCATTCAGGGTGAAGGTAGTTACACCGGTACTCCAGCTATTTTTCTGCGTTTACAAGGTTGTCCTGTAGGCTGCTCCTGGTGTGATACCAAACAGACCTGGGAAATCGATCCCGAGTTGCAATTAAGTCCTGCCGCAATTTTAGAGAAAAAAGCCGATTCTGATCATTGGTGCAGTTTAACCTCAGAGCAAATAGTGCAACTCTTTGCCGACAAAGGCTACCGTGCTAAACATGTGGTGATCACAGGTGGCGAGCCTTGTATGTATGATTTACGACCTTTGTGTGAGCTGTTGCATGCACGGGGGGTTTCAACACAGATTGAAACCAGTGGTACCTTTGAAATTCTGGCGCCTGTCAGTACCTGGGTGACTGTTTCACCTAAAGTAAATATGAAAGGCGGCTACGAAGTGCTACGCACGGCACTGGAGCGTGCCAACGAGATTAAGCACCCTGTAGCTATGGAAAAGCATATTGACGAGCTACTGGAGCTGATACAGGGGCTGGATTTAAGCACTACACTAGTGTATCTGCAGCCTATCAGTCAAAAAGCCAAAGCCACTCAGCTGGCTATTGAATTTTGTAAACAATACAACTGGCGCTTAAGTGTGCAGGTCCATAAGTATCTGGGTATTAACTGATTTCTTCCAGACTATCTTCCAGCCATATCTCAAGGTCTTTGGCTGTGGTAGTTAAATCCTGCTTTAACCACTGACGTTTTAAGTGGGGAGTCAGGGGAAGAAGTTCCATCCAGCGCGACACCAGCCAACATAAATTCTGATGCTCAGGCTCAGGATAAAGTCTGGCCAGTTCAGGGTATTGTTTAAATACCAGTTGCAGTTTATGCCAGAGTGGCTGGTGTTCTATTGTGGTGTTCTCTGCAGTCCAGAAGCGGATAGGTTCAAGCTCAGCGACATGCAGTTGATCCTGCTCTTGCCATCTTTTTATAATTTGATAACGGCCCAGCCCTTCGACAGTGATACCCAGCAAACCATCGGGTAATTGTTCAAAGTCAATAATAGAGACTAGGGTCACCTCAGGACAGATGCGATCAGCATGATGCTGACTAACAAGCGGATTGATGCTTGCCATCGCAAAAGGGCGTTGACCACTACTGGCTTCTTTCATCATGCGTAGATAGCGCGGTTCAAACAAACGCAGACGCATTTTGCCTTCAGGCAGTAATAAGGTATTTAGTGGAAATAAAGCTATTATAGGGTTCATAACCGCAAGTCGTTAACTACTCTGCGGTTATGTACGCTGTGGCTGGGCTTTCAGATTAGTCTTTTGCAGTTCTTATCGGATCGTCTTTCAATTTAGGGATTTTTAAGCCCAATTCTTTGCCTCTGTTGCGGGCGTAGTAAGTGCAGCCAACAAACATGAGGCCAGAAAACAGTAGCTCAAGCAGAGCCAGAAAAAACTCAGTACCTACGCTGACCCATAAATGTGTCAGGCTGTGGACCATGTACAGCATTACAATAAAGTTAGCCCAGGCAAAGGTATAAGCTTTACCTGTGATCATGCCCCAAAGTGGGAACCACAAAGGCGTCCACAGCAAGGCAAGCAGAACCTTAGCACTGCCCAGTTCTGGTGGTGCTAACCATAAAACCCAGACAGGGATCAGCATAAAAAGCCCGACAAAACCAATACGGCCAAGCCATAGATAAAGACGGGTGGAAGGAGCCATGGCCACAGATAGATCGTTCATAAGGTACTGAATCCGGATGTTTTTAACGCAATAGCGGCTAAAGCAAGCCGTTTGCCAAATTGAATAGCCAGTTGATGTTCATCTTTACTCAAATGGCTTGCACCTGATAAGCCACTGACATGGCTTGGGCCATAAGGTGTGCCGCCTGTTTGAGTATGATGCAGTTCTGGTTCCAGATAAGGCAGGCCTATCACCAGCATGCCGTGGTGCAACAACGGTAACATCATACTGAGTAAATTAGCTTCATTACCGCCATGCATACTGCCAGATGATGTAAATACTCCAGCTGGTTTATCCATCAAAGCGCCTTTAAGCCAGAGACTACTAGTGTTATCCCAAAAGGCTTTTAATGGGGCCGCCATATTGCCAAAACGCACAGGACTGCCAAAAGCAAAGCCATCGGCGTCGAGCAAGTCTTGTTCTGTAACTTGCGGATGTAGACCAACGGCTGAGCCATCCAGAGCGGGCACTGTACGCAACATGACTTCTGCACCCGCTTGCTGAACACCAATAGCAATTTTTTCCGCTAAGGCGGCAACAGAGCCATGGCGGGAATAATATAAAATTAATAGCTGAATACTCATGCAAGTAGCGCCAGCATTTTATCGGCAGGCCTTGCTATCACTGCGTTGTCACCCACCTGAAGCACTGGTCTTTCCATCAGCTTAGGGTGTTGTACCAAGGCAGAAATTAATTGCTGTTCGGACAGAGCAGGATCAGCCAGGCCTAACGTCTTGTATTCATCTTCCTTACTGCGTAATAAATCGCGTGCTGGCAGTTGCAGCGCTTTGAGTAAGGCGGTCAGTTCAGCAACAGACAAAGGCTGCTCGAGATAGTAACGTACAGAAAAAGTCTTGCCGCTTTGTTCTAATAAGGCCAAAGCTTCCCGACTTTTTGAACAGCGATTGTTATGGTAGAGCGTAATCATAAAAAAATTATACCTTGATGTTACAAACGTTTCAGACGATTGAGTTCGGTTTGCCATTGTTTTTTCTTAGCTTCAAGACGTCTGTTTTCTAAGGTGTTATTTTTGCCTACATGGTTTAATGCTTCGTTTAAATCGTCAATAGCTTTAGGGTAAACCGCCATTTGATAATATAAGTCGGCTCTTGCCTCGTAATAACGGGCATAATCTTCCATGGCTTTGTACGTGTCGGCCAACATTTCATAAGCCAAAAAAATGTCATTTTTGTAATAGAGTAAATTTCTTAGTAAATGGACCGCTAATCTGTACGCTTTCCCCTGAAGAGCGGCATTGGCATAGTTGAGCGTAATGACCTGATTATTAGGTTTGAGTAAGTAGTGCTGTTCTAGCATCGACATAGCCTGTTCAGCCTTACCTTGTGCCAGCAGAATATCGGTATAGGCGTCTATATAAAACAAGTTATCCGGCTCTTGCTGTCGTAATTTACTGATAATCTGGTCGGCTTTCTCTACTTGCTTGTCATCAAAATAAGTCAAAGCTAAACCATATTGGTTGGCTTTGGTATTGCCACCAGGCTCTGCCAGTTTACGTAAAAAGTAACTTTGTGCATCTTTTGTCTGGTAATGATAACGCGCCATGACTCTGGCTTTTATCAGGGTATAGTCCTGACTGTCTGCAACAAAACGCTTTGGAAATTGTTCAGCCCTTAAGCGTGAATCCGCGACCCGGGATTGTGACAAGGGGTGAGTGTACAAGAAGGCCAATTGAGTATTGGCAAAGCGGCTTTTTTCAGCCAGTTTATTAAAAAACTCCGGCACAGCATAAGGGTTATAGCCTGCATCCGCCATCAGTTGAATACCAATACGGTCGGCTTCCTGCTCGTTACTGCGGGTAAAGTTAATAGCGCTTTGTTGTGCCAGCCCCTGAGAGGCCATAATACCGGCCATACCCGCTTCCGGATTGACTGTAGCAAGCAAAATTGACCCTAATATTCCCGCCAGAGTGAGAGGGCCGTTTTCAGACCGAGCTTCTACAGACCGTGCAATATGGCGCTGTGTAACGTGGGAGATTTCGTGCGCTATGACAGAGGCAAATTCACTTTCACTGTCTGACACAGCCAGAGTACCAGTGTGGGAGACAATATTGCCGCCCAAGGTCGCGAATGCGTTAATATTTTTATCGTTCACCCAATAAAAGCGGAATGGAAATTTAACATCCTGAGCTTTGGCGACCATTTGATTGCCCATTGAGTTCAGGTATTCATCCATCAGCGGGTCATACACCATAGGCAACTGGCCCTTGGTTTGCCGCATCATTACGTCACCCAACTGCTTTTCTTTGTCTGGTGTTAAGGTTGAGAAAGCGTTCCCGCCAATATCAGGTAAGGCATTATTGGCTTGAACTGAGGTACTACTCAAAGCCAAACCAATACTGAACAAACTCATTTTGATGAGTTGTTTTTTTACTGCAAATCGCTTCATTTATTTTTTGAACTCAGTCATACCGGCTTTAAACACGGATAATTTTAATTCACTTGGTCCGCTTACCCCAGCTTTTTTTGACAAAGCTGCAACAGTCGCGACATCTTTAGATGTGCACTGTTGAGACTCTCAAAGCCAGAATAAGACAGAGTGTACAGTGGTTCAGTTGAAAGTTGTTAAACCACTGATTAATTTCACTGTATTTGGCAAAAAAAAAGCTGCGAAGTTCAACTTAATATAAGCTTTAGCTTCAGTCAGAGCTTATTGTTCAGGCAATAAGCTCAGTTCCGGCATTAAAAGCTAAGATTTAATCCCAAAGAAACAGACCGTGGCAATGCTGGTTCAAAAGCACGGCCATTGGCCTGATTGACCACTACAGCCCCGACATAATTTTTATCGGTCAGATTATCTACACCTAGCCAGTAGCGCAGCTGCAGATTGGATAATGCAGTTTCGGTCACTAGTTTCAGATGATAGACAGTAGCTGAAGGGGCAAATAACAGGTTTTGATCGCTGGTAGCTATTTTGCCGCGATACAAGGTATCAAACTGCAACATCCACTCGCTGCTTTGTAGCGGCATCCAACTGATTTGCCATTGAGCCTGTTGTTTGGCTACTCCAGGTAGTAACTTGCCATCCAGAGCTCCCTGGGTGAAACGTGCATTGAGCTGAGTGAGCGTCCATTGATGTTGCCAGGATGCAGAGGCAAACCATAAGGTCGACAGTTCAACACCGGTACGTTTAGTTTCACTGGCATTGCGATAACTGGTACGACCGCCACTGGACTGATCGACCACTAACTCATTTTCACTTTCAACCAAAAATACCGCCAGACTGGAGCGCCAGTTGCCCTGCTGCCATTTATTACCCAGTTCCCATTGCTGGTTGGTACTCTCTTTTAATCCTAAATTTAAACCTTCGCCACTGCTCTGGTACGCCATTTCGGTAAAGGTGGGGGTTTCAAAACCGCGGCCTGCGCTGATATACCAGGAGACATGCTCAGACTGAGCAAAGTTGAGCGCCAGTGCGGCTGAGGTTCTTGCAAAAGCAGTAGATCCGCTGTCATCAGGGTTTTGTGCTGTGATATAAAAATCAGTCACATCAAAATCCAGATCAGAGTGGCGAACACCACCACTTAATTGCCAGGCCGGGTCCAGATCCCAAACAAAGCGGCTGTATAAATCAGCAGATTGTACTTCGCCTTCCTCATTGCGGCGCAAATCACCCTGAGCACCCTGGTTATTGACATAACCGCGGCGTTCATCGGTACTTTGTTCAAGCGCACCACCTACACTCAGGCGCACCTTGTCAAATTGCCAGCTGTAGGATGCATCCAACCCTTGATAAGGCCGGCTCAAATCAACCACACCTCCGGCTGAGGTTGGCGCAGAACCATCAAAGCCCAAATACTGACCTACATCACGTTGACCAAACCAGGCCGCCACACGCCAGCTTTGATCTGCAAATTGCTGTGACAGGTTTATGCTCCATTGCTGTTGTTTGGTAAATTTACGGGTATCAAAAGTGAGGGCATTGGCCGCGGTTTGACGCGGATCCTCCTGCCATTCCTGTGCTGTTAAACCTAATGGGTCTTGCAGCAGTGGATCATAAGACCAGTCGTATCTTAGTTGGAGTGTTAGCTCGTTCTCAAAAGCGCTTTGCCACAACCATTGTGCTTGTTGTTTTTTGGCATCACTGTGTGCACGTTGACTTTGCAACTCTGCGTTTTTTAAGCTCAGGGAACTTGCATGCTTACCTTTTACCATAGCCGCTGAGAGCAGTTGCTGACGGGCGAACTGACTGTGACTGAGTTGCACTGAGGCTGAGTTTTCTGTCGGCCAGCGGCTTTGCAGTGCAACCACACCACCTGCGGCATTGCCATACAACACAGCAAGCGGGCCTGTCAGAACTTCAACAGAGGCCAGTTGGTCCAGTAATACTGAACTGAATTGGCCCTGGCCGTCCGGGCTCGACAACGGAATTCCGTCCTGTAATAAACGTATGCCGCGGATGCCAAAACTACTTCTGCTGCCAAAACCTCGGGCACTTAAACGGCTGTCCTGAGCATAATTGGCTCTGCTGTCGGCCTGAATGCCCGGAATATGCTGCAGTAAACTGGCTGCGTCTGTTTGTAAGGGTTGTCGTTCAAAGCTTTTACGAAAGCTGCTGGCTGCGCTGCCAATCCAAGGAGACTGCTGACCCTGAGCTGTCACTACAATGATTTCATCCGGTAGTTCATCTGGATTAGTATTCTCCACCGCGATAACAGCGGCAGAAAAAAAACTGAGCGCTAAAGCGCTCAGTTGAAAAGGTAAATAGTTCATGGAGACTGGTTACTCTTTATTGTGGGGATAAACGCAATAACTTACCGTCATCTTCGTCGGTTAGCAGATACACTGCACCGTCAGGGCCTGCCTGCACATCACGGATACGTGCGCCGATACGGATGCGCTCTTCGTGGCTGACTTTGTCGCCTGTCAGTTCCAAACGTACGAGCTGACCGAATTTTAAAGAACCCACTAACAGGTTATTTTGCCAGCCATTGATTTGAGTACCAGTGTAAAAACTCATGCCGCTTGGCGCAATAGAAGGTACCCAGTAGTGCAAGGGTTGCTCTAAACCAGCTTTGGTTTTTACGCCTATCACACCGCCACCGTACTCTTCACCATAAGTGATCACTGGCCAGCCATAGTTTTTACCTGCAGTGGCAATATTGATTTCATCGCCGCCCTGAGGACCGTGTTCGTGAGTCCATAAAGCACCGGTTTGCGGATGAATAGCAGCACCTTGCAAATTACGGTGACCATAAGACCAGATATCGGCTTTGGCATCGCTCTGATTTGCAAAAGGATTTCCAGCTGCTGGCGAACCATCCTTGTTTACTTTGACTATTTTACCAAAGTGACCAGATAGTTTCTGTGCGTCGTCACGACGAGAACCTCGATCGCCCATGGTGATAAAAAGTTCGCCTGCCGGAGTAAAAGCCAGACGACCACCATAGTGATAGTTGCTGTCTATAGCTTCTGCCTGCCGGAAAATCACTTTAACATTTTTTAATGTCTGACCATCCAGAGTGGCACTGGCCACTGCGGTGGCATTGACCCCACCTTCACGAGGTTCGCTGAAACTGAAATAAATAGTGCTGTTTTTTGCAAAGTCAGGGTCTAGAACCAAACCTAATAAACCACCCTGGCCCTTAGCATGCACCGCGGGCAATCCGGTAATGGCTTCACTTTTTTCGCCAGTTTTGCTGATGTAACGCATATAGCCTGCACGTTCGGTCACCAGCAAGGAGCCATCAGGTAAAAATTGCATAGCCCAAGGGTGATTGAGACCCGATGACAGTGTTTGCATGTCCAAGGTAGCTTTTTCGGTTTTCAGAGTTTCAGCCACCAGAGGCTGAGTCACCAGACTAAGGCCAGCGACCAGACTGAGCAGGGATAGTTTATGCATACAACAGATCCTTTTTTAAGCGTTTATAAATAAACCTGAGCATAATGGATAGCAGAAAAAAGTACTAAAAATGCGGCTGGTATCCATTCTCACAGGATTAATGGAAGTTAATCAGGGTTTTTCAGATAAGCCAGCACCACGTCATGGTGATTGCTGGTTTTAAAGTCATCAAAGACTTTACTGATCCTGCCATCCTGCTCAATCAGAAAACTAATCCGATGAATACCATCATACACTTTGCCCATAAACTTCTTTTCGCCCCAAACGCCAAAGGCTTCTGCTGCTTGATGGTCCTCATCACCTAACAAGGTGAAATTAAGCTGCTCTTTTTGTTCAAACTTTGCCAGCCTTGCAGGGGCGTCGATGCTGATCCCCACCACCTGTACATTAAAATCAGCCAGTTGTGTTTTGCTGTCGCGTAAACCACAGGCCTGCACTGTGCAGCCAGGAGTCATAGCTTTTGGGTAAAAATACACCAATACCCGACTTTTTTTCAATAAGTCATTTAACTGCACAAGCTGTCCGCTTTGATCGGGCAAACTAAAATTTGGTGCCTGTTGTCCTGCTGTTAATCTGTTCATCATTTTCCCTTTTATTTACAGCTGAGCTTCGAAACGCCCCGTTAACTGAAGCTGTTCAAGCAAAGCAAAAAGCTCTTGTTTGATTTGAGCCACCTGCGTGCCTTGCGGCAACTGGACAGTCATAGTGCAGTGGTTTAAGAGCTGCTGGGTTTGGGCGTCAATCAGAGTTTCAGTACGCAGAGCGCCAATGTAAATCTGATGATTCGCCAACAAGGTCGCTATAGCACCTAAGGTGCCTACTTTATCTGTTCCGGTATACTCCAGCACATAATGCGCACTGACCTCTGCAGTAGGCTGAGCAGATGTACGTTTGGTCATGGTCAGTAGATCAAGTTCATAACCTAAACCAGGCAATAAATGTTCAATTCGGCTAATAGCCACAGCATCGCCGGATAACAACATAATAAAAGTGAACTCGTTGCCAAAAATAGCCATGCGGCTATCCACTATATTGCAATTACAGTCGGTAACCAGACGCGCCAGACGGCTGACCAGCCCTGTTCTGTCTGCACCTATTGCAGTGACGACCAATTGTTGTGGCATGCTAAGTTGATGTCTCTGAATGAAAAACGGCTGCGAAGTTTAGCATATTTAGCGTAAATTTCACCTGTGTGACAGTCCCTTTGCTTGTGTTTGTTGTCGTGCGTCATTACCATAGGCAGCCTGAAAATTTTGGAGCCTTGAGCATGTTTAGCGGAAGTATTGTTGCTTTAATCACCCCTATGGATCCTGTCGGTGCTGTGGACTATGACAGCCTGAAGCGATTGGTGGATTTTCATTTAAGCAATCAGACCGACGCTTTGGTGATCATGGGAACGACGGGGGAGTCTGTTACCTTAAGTTTCGCTGAGCAACTGCAAGTACTCAAGGCTGTATTAGCGCAGGTGGACGGACGTATTCCCGTTATTGCTGGTAATGGCTCAAATTCAACTGCGGACGCAGTTGAAAAGACTAAAACGTTATCTGCTTTGCCTGTTGCAGGTTTTTTAACGGTAACGCCTTATTACAATAAGCCAATGCAAAAAGGCATGTTGGCGCATTACCAGGCCGTAGCCGCAGCCACAGACAAGCCCGTCATTTTGTACAATGTACCAGGGCGCACCGGTGTGGATTTGCAGCCTGAGACAGTAGCCGAACTGGCGAACGTTCCAAACATTATTGGAATCAAAGAGGCCACTGGTTCGATGGAGCGACTGGCACAATTGCAGGCGTTATGTCCGGCAGATTTTTTATTATTCAGCGGTGACGATGCCACTTGCTGTGAATTTATGTTAAAAGGTGGCCACGGCGTGATCTCTGTGACGACCAACGTTGCGCCTGCGTTGATGTCACAAATGTCAAAAGCAGCCTTAGAAAAAAATACAGAATTGGCAAAGCAGCTGGATCAGAAGTTACAAGGTTTGCATCATCAGTTGTTTATCGAAGCCAATCCTATTCCGAGTAAGTGGGCACTGCTGAAGATGGGGTTAATTGCTGATGATATGGCAAGATTACCTTTGACCCGGTTGGAACCAATTCATCAAAGCGTAATCGAACAAGCGCTGAAACAAGCCCAGATTAATGTGTAGGAGTTTTATAGTGCAGTATTGGATCCCGGCAAGCTTAGTTGCCTCGTTATTTATCTCTGGTTGTTCTTTGTTCCCTGAAGAAGTAACAGAACAAAGCGCGGTTGAGGCAAAGCCTGTCGCTGAACTAAAAGTGCCCGCCGGATTAACCGCAGCGAAAAAACCTGCACAGTATGATATTCCGCCAGCGCCTAATGCACCAGTGACTGAAGTTGAATTGAAGTCGCCAATGCAGGTGTTAGCTCTGGCCACCAATAGCAGGGTGGAAGAGGAAGAAAAAGAAGCCCGGATTTGGTTCGAGCGTTCAGAGTTCACAGGTGAATTGTTACCTTACCTGAAAAAAAATGTGCTGGATTTTGGTAAAGAAAAGCAAATAGAGATCACACAAAAAGATCAGGAAGGTTTGGTATTTGAAACCGGCTGGGTGAGTCGTTTTGAAGAAGAGGGCTTTTGGCTGTGGAAAGACATGGTCGAAAAGGAGCAAAGCCGTTTTCTGATCGTATTGGAACCTAAGCCTCATCGCCGTACTGTTGGGGTAAGAGTGCAGTTGCTTGAGCATCGTTTTATCGAAAACGATACCAAGCTATCAGCTATAGCGCAGAAGCGTGAAGAAGTGTATTTCCTGAACCGTTTGGTAGACAAAGTCGCTACTGTGGAATTGGTTCAGATTAATCTGAAAAAAGCTCAGTCCCGTCAAATTACTCTGACCACAGGTTTTGACGCACAAGGTGATGCTGCCATGATCACAGGACAGTCTTTAGATGCATCCTGGGCACAGCTGGAATTGTTGTTTGAGCAAAACGGCTTTGTGGTTAATGATCTGGATCGAACGAAATACAGTTTTTTCCTCACCTATACCAAGCCTGAAACAGGTTTTTGGGATTCATTGTGGAGTGATGAAGAGACTATCGATGTGCCTTTAACCGAGGGCGATTATCAGGTGGTGTTAACTAAAGCTGAAGTTGGAACCCTTATAAGCTGGCGTGACAGTGAAGGAAAAGTCTTGTCTGCGGAACAAGTCAGTGCCTTACACCAGGCTTTAGTGAAGATTATTAAGAAAGGCAACATAGAGCTGTAACAGCTTTTGTCTGACTCGGTGTCCCTTCATTGAAGTAGTGTTGTCTTATAGAAAAAACCACCTACGGGTGGTTTTTTGCATTTTTATAAAATCAGTTGTGTCATATGGCGCAGTGATGGAAAACGCTGCAGCAGAGTTGAAATAAGGCTATGATTAGCCTCACTTTAATAAGAGAATCAAGGACAGCAGATGCTGGATGTGCAGGATTATCTGAAGATTTTTATCGGTATCATTGCGATCTTAAATCCGTTGGGAGCTTTGCCTATGTACTTATCGCTCACTGCTGATCACAGCGAGCAGGACAAAAAGCAAGTGGCGATCACCTCAGCCAAAGCCGCCAGTGTGATCCTATTGGTAACATTATTTTTTGGTGAGTTTATTCTTAGTTTCTTTGGTATTTCAGTCAATTCGTTCCGGGTCGGTGGCGGTATTTTAATTTTGTTGATGGCCATTTCGATGTTAAATGCTCAAACCAGTGGCGCTAAAAGTACCGAAGCGGAGCGGTTAGAGGCCACTCAGAAATCTTCTATTGCGGTGGTACCGCTGGCTATGCCTATGCTGGCAGGACCTGGAGCCATTAGTTCTGTTATTTTGTATGCCAACAGAGCTGAAGGCTGGTTGCATTATTTAATTATTTCGGCAGAAATTGTACTTGTTGGCATTCTTCTGGCGATCCTGATGCGCTTATCAGGTAAAATAGCTAATAGATTAGGGCAAACCGGCATGAATATTATTACCCGGGTGATGGGACTTATTCTGGCGGCAATTGCCATTGAATTTATTAGTTTGGGCATAAAGGGAATTTTCCCTGTGTTGGCAGGTTAAGGGCTAAAGATGCGATTACTTATTGCGGCACTAAGTTTTTTCTTAGCTGCCAGTACTGCACAAGCAAAACAACTGACGGACTTGTATCAGGCGGTAGTTCCTGCAGGTCAAAGCCAAAGTCTTTGGCAACAACAGGCCTTGGCGCAGGTGTTGGTGAAAGTTGCAGTCAATCCGGCTGTGATTGAACAATCTGCCATCAAAGCTGAGCTGAAAAATGCCGGTAATTATATAAAGACCTTTGCTGCTGTTAGTTCAGAACAGGGGCCTGCATTAAAAGTAGGGCTGGATGAGCAAAAAGTGCAGCAGTTACTGAGTCAGCATCAGATTGCCATTTGGGGCGCCAGACGACCTGCGATAGTGCTGTGGCTTGTCGAACAAACTGCTGAAAGTCGAACCTTTATGCAAGGCGCGGCTCATCCTGTATTGACTCAGTTGCAACAGCAGGCGAAAGCTATAGGTCTGCCTCTGGAGCTACCCACTGCAAATGACAGTTATGTGCCAACCTTATCGCAGGATGACGTCTGGGCCGGTAATTGGTTGTTGATTGAACAAGCCAGTTTGCCCTTTAGTGCCGATCAAAGCTTAATTTTGCTTTTTGACCAGCCTGCCACTGGTCAATACCGACTCACCTGGCAGGGGTATGAACAAGATCAGTTAATCAGCAATGAATTGTTAGCCAATTCCCAACAGGAATTAGCTGCACAGTTTCTGACTAACCTGACCACGCAACTGGCCAGCAAATTTGCGGTGCAGCTTGGCAGCCAACAAGACCAGACTGAACTGGAATTGGATATTGAAGGACTGACGAATTTTGTGGATCAGGTCAAAGTACAACAAATGCTTAGTGCTATGTTGTCAGTCAAGCAAGTGACAGTAAAAGAGCGTAAAGCCGATTTACTCAAATTTAAAGTGCAACTGGCAGCTGACCGTGGCGCCTTTATTAATTCCCTGTCACTGGAACGCCGGTTGCAGTCGTTGCAAACAACAGAACAAACCGGCGCTGTCACTAATGGTATAGCAACGGCAGGTACCGAAACTACAGAAGTCACAGATGAACTTTTTGCAGAGATGGCGGCTGAAATGGCAACAGAGCCTTCCGCTGCGCCAACGGGGACAGAGTCTGCCGTACTGCGTTACAGGTATATTCCAAACTAATGACGCCGGTGCAATATACGCTGGCAGTCACACTGCCAGAAGACGAAACCCTTGATACCTTTTATGGGGCTGAGACCAGCCCTGTGGTGAGCTATATCAAACATTTTCTGACCAGGCCCTCTGAACATCGCCTGCCTTTGTATTTATTCGGCGCTAGTGGCAGTGGCAAATCGCATTTGTTGTACGCCGCTTGTGTTCAGGCGCAGGAACTGGGTTTAACCAGTCAACTCTTGAGTCTGGAAGATTTTAAAGCCTGGAGCCCACGAATATTGGACCAACTCGAAGAGTTGGATCTGGTGTGTCTGGATAATATTCAGGCCGTAGCTGGCGATGTCAGTTGGCAGGTGGCGGTGTTTGATTTGTACAATCGCATGACGGAGCAGGGCAAAGCGCTGATTATTGTTGCAGATCAGGCTCCAACCGAACTGGGTATTACCTTGCCGGATTTAGTTTCACGTTTGCAGGCCTGCACCAGTTTTCAACTGAGGTTATTGGCTGATGAAGACAAACAAAAACTGTTGCAACAAAAAGCCCGTTTACGTGGCATGGAACTGCCGGATGAAGTGGCGAGATTTTTGTTAAACCGTCAGCAACGTGACATCCGGGAGCTGGTGCAAATTCTCGATTTACTGGATAAAGCCTCGATAGTGCATCAGCGTAAGCTGACCATTCCTTTTGTCAAAGATATGCTGAGCTTATCTCACTGATTTTCAGCTGTTCTTTCCTGCTCAAACAGAAAAAAAGCCTTATTTTACGCAAGCTCTGAGCGTAAATCTGGTGTATTATTGCCACCTTTTTATACGACTTATCACCCCGAAGTCATTGATGCTACAGCTGACCAAGCTGCAGTGTTCGTTTCGATAGGGATTAACGCTGGTCTGAGGATAGCGATGAACTTAACCGCCATTTTAGAAGAAGCCTTACAGGCAGTCGCTGTAGCGAACGATATCAACGCACTGGAAGATGTGCGTGTGGCCTTTATGGGCAAAAAAGGCAGCATCACTGAGCTGCTGAAGTCTTTAGGTGCCATGGATCCAGAGACCCGCAAAACTGCAGGTCAACAGATCAATGAGTTAAAACAGCAAGTACAGGATGCGTTAAACACTAAACGTGATCAGATGCAGCAGGCTGAACTGGCAGAAAAACTGTCTAAAGAACAGATTGATGTGACTTTGCCTGGCCGTACTTTAGAAGCCGGTGGCCTGCACCCCGTCACCCGCACCATTCGCCGTATTGAAAGCTTTTTTGGTGAATTAGGGTTTGAAGTCAAACATGGCCCGGAAATCGAAGATGATTTCCATAATTTTGATGCATTGAATATTCCTGCGCATCACCCGGCCCGCGCTGACCACGATACGTTTTACTTTAATCCTAAGCTGATGCTGCGTACTCAGACCTCTGGTGTGCAAATTCGTACTATGGAAACAGAACAGCCACCGCTGCGCATCATTTCCCCTGGCCGTGTGTATCGTAACGATTACGATCAAACCCATACGCCGATGTTCCATCAGGTGGAAGGGTTGATGGTCGATAAAAATGTCAGCTTTACTGAGCTCAAAGGTATTTTGCACGATTTTTTGAATAACTATTTTGAAGAAGACTTGCAAATACGTTTCCGTCCGTCCTTTTTCCCTTTTACTGAGCCATCTGCTGAGGTGGACGTGATGGGTAAAAACGGTAAATGGCTGGAAGTATTAGGCTGCGGTATGGTGCATCCAAATGTGTTGCGTTCTGTTGGCATTGACCCTGAAATCTACAGCGGCTTTGCTTTTGGTATGGGCGTTGAGCGTCTGACCATGTTGCGTTATGGCGTAACAGACCTTCGTTCATTCTTCGAAAACGATCTGCGTTTTCTAAAGCAATTCAGATAAGCGGGAGCAGATAATGAAATTCAGTGAATCCTGGTTACGTGAGTGGGTCAACCCGCAGTTATCGACCAATGAGTTAGCAGAACAAATTTCGATGGCCGGTCTGGAAGTCGATGGCATCGAGCCTGTTGCTGGCGAGTTTAGCGGTGTGGTAGTCGGCCATGTGGTGGAATGTGGTCGTCATCCAGAAGCCGATAAATTACAAGTCACCAAAGTGGATATTGGCACAGGTGAGTTATTAGATATCGTTTGTGGTGCAGCCAACTGCCGTCAGGGCTTAAAAGTCGCAGTAGCCACAGTAGGCGCTGTATTACCGGGCGATTTTAAGATCAAGGCCGCCAAGTTACGTGGTCAGCCATCGAACGGTATGCTCTGTTCTTTATCTGAGCTTGGCATGGCCGAAAGTTCAGATGGTATTATTGAACTGCCTGCTGATGCGCCGCTGGGCCAGAATATTCGTCAGTACCTGACGTTAGATGACCAGGCGATTGAAGTAGATTTAACACCAAACCGTGCTGATTGTTTGGGCTTAAAAGGTTTAGCCCGTGAAGTGGGTGTGTTGAATAATCTGGATGTTTGTCAGCCAGAAATTGCAGCTGTTGCAGCAACGATCAGCGATGTAAAAGGTATTCAGTTATCTGCGCCACAGGCTTGTCCACGTTATTTGGGTCGTATTATTCGCAACATCAATACAGCTGCGGTAACGCCTTTGTGGATGGTAGAAAAGTTACGCCGCTCTGGTATCCGTTCTATTGATGCTGTGGTGGATGTAACCAACTTTGTCTTGTTGGAGCTGGGTCATCCGATGCACGCTTTTGATTTGGCAAAAATCGAGGGTGATATCGACGTACGTATGGCCAAAGAAGGCGAAAAGCTCACTCTGTTGGACAGCAACGAAGTGACGTTAAAAGCCAATACTCTGCTGATTGCCGATAGCCAAAAAGCCTTAGCAATGGCCGGTATCTTTGGTGGACTGCATAGTGGTGTCACCAAAGACAGCACCGACATTTTCCTTGAAAGTGCATTTTTCTCGCCTGTTGAAATGGCAGGTGTAGCCCGTCAATACGGTTTGCATACTGATGCATCACACCGCTATGAGCGTGGCGTCGACCCAGAATTACAACGCACTGCGATGGAAAGAGCGACGGCATTGCTGTTAGCTATTGTTGGCGGTGAAGCTGGCCCTGTGGTGGAAGCTGTGTCCGAACAGCACCTGCCAAAAGCGGCTCAAATTGTGTTAACCCGCACTAAGCTGGACCGTATTTTAGGTATTTCTATTGCGACAGAAACTGTCACTGAAATTTTCCAGCGTTTAGGGATGCAGGTCAAAGTGTCTGGTGACGAGTGGCAGGTGACAGTCCCCAGCTACCGTTTTGATATCTCTATTCCTGAAGATTTAATCGAAGAAGTAGCGCGGGTCTATGGCTATAACAATATTCCCAATATAGCGCCACAAGCTGCGCTTGCGATGAGCAAACATCAGGAAAGCCGTATTTCTGTTCACAGCTTACGTGATTTGCTGGTCGCCCGAGGTTATCAGGAAGCTATTACCTATAGTTTTGTTGACCCTAAAGTGCAGGAAACTTTATTCCCGGGTCAGCCTGCTTTGGTGCTGCCAAATCCAATTTCGGTGGATATGTCGGCGATGCGGTTAAACCTATGGCCTGGTTTGTTGCAGGCTGTGCAATACAACCAGAATCGTCAGCAAAATCGTATTCGTTTATTCGAATATGGCCTGAAGTTTATCCCTGATGCGAACGCTGAAGGTGGTGTACGTCAGGTGCCGGTGTTAGGTGGTGTCATTGTTGGAAGTTTCGGCAACGAACACTGGACTATCGCAGAGCGGGCTGTTGATTTTTATGATGTGAAAGGCGACGTGGAGGCGCTGTTAAGCTGCACTTCAGCTGCCGAATGTTTTACTTTCAGCACAGGTGAACACAGCGCCTTACATCCGGGTCAGACTGCCCAGTTAAACCGGGATGGCAAAGCTGTAGGTGTGCTTGGCGCCTTACATCCGGAAGCAGAGCGTAAATTGGGTATTAAAGGCAAAGCCTTTTTATTTGAAATCGAGCTGGAAGCATTTGGTGATAAGCATATTGTTTTAGCTCAGGAAACTTCAAAATATCCTGCAAACCGTCGTGATTTAGCTATTGTTGTGAAATCTGATGTGCGTTTTTCAGATATCCTTGCTACTATTAGAAAAGTTGGCGGAAATCAATTAGTTGACCTAAAATTGTTTGACGTCTACACAGGGCAGGGGGTTGCACAAGGCCATAAGTCATTGGCTATAGCTTTAACCTTGCAGGACAAGGCGCGGACGCTTGAAGATAAAGATATCCAACAGGTTATCTCTTCTGTGGTTGAGGTGCTAAGCAAAGAGTTCAACGCAACGTTGAGGGATTAAGAATGGCGCTTACCAAAGCCGATTTAGCAGAACGTTTATTTACCAAATTTGGCATCAGCAAGCGCGATGCAAAATTAATTGTCGAATCTTTTTTTGAAGAGATCCGCATTGCTTTGGAAGCAGGCGACCAGGTAAAACTGTCAGGTTTTGGTAATTTTGACCTGCGAGTAAAAAACCAACGGCCAGGCCGGAACCCAAAAACAGGTGAAGATATTCCTATCTCTGCCCGTTGTGTGGTGACCTTCAGACCAGGCCAGAAGTTGAAGAGCAGAGTCGAAGTCGGTACCGCCAAAAAGTAATACCTGCTCTTTATCGTTAAAAAAGGAGTGTTCCTCAAGGACACTCCTTTTTTATTTGCTTAAAAAGCTGTGGATTCAAAGTATGGATCCTCAATCAACGCTTTAAGGCACTCTTTTCTCTGCTGTTTTGGTGTTCTGTCCAGATGATTACATAAAATAACGAGTTTGAACTTAAGTGGTTAAATGTAAAGAAAATATAATAAAAATATAATTTTAATATAAAGAGTTATTTCGATGCCTTGCTAAGTTTTGAGCCGCAGGATGCAACTTCACATCATGGACTTCAAAATTCTTACCAAGGTACATATATGAAAAATAGAAATAAAGTACTGTTACTGGGAACTGCTGGTTGTTTTGCTTTATCCTTAACCTCAGTCGCTGTCGCTGCAGCAGTGGATCAACCCGTTTTGATCACTGCAGCAGATGTCGCGGTCATCGATCCTAGTGATGACAGTACTACCCGTTACATTGTGAAATACAAAAACGGCGGTGTAGGAAGTCTACAAAATGCGACTCAAGCTACTCCTGCATTCTCTGTGCAAAAAGCGGAAACCTTTGCTCGTAAATATAAAAGCAAAGTGATTAAACATTTAAGTTCAGTCAAATCGAGTGTGCTGGAATTAAATCCACGTCAGCTTAAAGCTATGGTGTCTGATCCTGAAGTGGAGTACATCGAGGTTGACCAGAAACGTTATCTGTTTGACGTGATCACACCTATGGCCCAAAGCACTCCTTATGGTATTCCTATGGTGCAGGCTAATCTGGTCAGCGATGCCAATGCTGCGAATACCAAAGTCTGTGTCATAGATACCGGCTACACTCTAAGCCATCCGGATTTACCGAATTCTGGCGTTAGCGGTTTTGCTTTTTCCGGCCACGGCAGTTGGTCATCGGACGGTAATGGTCATGGTACTCATGTTGCCGGTACCATGGTGGCTCTGAACAATAACGATGGTGTGATAGGGGTGCTGCCTTCAGCTCAGTCTGACGTGCATGTAGTTAAAATTTTTAATGATTCAGGAAACTGGACTTTTGCTTCTGATCTGATTGACGGGATCCAGTCTTGTCAGGATGCAGGGGCAAAAGTGGTGAATATGAGTTTAGGCGGCGGTAGCTCCAGTCAGACAGAACAAACCGCCATGACTAATTTTTACAACAGTGGAATGTTGTTAATTGCTGCGGCGGGTAACGCTGGCAATACCAGCTTGTCCTATCCTGCTTCTTACAACGCTGTGGTTTCGGTGGCTGCAGTAGATTCGAATCGTAATCTGGCAAGCTTTTCTCAGCGTAACGCTCAGGTAGAATTAGCAGGCCCTGGTGTTGCAGTGAATTCAACCTGGAATAACGGTGGCTACAACAGTATTAGCGGTACTTCTATGGCCTCACCTCATGTAGCTGGTGTTGCTGCGCTTGTATGGAGTAACCATCCTCAATGTACAGCTCCACAAATTCGCAGCGCCTTACAGGCGACAGCGCAGGACAGAGGCACAGCAGGGCGCGATAACTCTTTTGGTTTTGGTATAGTTCAAGCCAAAGCCGCAGTGGATTATCTGACGGCCAATGGTTGTAGCGGCGGTGGCGGTGGTGGTAATCCTCCACCAACAGGGGGGGAAACCTTTCCTAATCTTTCCGCCAGCACTGGGACCTGGTTACGTGGCTCTTACGTGATCCCCTCTGGCGTCAGTACTTTAACCTTTACCATTTCAGGTGGGACTGGTGATGCAGATCTGTACGTGCGTTACAACAGCCAGCCAACAGAAACGCTTTACAACTGCCGTCCTTATTTGAATGGCAATGCGGAACAGTGCACTATCAGCAACCCACAGGCGGGCACCTGGCACGTAGGCGTCAAAGCCTATACCACTTTTAGTGGTGTAACCATGAGTTACTCTTACTAAGTAACTAAGTATCGCCTTTACAAAAGCTGCGTCATCTGGCGCAGCTTTTACATTTTGCAAGGACAGCAAAATTTGGAACTCTAGTCAGGGGCTTTGGTTTGTTGAAAATATACCGTATCTGATATTCAAAAAATTTCTCTTGCAGTGATCCAATGAACCTGCTGATCTGTAAACAATTCTAGTCATCTCCGTGATTTTTTCTGTGAGTATAAATATGAGTATCCAAATCGGTGTCAGCGCTTGTGTGCTTGGTCAAAAAGTGCGGTTTGACGCCGGCCATAAAGCATCTGAATTCTGTAACAGTACCCTTGCTCCTTTTGTTTCTTATGTTCCTGTCTGTCCCGAACAGGCGATAGGATTAGGTGTGCCGCGTCCTGCCATTCGTTTGCAGCTTAATGCCGAGCAGCAAGTGCGATTGGTCAATAGCAAAGATAGCAGCATTGACCACACAGAAACTATGCTGCAATTTAGCCAAAAACTGTTACCAGAGCTGAAGCAGTTATCGGGCTATATCGTTTGCGCGAAATCACCCAGCTGTGGCATGGAGCGGGTAAGGTTAAATGATCAAAATGGTCATCAGTTGGGCAAAGTAGGAGTAGGGGTCTTTACCCAGCAATTGATGCATACCTACCCTTGGTTACCTGTAGAGGAGGATGGCCGTTTGCTTGACGCTAACCTGCGGGAAAATTTCGTCACCCGGATTTTTGCTTGCCATGACTATCAGCAGATGTTGCAATCCGGTTTTACTGTAGGCAAGTTGGTGGCTTTTCACAGCCGTTATAAGTTTTTGGTGATGGCGCATAGTCCAACAGCCTACCGGGAATTAGGCCGTTTAGTGGCTCAAGCCAAGTTGTTCGCTCCTGATGAATTGGCACAGCGTTATTTACTAGATTTAATGCAGGCCTTAAAACAACAGGCTACCCGAAAGCAGCAGGCGAATGTACTGATGCATTTGCAGGGCTTCTTTAAAAAGATGCTGACAAGCGCTGCCAAACAAGAGCTTTTGGCCCTTATTCATAAATACCGTCAGGGGCATTTGCCTTTATTGGCACCTTTAACTTTGCTACGCCACCATTTGGCTCAGCATCCACATCAGTATCTGGCGGCACAGCAGTACCTGCAGCCGTTCCCCGATGAGCTGGGGTTACGCGCCTGATGAGTAACAAAGCATTTTCTTTAGTCTGGCTGCGTAATGATTTGCGTGTTTATGACAACCAGGCTTTATTCGAGGCCTGTCAGTCAGGTTTGCCTGTAGTTGCACTTTTTATTGCTACGCCAGATAGCTGGCAGCAGCACTTTATGGCGCCGGTCAAACAAGATTTCATTCGCCGCCGTGTGGTACAGCTACAAACAGAGCTTGCTGCTTTGAATATTCCTTTAGTGGCGATTGAGGGCAGTGATTACTCCGCTGTGCCAGAGCTGATGCAGCAATTAATCAAGGCTGGAGCGGAAATCTTGTACGGCCACACCGAGTACGAACTGCGTGAGCGTGCACGTGATCGCAAGGTCAGCGATATTTTCGCTAAAGCAGGTAAAGCCTGTTTTTGGTTTGATCGCAAAGCGGTGATGCCACCAGGGTCTATCCTGAGCAAGACGGGCGGCATTTATCAGATTTTTACGCCTTTTAAGAAAACCTGGTTAGGGCGTTTGCGTGAAACGGGTGTGCGGTGTTTCCCTAAACCTAAAGCGCTGCCTGAAATAAAGTTGCAGCTGCCTGAGTTTTCTGTGATGCAACAGGGGGATGGAAGTTCAGCCGCTTATGCCGTGGATGAATTGCATGCTCTTGAACAGATGCGACAGTTTTGCCGGGATAAAGCCGCCTTTTATCAGACCGAACGTGACTTTCCCGCTTTAGCTGGCACGTCTTCCTTATCGGCGTATCTGGCGATAGGGGTGATTTCGGCACAGCAATGCATCAATCGTCTGCAACTTGAAGCCGCTCAAGACTGGGATAAAGAAAAATCTGGTGCAGCCGTCTGGCTTTCTGAGCTGGTATGGCGGGATTTTTATCACCATATTTTGATGGCTTTTCCAGAGCTGATTAAGCACAAGGCGTTTCAAAAAGACACTGATGGTATTGTCTGGCCAAACGACGCGGCGCTATTTCAGGCCTGGTGCGAGGGTAAAACTGGTTATCCTATAGTCGATGCGGCGATGCGCCAGTTGAATCAAACTGGTTGGATGCATAACAGGCTGCGTATGATAGTGGCCAGCTTTTTGGTGAAAGATTTGCATATTGATTGGCGTTGGGGTGAGCAGTATTTCATGTCGAAGCTGATTGATGGTGACTTTGCTGCCAATAACGGTGGGTGGCAATGGGCGGCCTCAACAGGCACAGATGCCGCCCCTTACTTCCGTATTTTTAATCCTGTGACTCAAAGTGAACGATTTGACCCGGACGGCGTATTTATAAAACGTATGTTGCCGGAGCTTGCTGATATACCAAAAAAACAAATCCATTGGCCACATCCTTTGCCGATGTGGAATGAGTACGTTAAACCTGTGGTGGATCACAGCAAAGCCCGATTGAAAACCTTAGAGTTATTCCATACTGTTAAAAAACCGCAGGATGAAGTGGATCATGAATGAGACAAACACGACAGAACGGCTCGAACGTTTCTTAAATTTTTACAATAACTTAAGTCAAAATAACTTAGACTCTCTTGCTGAACTCTATGCCACTAATGTGGAGTTTATCGACCCTGTGCACCACATGCTTGGGCTTGAACAGCTGCAGCAGTATTTCTCTCATGCTTATGCACGCTTAAGTAGTTGTCATTTTGTTGCGACCTCACAAATTGCTAATCAGGATCAGGGGTGCCTGAGTTGGTTGATGACGTTTACTCATGAAGCTATAGGCAATGGCAAACCTATCTCTGTGCACGGTTGTTCCATAGTGCACTGGAATAGTGAAGGCAAAATTGCGTATCACAGAGATTATTACGACTTAAATGAAATGGTATTGCAGCATATACCGCTGTTAGGCTGGGTCACGAACAAAATTAAACAAAAAATGGCAAAGGAAGCGTAGATGAAGATAGCAGTAATAGGCGGTGGTATTTCCGGCATGATCAGCTGGTATTTGTTGCAGCGCCAACATGAAGTCACTGTATTTGAAGCGGGTTCCTATCTGGGTGGCCACACTGCGACAGTAGATGTGAATGTTGAAGGTAAGGACTATGCCATCGACACAGGATTTATCGTATTCAACAACTGGACTTATCCATTGTTTAATAAGTTTTTAGCTGAGCTTCAGGTAGAATCTCAGCACACCCAAATGAGTTTTTCGGTGAAAAAAGCTGATACAGGTTTAGAATACAACGGCCATACCCTTTCAACTTTATTTGCGCAGCGTCGTAATCTGTTTCGGCCTTCGTTCTGGCGTATGCTGTTGGATATAGTCAAGTTTAATAAGTTGGGTAAGGAGTTGTTGGAGCAAAATCATCCGGATCTGGATTTATTGATTGACGAGTTCTTAGCCAAACATAACTTAGGCAAAGCACTTCGCAATGACTATTTATTGCCTATGGGCGCGGCGATTTGGTCCTCTGGTTTAGCGGATATGCCTTCTTTTCCACTGCGTTTTTTTCTGCAGTTTTTTAAAAACCATGGGTTGCTGAATGTGACTGAGCGTCCGCAATGGTCTGTGATCAAAGGCGGTTCACGGGAATATGTACGAGCTTTATTAAATACACTCAACCCTGCACAGCTCAAACTAAATAGCCCGGTAAAAGCGGTCAATAGGGATGCCGAAGGTGTTACGCTAGAGTTTATCGACGGGCGTATTGAGCGTTTTGATCAGGTCGTATTTGCCTGTCACAGCGATCAAGCTTTAGCTCTACTTAAGGATGCCAGCGACGCCGAACGGCAAGTTTTGGGCGGCATTGCTTATCAGAACAACGACGTGATTTTACACACGGATGATCGTATTTTGCCTCAACGTAAAGCCGCCTGGGCCGCATGGAACTACCATCTGACAGATGCTGCATCCAGCCATGCGACTTTGAGTTACAACATGAATATTCTGCAGGGCATCGAAGCGCCTGTTACTTTTGTGGTCACGCTGAATCACAGTAATGCTATTGATCAGAACAAGATTTTAAAACGTTTTCAATACGCTCATCCTGTGTTCAATCACTGCACTATTGCTGCGCAGCAACGCCGTGGTGAAATCAATGGTGTTAACCATAGTTGGTTCTGTGGTGCTTATTGGTATAACGGTTTCCATGAAGATGGTGTGCGAAGTGCGGTCGATATAGCCAGAGCCATGGGAGTGGAGTTTTGATCCCACCAGGCCATGCGTTATTAACAGGAGAAGTAGGGCATAAACGTTATCTGCCGAAAGTACACGGCTTTGACTATCAAGTGCATTATTTTTGGCTGGATCTGAATGAGCTCAACAGTATTCCGGCTAAAGGCTGGTTATGGTCAACTGCTCGTTTTGCTGCATGCAGCTATCGACGTTCTGATTATTTGTCCGGACCTGAGGATTTGGCTCAGGCGGTCCGGCTCAAAGTGCAGAGCTTAGGCTGTACTGATACTATCAGTAAAGTTTGTATGATGAGCCCGCTGGCGAATTGGGGCTATTACTTTAGTCCACTAACCTTGTATTACTGTTTTGATGATACACAGCAGTTAGTTGCGTTGTTAGCCGAGGTAAGCAACACACCATGGAATGAACGGCATTATTATCTGGTACCAGTGCAAAGCTCTGAAAAATCGCAGTATCAGCATGACAAGGCTTTTCATGTGTCGCCCTTTAATCCTATGGATATGCAATATCACTGGACAGTGCTCGCTAATTCAGAAAAACTAGAATTAGCTATCACTAATTATAAAGATGAGCAAAAGGTTTTCAGTGCCTGGTTTCATCTGTTGTCTCAGCCTTTTACTCAGACAGCACTTAAAGCTTTATTGATCCGTCGTCCATGGCAAAACGTACAAGTGATGACACGAATTTATTGGCATGCGTTAAAACTGCTACTCAAAGCAGTGCCTGTATATGGCCACCCTAAGTCAAAGGAAACAGCAAGATGACGGTTTCGATCACCGAACAATGTCCTTTTCAAAATCTGAGTTGGTTTGATAAAACCTGCCGTAAGTTGGTGCTAAATCATTTAAGCCAACTTTTGTACGGCGCAATCTTATTAGTTGAAGGCCAGGAAAAAACCCTGTTAGGCGATAGCAAGGGTGAAATGCAATGTACTCTTACCGTAGTGGATCCTGATTTTTATCAAAAAATGGTGTTTGCAGGCTCTGTTGGGGCAGGCGAGTCTTACATTTTAGGACAGTGGCGTTGTGATAACTTAACTTTATTAGTGCAGTTGTTAGCGCGTAACTCGGCTCTTTTGGATAAGCTGGAATCTGCCTGGGCCAGATTAAGTAAACCTGCATTAAAACTGTTGGATTGGCGTAATCGTAATACGAAGGAGCAGTCGCGGAAAAATATTGCGGCTCATTATGATCTGGGTAATTCCATGTATCAGCTGTTTTTAGATCCAAGCATGATGTACTCCAGTGCAGTGTATGAAACGGAAGACTGCACACTGGAACAAGCGCAGGTCAACAAACTGAAATCCATTTGTGACAAGCTACAGCTAAAACCGACCGATCATCTGATTGAAATAGGTACGGGCTGGGGCAGTATGGCTATTTTTGCCGCCCGCAATTATGGTTGTAAAGTCACCACTACTACTATTTCGCGCGAGCAACATGATTATGCAGCTGAAAAAATCCGTGAAGCTGGTCTGGAATCTCAAATTACTTTGTTGTTTCAGGATTACCGAGATTTAACAGGAACTTATGACAAGCTGGTTTCTATTGAAATGATTGAAGCCGTCGGTGATGACTTTCTCGATCAATACTTCGCGAAATGCTCAAGCTTACTCAAAGATGATGGTTTGATGGTATTGCAGGCTATTACCATAGCGGATCAACGTTATAGCCACTATGTCAAAGAAGTTGATTTTATCAAACGTTATATTTTCCCTGGCGGTTGCTTGCCCTCTATTCAGCGTATGAGTAACGCCGTCGCTAACTATACAGATTTAGTATTGCGCCAGGTGCAGGATATAGGCTTGGACTATGCCCGGACTTTACAGCATTGGTGTCAGAACTTTATGGCGTCACGGGATAAATTGCATCAGCTTGGCTATGATGATGAGTTTATCCGGCTTTGGCATTTTTATCTGTGTTACTGCGAAGGTGGTTTTTTGGAAAGAGCGACCAGTGCTGTGCATTTGGTCTTTACCAAACCATTGAACAGGAACAAAATCTAACTTTTCGTTGCTTAATAAAGCACGGTCGTTTATAACTTTCTACGGATTAATGTAGTAGAGTCTGTATGACGACCGTGATCACTTCACAGCCCCAAACTGATACCAGTGCGCTTCAAGCCCAGCTCCAGTTATTGCAACAAGAGAACGCCCGATTAAAGTTAATTAATCAGTTTGCAATTGATTTGCATGAGTTGACGGGCGCGGATGATATTCTTAATTATGCTGCAAAGCACGTGGTGGCAGGTTTAGGTTTTGTCGATTGTGCTATTTTTATACTGGCTGCTGATGGAGAAACATTGGTACGTAAGGCTGCATCCGGCACTCGTGACTTACCCTCACATTTAGGCATTGCTGAACTGAAAGTTGGGGACGGATTAGTTGGGCATGCTGCCAATATAAAACAATCAGTGCTGGTTTCTGATACCAGAAATGACCCACATTACATGGCTGATTTAGTGCCAAGTTTATCGGAACTGGTTGTGCCTATTCTGGATGGTAAAGAGCTGCTTGGTGTCATTGACTGCGAACACTCTCATGCAAACTATTTCAGCACAGAACATCAGCATATATTGGAAGTCGTGGCTTCTATTCTGGCCAGTAAACTTCGCAAATCGCAGATGCTGGACACTCTTGAATCCTCAGTCAGTAAACTTGAATATGCCGAGCGACTGCAAAAGGCTTTGTATGAAATTGCCTCTTTCTCCTATTTTGCCAACGATTTCTCCAGTTTCTACAAGCGACTCCATCAAATTGTTAATTCGCTGATTTATGCCCCTAATTTCTTTATTGCGCTGTTTGACGAGGAAACGCAGACCTTGCAGTTTCCGTACTTTGCCGATACTGAAGATGAAATGGATCCGAACCAGGTGTATGGCAGTGATTTATTAAAGCACAGCCTGACAGGTCATGTATTTCGCTCCAATGAACCTTTGTTGATTATGCGCAAAGATATAGCCGCATTTGAGCTGGCGTATGATGTGAATGCTTATGGTGCTGAGCCGGAGTCATGGTTGGGGGTGCCTTTTCAATCCAGCGACACAGTGCGTGGTGTGGTGGTGGTGCAAAGCTATATTGCCCATATCCAATACAGCGAACGAGATCTTGAATTGATGATTTTTGTCTCTCAGCATATTTCTAATGCACTGGAGCGGGTATTTTCCGAAAAACGTTTGCAGCATCAGGCTTTGCATGATGCTTTGACTGCTTTACCAAATCGCAGTTTATTAATGGACAGAATAGGTCAGGCTTTTAAGCGCATGCAGCGTTTCCCTGCGAATCATTTAGCTGTAATGTATCTGGATCTCGATCGTTTTAAAACAGTCAATGATACGCTGGGCCATCAGGTGGGGGACGCCTTTCTGGTGCAGGTCGGACGCGTGCTTAAACTCTGTATGCGACAGACGGATACGCTGGCTCGTTTAGGCGGTGATGAGTTTGCTGTAGTGCTGGAAGATGTTGCAGGTCTTACGGATGTGACTGATGTCGCTCAGCGCATTATTCAGGCGTTGCAACAGCCTGTGCTGGTCGGTGAGCATATGCTGTTGACTTCCTGCAGTATTGGCATAGCACTGGCAAGTTCGGTGGATCAGTTGCAATCAGCGGATGAGCTGATTCGTCGTGCTGATATAGCTATGTATCAGGCGAAACAAGATGGACGTGGAGTCTATCGTATTTACTCCTCTGATATGAAAGTACAGGAAAGTCATGAGTTCAGATTAGGTCTGGAAATTAAAGCTGCTCTGGCGAAACAACATTTTATGCTGTATTACCAGCCTATTATTAGTCTGGAGACTGACGACACCTTAGGTTTTGAAGCGCTTATTCGCTGGACGCATCAAAGCCGCGGAGTGATAAGACCCGACGAATTTATTCCTTACGCTGAAAAAAACGGCCTGATAGGTTTAATTGACCATTATGTGCTCAAACAGAGTATTGAGCAGATCCGTGTCTGGCGACATGATTACAGCATACCGTTTTATGTCAGTGTCAATGTATCAGGCCTGGCATTTTCTGAACCTGACTTTGCATCAGCCGTGATCCGAACATTGGCAGAAGCGCAGGTGCCAGCGGCTTATCTTGCGATAGAAATTACAGAGCGGGCACTGATTGAAAATATTGAGCAGGCTCGTTTGTGCTTAAAGCAGTTACGCCAACATGGTGTGAAGGTGCTACTGGATGACTTTGGTACCGGCTATTCCAGTTTAAGTTATCTGAATGAATTTAAACTGGATGTGCTGAAAATTGATCGTTCTTTTATCGCCAATATGAGACCGCGGATCCAAGATAATCCGGTGGTCAATACGGTGATAGCTCTGGCAAAGACATTGAATTTAAAGGTTGTGGCTGAGGGGATAGAGACCAGTTTACAACGACAATTGCTAAAAGAATTAGGCTGTGACGCCGGACAAGGCTATTGGTTTGCTAAGGCTTTGCCAGCCGCAGATGCCATCAAATGGCTACGTTAAACACTTCGTACTTAAAGCGGCAGCGTTGTTGGCTGCGCTACTCGCCCCAGTCACATAGGACAACTATGCTCCTGGGGTCTCGCTCACTTGCCGCCTAGCTGCAACTTCAATTACTTTGTGTTTGGTTTAGGCGGATTGCCTCTGCTTCGATGACGATTTTGCCTGCTTTATATAAAGCGCCGATGGCTTGTTTGAACATCTTTTTGCTGACACCAAACTCACCGTAAATTTGTTCCGGCGTGCTTTTATCTGATATCGGCAAGCTGCCACCTTTATGTTTTAAGCGCTCTAAAATCACATCGGTAAAAGCCTGAGTTTTTTGATAACCAGGTTTATCCAGCAGTAAATCTATACGTAAATCGTCCCGTACTTTCTGCACATAGGCTGTGCCTTTGTAACCGATACGCAGTGGTTTAAAGACCTGATTTTTATACAATAAGCCCCAGTGTTGATGATCGACCACTACTTTGTAGCCCAGATCGGTTTGTGAGGCGACATAAAACTGTACTTCATCGCCTGGTTGGTAGTCCGGCGTGTCTTTGCCTATGTATCTGTCCAGCTTAGCTGAGGCGACGATGCGGTTACTTTTATCGACATAACAGTACACCAGATAATATTTATCCAGCTGCATCGGGATTTGTTGTTCGCTAAAAGGAACCAGCAGATCTTTTTTCAGACCCCAGTTTAAAAAAGCCCCCACTTTAGTGACTGCCACAGCTTTAAGTTGTGCTACTTGTCCGACCATCACATAAGGTTTTTCTGTAGTGGCGATCAGCTGATCTTCAGAGTCCAGATACAAAAATACTTCGAGTACAGTGCCGACTTCTGCGCCTGAAGGAACATAACGTTTAGGCAATAAGATATCACCCCAGCTTAAGCCATCGAGGTACACACCAAATTCGACCTGTTTTTTTACCGCCAGTTTGTTTAGTTTGCCTAAAGCGAGTTGGGTCATGTGATTACTCCGTGGCCAGCAGAGCTGGGTTTGACTGTTGAATAAACTCTAGTTGGAGCTGTACGCTCTGGGCTGCGTTGCCAAACCAGATCTGGCCTTCATTAATAGTGCATTGTAATTGCATAGTGCGGTCGCATAATTTAGCCAGCTCTGCGGTGTCTGCCGGCGAAACCGCCACTATCGTCAGATTTTTTAACTGACTCAGCGCTTTTTGCTCCGAGCTGTACCATTTATCGACTGCAGTCCCACCATAAGCCAGTAGTAACAGCTGTTCTGTTTTATGGCTGGCACGACGTAAACGTTTTTCTTCTGGTAACCCCAGTTCAATCCAGAGCTGATAATCGCCTGTCAGATTTTGACGATATAAGGCCGCTTCATCGTCATCTGAAATACCTTTACCAAAGGTTAAATTCTCATCGGCACACAAAGCAAAAGCCAACAGACGTAACATCATACGCTCTGTGGTCTCAGAAGGATGCTGGGCAAGCGTCAGCTGATAGTCCTGATAATGATGGCGCGACATATCTGCCACAGCCAGGCTTGCTTTAAAAATGGTTGCCTTTAAGGCCATAACAAATCCGCAGTACAAATCAAAAGGGCGCTAGTGTACCTTGTTCGATGGAATAATGCAGCTTGTGTGAATGCACTCAAGCCTGCAGTTGATGATGCTGTTTCTGACGCAATGCGATACGGCTCCAGGCTTTCTCATGAAAAAAGTAAGCGATGGTATTGATTGCTGGTTCTATGGTTGCCACTAAACCACCCACCAGCAAATCACCAGTGAGTAGATAAGTGACGCTAAAAGCGACGGTAAAATGTAATAGGGCAAACGTCATAGTTTTTAGCATGGTAAAGCTCCGGGGGCAGAATTTTTAGTGAGCTTAGCCGGTCATGCTCTGGGTCGAAAACGAATTAATCCAATCGTTGCTATCGTTTTTTATGCACAACCGATCCTGAAGTTCTATGCAACCGTATTATGTGAGCGAACAGGAGCATAAAATGAATTCACTAGAAGTTTTTTATGATGGTGGTTGCCCTTTGTGCCGGCGCGAGATTAACTACTTTCGTGCACTCAAAAGTAGGGTTCCTATTATCTGGCTGGATCTCACGGATTTAAATGCAGCTCTGCCAGCGGAGCTGGACAGATGCAGCGCACTTGCGCGTATGCACGTGCGGGTCAACGGTCAAATCTATTACAAAGGCGCTGCCGCTTTTGCTATGCTTTGGTCACAATTTGCCTATTGGCGTATGCTTGGACTCTTACTTAAAGTACCGCCCGTCACCTGGTGTGCTGACAGGCTGTATAGCTTCTTTTTGAAAATACGACCGCGTTTGCAGCAGTGGGCTCAACCAAAGGAGAAACCCTGATGGGGTTAGATTGTCGGGAACTCTTGGATGTCAAAGAGTATGAGTTTTTGTTGAACTGGTTTATGCGTCAACAAAAGCAGCATCAGTTGGCACAACTGGAAGAACCCTATAGTTACGATGGTTATTCTGTGTATGATCAGAAAGTTAATCAATTGATTGCCGAAGCTG
Organism: Rheinheimera sp. KL1; assembly: GCF_001275035.1. Lineage (NCBI taxonomy): Bacteria > Pseudomonadati > Pseudomonadota > Gammaproteobacteria > Chromatiales > Chromatiaceae > Rheinheimera > Rheinheimera sp. KL1. Next base: position 32,459 of record NZ_LAMX01000021.1, read on the forward strand.
CAATTGCTTTTGTGGAAACCTTTCAGCGTGAAGCTCCGCCGTTGGTTTTTACTAACTTGTTTCATCTGGCGGAGCTGGAATTGCAGGGTAAGCGAGACCGGTTAATCAAAGCGCCAAAAAGTGTGCAATAGCGACAATAAAAAAACCACCTTGCGGTGGTTTTTTTTAACAAGATCAGCTTACTGCTGTTGCACCCGTTTTAATGCGTCGGTCAGTTGCGGAATATCCAGCTTCTCATTCAGCGGTACTAAGGTACCAGCTGACCAGACTCCATAACTGCCATCATCACGAACCAGGATCATCTTATCTTTTTTAAAACTCACCATCTGGTGAGGTAATAAATTCAGCTTTGGATAAACCGAAGGCTTAAACCAGTTATCACCAGGCCAGTTACTATGACAGCCAAGTTGAGCCAACAGCGTGGGGATCAGATCCAGATGTTGGGTGACTGTATTGGATATTATTCTATTTAACTCAGGCCAGTTACTATAGAGCTGAGCTGGAGCCAAATCAAACTGAGATTCTGCTGCTTGTGTGGTCAGCACAACTGTATTTTGTTGTGCATCTAACAGGGCTAATTCTGCTGCAAGATCACGACTGAATTTTACTTTTACCCTCGCCGCCGAGTTTTCCGTTAAAGATAACCAGGGCAGTAATTTTTGAAACTCAGCATCACTGGCACTGATACTAAAGTTGCCAGCAGGGAGCTGATCCATCCAGGCCGGGGCCTGTTGCAAGACACTGATCATGTCTTTATTGAGCTGCATACTGCCATAGACTAAGTTCAGTAATGCACTTTGAGTCTCTACCGGGGCAAAGTGTTGCTGGTGCGCTTTAAATTGTTTCTGCTCCAAAAGTGCGACATCAGCCGCAGATAAAGCCGATAAAATCAATACAGTGACAGGTTGTGATTGTTGACTGACACATTGCAGAGCTTCAGGTTCACGCCAGTTGGTGGGGCGTTGTAACTGTTCAGCTTTGCTTTCTTTTAAGCGGGATAAATCCAGTACATTGTACTTGGCCAAAAAGGTATTGGCTGTTGCAGGATAAGTAAAAGGTAATACATTGTCTTGTTTGAGCACATCCAGCTCCAGCTGTGCATCGGCCCAGATATGCAGAGTATGGCTGGCGACAAAGCAGCCTAAAAACAAATAAAGTGCGGGCTGGCCGACGCCTGAAGCCTGAAGTCGTGGCACTTTCTTCCAGCAAAAGTTACTCAATACCAACTCGATGACCAGCAGTAAGGCCGCCACTACAGAGGTGATCAAAATAAAATTGCGCAGGTTGGTTACTACTTGTTGGCGCAGTAAATCAATAGTCTGCTCACTGGATGCACTGCCAATATGGTAACCAAGCGCCTGGTAAACGTAGGCATCAAAGATCAGCACAACCAGACCAAAGGTAGCTAAAACGGCGGCTATCCCCCGCACATGACGTTGGTATGGAAAAATCAGTGTGACAGGAAATATAGTCAGAATAAAAAATAAAAAACATAAAAAGGCGGTATGACCCAGCCAATTGGTCAACAGATACACCCAGCCTGCAAAGCTTTGTGGCGCGGGTTCAGCCCACCAGTAGGCTGCTGTGATCACCAGCGCCAGCAGGATATTAAAAAAAGTAAACCAATGACCCCAATTCAGCAGGCGGTTTACTTTGTTGACCAATGACAGGTTTTGTTCCAGCACCATAAAGTTATTGTTTCTTGCTGTTAACGGCGTCTTTTAACGCCTGACCAAACTGGGTCGCAACATCCAGACGTTGTGCAGCGGGCACACTGGTATTAATGATATGACTGATGGTATTGCCTAAACACATCAGGCTCAGTTCTGTGGTCGCGTTTTCGTCGCGTAACTGCTCCAGCAGAGTGTTGACGATCTTTTCAATTTGGTCGGTCGAATACTTTGATACAATAGGCATGAAGGTCTCTGCTCGAAATAAAATGGAACGGCGGGGAATACTAGCAGAATTAGCTCAGAACAGGAAAATATATGTCCGTTGATGTGTTGCATCTGGCAATAAATTTTATCGAAAGTACGGAAAGTGAGCAGTTGCAGGCGCAGTTTCGTCAGGAATTAGTACCGGTATCTCAATCGGTAGCGCATTTAATTGAACAATTGCACCTGGCCTACAACGGCAAACCTGCCAAAGGTTATGCCACTTTTTCTGATGATTTACAGGACAGAATGGCATTACCTTTAGCGCAGTGGCAAGCACAGGAACGTAGTTTTTTGCAACTGGCGGAACAAGCCACCAGTCAGCTGGTGGTGCAACTGGTGCAGCATCAAATTCAGGAAACCGGTTATTTTATGCTCTGTCATTACCGTTATCTGGCAACAGAGTACGTGCTGGTGACTTTATTGGGTAGCAAAGATCACTTTAGTGTGACACCAGACTTATTACTTTCTACCGATCAGCATCTGGACATTGCCCGAATGCAACTGGCCGCTCGTATCGATTTAACGGAATACCAAACCAGCCCGGAGCAGAACAAATATATTTCTTTTATTCGTGGCCGGGCGGGGCGCAAAGTCGCCGATTTTTTCCTCGATTTCTTAGGCTGTGCCGAAGGAGTGGTTGCGAAAGAACAAAGCAAAGTGGTACTGGCTTCTGTTGAAGAGTATTTGTCAGCCTCTGATTATGATGCCAGCGAAAAGTCTGCAGTGCGCAAGCAAGTCTATGAGTACTGCGAAGAGCAAAGCAAACAAGGCTTGGATGTACACCTACAGGAACTTTCAGCCACTATCGACAGCAGCGACGCCCGGGCTTTCACTGACTACTGTGCAGAGCAGAATATTGAAGTTCCGGAGCAGTTCCCTGTGGATGTCAAAGAGTTAAAAACTTTGGTGAAGTTTTCAGGCACCGGTGGTGGGGTCAGTATCAGCTTTGAACAAAAGCATTTGGGCGAACGTATCCGCTACGATATGGACAAAGATCTGCTGATTATTCAGGGCGTACCACCGAACTTAAAGGATCAGTTGCAACGTTTCTTAAAAGGCTTTTCCAGCTTTGATCACAAAAGTTAAGCCTTAGTCGCCGCCACTGCCACCGCTATCAGAGCTACCCTCCGATGAACTGTGGTGGTGGTCGGTGTCCACTTGTTTTATCCGGCTGCCATCCGTGCCGCTGCCTGCCACTATAGTTCCGGTCACACCACCTTCAGCGGTTTTTTTCTGTCGGATTTCTCTTTTAGGTTTTTCCTGCTGAAGTTTTTTATTGCGGCGTATCAGCCACAAATTTGCCAGTACAAGGCCGAAAATAATAAGAAGAGTCCACCAAAGCGTCGTCGTCATTTTTTACTCCTTACAAATATTGCACACATAACGCTGATAAATCAGTGGTATATACTCAAGCAGCAGCGCTTTATCCGGTAATTCACTTTGAGCTATCGCATCAGTCAGCATGGTCTGATCAAAGTTGTTTAAGTAGTGTTCTGCCAAAGGACGGTAACTTAAATGCCAGGCTTCTTTGCCACCCCACCTTGATCTCGTTGATAAGGCCGAAAGAAGCCAAAGCGTGCAGCACGTTGCTGTAACCACTGGTCCAACGCATAAAAAGGCCCGCCTTGTTGATACTCTGCATCCAGTAACTGCACCTGATAATCGGTTGTCACAGCGGCTTTGTCAAAAACATCCAGATCGGTGCCCCAATGATGGCGGCTGGCACCGGGCAAAGCAGAATAGAGTAAAATCGCCTCAATTTTTGCGAAACCATCTAACGGACTGATATCGATTTGCTGTTGCGCTTTGTTGTAGACAGGGCGCTGGCCTGTGTATTTTGCTGTCCAAATCCGGGCCTGCTGGGCAAAAGAGCGATACGACGAGACTAAAGCTAATTCGATTCCATCGTCTGTAGCGGCCTGTTGCATCCGCTGATAAGCGGCTTTGACCTCTGGCAATAAGCGATGGCGCTGCTCCAGCTCCACCAGTGCCGAATCATCAAAACCTGTCAGTAGCTTCGCTAAGCTCATTTGGCGACCAGTTGCTGCAAAATATGTTGGTACATATCAGCTAAGGGCTCTAAATCCGCCACGGCTACGCATTCGTTGATTTTATGAATGGTGCCATTGCAAGGTCCTAACTCCAGCACCTGAGCGCCTGTCGGAGCAATAAAACGGCCATCTGATGTACCGCCCGTGGTTTCCAGTGAGGGCGCATAACCTTTAACCTGTTGTACCGCACTTACAGCCGCCGCCACCAGTTCTCCACTGTCAGTCAGAAACGGCAGACCGTTGAGGATCCAGTCGATGCTGTAGTTCAATCCATGTTTTTCTAAAATAGCCAGTACCCGCTGTTGCAGTTGCTCTGCTGTCACTTCGGTGCTGTAACGGAAGTTGAACGTCAGCTGCACATCTCCTGGTACTACGTTAGTAGCGCCAGTGCCTGCATGAATATTAGAGATCTGAAAGCTGGTAGCAGGGAAAAATGCGTTGCCTTGATCCCAGACGGTGTTGGCTAATTCGGCTAGCGCAGGCGCAGCCTTGTGAATTGGATTGTCCACCAGATGTGGGTAAGCCACATGACCCTGAACCCCTTTGACGGTCAGATAACCTGTTAAAGAACCACGGCGGCCATTTTTAATCACATCACCTAAACTCTGGGTACTGGAGGCTCGCCCACTAAACACCACTTGATTTTTTCCTGACGGCTTTCCAGCACTTCAATCACACGTTTGGTGCCATTAATAAAAGGACCTTCCTCGTCGCTGGTAATCAAAAAAGCAATATCACCAGTAAGCTCAGGATTGGTCGCTAAAAAACGCTCTGTGGCGACGACCATAGCGGCCAGACTGCCTTTCATATCGGCAGTACCACGGCCATAGAGCATGCCATCGCGAATTTCTGGTTCAAAAGGTGGGCTGGTCCATTGCTCCAGTGGACCTGTCGGCACCACATCGGTATGACCGGCAAAACAAAACAAAGGTTTACCCTGACCCCGACGGGCCCATAAATTTAATGTATCTTCAAAAAACATCGACTCAATAGTAAAACCCAAAGCTTCCAGACGCTTAGCCATCAACTGCTGGCAGCCAGCATCTTCAGGGGTAACCGACTGGCGGCTGATTAAATCTTTAGTCAGGTCGAGTACTGCTGTGCTCATGCGGAAATTCCAAATAATGTCTGATACTGTTGTTCTGAAAAACCAAGGTGATAACTGCCATTGTGTTCCAGCACTGGCCGTTTAATAAGTGCAGGTTGCGCCAGCATCAGTTGCATGGCTTTTTCTGCCGTCATGTCTTGTTTGTCTGCATCTGGCAAGGCTCTGTAGGTAGTGCCTTTGGTATTTAGCAATTGTTGCCACTGAAGCTGCTGCATAAAATCTGCTAAGAGTTCAGCGCTGATACCGTCCTGACGATAGTCAATATACTGATGGGGCAGTTGCTGCTGTTCAAGCCACTTACGGGCTTTTTTAATAGTGTCACAATTTTTGATGCCATAAATGCGGGTCATATAGCTATAGATCCTAAGCGCTTACCAATTGAATAGCCAACAAGTCATCTTGTAGCGCCTGATGATAACCTGTTCGGCAGTGAATACTCTGAATTTTTGGGTGAGGGACTACACGTAAAAATAAGCCAAAGCTCTGGCGTGGTTGACTTAGTAACGCCTTATCGTAATGCAATAGCGCTTGCCCTGCCTGCACATTGGCCTGTTCGCTGACCAGCCAATGAAAACCTACACCATGTTTATGCTGGCAATACAGCGGAAAATCCAGCGCCAGTTTAAGTCCACTTGAATGCGTAAATAGCAGATGCTGGCCTGTCTGGTTTTTCCGATGAAACTGACCGCTAAAAGGGCTGTATAAGGTAGTGCCTCTTAATTCAAGCCAAAGTCCATCGCCCTGCAGTCCTGATGCTATCAACGCGTCGCTGCTGGCTATACGGTTATGACTAAATGCGTCAACTGGACTTCTGATCCGTAGTTTTAACTGCGGATCCAGACTGGTATGCCAGTGCAACAGACTAAAAGGACTGAACATGAGCGAAATACATTAAAAAGGATGTAGTCGGATAGTAGCGAAAAAAATACAATTTGGCGAAGATTTCCTGCTAAAGGTAAATCCTCTGTCTTTCCCGATTCTTTCGGCGATCGCAGAACTTATCCAACGTCGTACAATCCAATGAAATAGTATTTTTTCGTGAGTTGACCATAAAAGTGTCATGAAAAGCTGATAAGTCGTGGTCAGTTTTGATGACAAAACGATGAGAGCCTTATGTTTTCTTTGGTGTGGTTGTCCACAGATTCTGTGGATAACTTTGTGCGTTGTTCTGTTTAAGTTGCTTAAGTTTTTGATATTTAAATCAAAAAACTAATGGCACAAAATTTGTTTAGTTTGCTCATTCGTAAATAGTTGTGCAAAGACGGGAAACTGATAGTTTTCATCTTCAATCTGAACGTTTCACCGTAAAACTTTTGAGCTCACTTGGTTTGAAACAGGCGGGCTATTGTAGGATTTTTAGTCTGTGTTTAAGAATATTTTCTACGCTCTGAGATTTTCGCTTTAGTTTCTGCCAAAGCTGGACGATAGTTGATGCAGGGGGTAGACTCCGACAGAACGACTTTGTCGTTAATGCACTAAAAATGAAGAGGAGTGCCTACGATGTCAGCTATGTTTTCGACACTCAAAGCTGGGCTGCAGTACAGCCGTGACTGGCCTGTAGTACCTCAATTAAATGCAGTTTTTCCAGAAAATAAAATCATCAGGATGACGGTTTTTGCACAAAAGACTCTGCCTGTGGTGGCGGTAGTCGGTGCTTTGGTGCAGTTCAATCAACTGGGTACAGACCAGTTGCCACTTATTTTGACCATGATGTTGTTTATTTTGTCTATGCCGTTTCAAGGCTGGTATTGGCTGGGAAAACGAGCCCAGACTGAATTGCCTCCGGGTCTGAGTAGCTGGTATGGCGAAATTAGACAGAAAATGCAGGCTCAGGGGCTACAAACCCAAAACCCTCAGCACAAACTGCGTTATGCAGATTTAGCCTTGTTGCTCAAACAAGCCTTTGGCCAACTCGATAAGACTTTTCTGCGCGACTGGCTCTGAGTCAGTCGTCAGCTGTTTCCCCTTACTATTTCAAGTTACTGCTTGATTGGCTCAGAGCAGTTTACTCTTTTTGACTCCAGCCAACTCCAATGACTTTGGGCATGTTATTTATCGGATAAGTAAATCCGTTGATAAAAGGTATACACCCACTGGGGTTTATAAATCACCAGCAAGGTCATCGCCATGCCATTGAGCAAGGCCTCCGGCAAAGCGGCCAGTGGGATAAAAATCAGATACCCCTGATACAACTGCTCTGTGCTGTAATGATCCGCATGGATCCATGCTTGTAACAGCATATAGACCATCAAACCTAAGGCGCTGTTTAAAAACGCACAGACAAATAAATACACAAATAAATGCCGTTGCAGATAATGAAAACAAAGCAGGTATATCAGGTAGTTCAGTGCAAGCACCAACCAGCCACAAGCCAGAGTCCATAGCCACTGTTCAAGAGGTCGATCACTCATCAGCCATTGCAGCGCTATCACTAATACAAAAAGCAAAGCGCTTATACGCAGACCAAAAACCAGCACTAAGCTGGTAAGTGCCAAAAAATGGATAGACAGTGCATCCAGCACTGTTGCATTGGTTTGCCAAAGCAAAGCCAACGCACAGACACTGGCCCCAGCCACAGGCCAGGGGACAGCTTTTTGCTGCAGTTCTTGCCAGAAGCTGCGGTTGAGCACCAACGCAGCTATCAGTAGCAGACAAAACGCTGCCAGCATCAGCTTAACTTAAATCAAAAGTCGACCAGACAGGGGCATGGTCTGAAGGGCGTTCCAAAGCACGCAGCTCATAATCCACATCACTTTCTGTACATAAAGCGGCTAGCGGTGCGGTTGCCATCACAACATCAATCCGCAGTCCTCTGTTGTCATCAAAACCTTTGGAACGGTAGTCAAACCAGCTGTATTTCTCTGTCGCGTCCGGGTGCAAAGCCCGAAACGTATCGATGAGGCCCCAGCCTTTTAATGTCGCCAGCATAGCGCGCTCTTCAGGTAAAAATGAACATTTACCCTCTTTCAACCAACGTTTAGCATTGGCTTCCCCTATGCCGATATCCAGATCTTCTGGGGATATGTTGATATCACCAATCACTGCCACGTAATCCTCAGGGCTATGGTGATTCACTAAATACTGCTGTAAGTCAGCGTAAAACTTTTGTTTGGCCGGGAATTTAGTGTCGTGACTACGGTTTTCACCTTGCGGAAAATAGCCATTTAATAAGGTCAGGGTTTTACCATTTTCAAGGGCAAAAGTACCAATCAGCATACGGCGCTGTGCATCAGGGGCGTCTGTTGGAAAACCATACAACATCGACAACGCCGGTTTTTTACTCAGAATAGCTACACCGTAATGACCTTTTTGACCAAAGTAATACAAGTGATAGCCAAACTTCTGCATTTCCTCCAGCGGGAATTCATCATCATGAACTTTAATTTCCTGCAAACCGACAAAATCGGGAGAATGTTTAGCCAATAAAGCTTCGATTTGGTGTGGTCTGGCACGTAAGCCATTTATATTAAAAGAGATAATTTTCATGATGATTCTTTGGTCCAACTAAGAGTTAAAGCGTTTGAGCCGTATACTAGCATTTTGTCAGCCTTGGCGTGAACAGCTGCTTGCTCAGTCCACTGACAAACTTTAAGCTAGAGCTTTATCTTGACGAGTCTGATGTTGTGAGTTCTGAGTTACCTGCCTATCAATTAAAGTTTTCTGCTAAAAGGCGCAGCATTCAACTGAAAATTCAAGCTGGACAGCTATGGGTCAGTGCGCCTACAGGCTGTGATCTGCAGTTTATTCAGCAGCTTATCCGACAGAAAAAAACGTGGATAGAGAAGCACTTGGAACAACAGCAGCAACCGCTTGCTGCAGGCTGGTTGGAGCAATTAAAAATTCCTTTATTTGAAGATACCTTAGAGCTGAAAATAGTACAGGATTCGGTCAACCAGTTCAGTCTGGATGGAGACTGTTTATGGCTGCAGCTCTCCAGCCGTAACAAAGCGCAAAGTCAGTCAAAGTGGATAGAAAAGCTGGTGACAGAGTTTTATCTGCAGCAGGCTCAGTCCTGGTTTGAACAGCAAGTCCGGTTCGAACAACAACGTATGGTACTTCAAAGCAGTGCAGTGCGTGTTTGTAATTTTAAAGCCAAGTGGGGCAGTTGTGACTCTGCTGGGGTACTGAGCTTCAACTGGCGCTTATTGATGGCACCTCAGTGGGTTGCTCGTTACGTCGTTGTGCACGAGCTGGCGCATCTGGTGCATATGAACCACAGTAAAAACTTCTGGACTTTAGTCGCCAGATTTAACAGTGATGCGGCCAAAGCCCGGCTCTGGTTAAAACAAAACCAGCACTGGATGAAGCTATAAATTCTTGGGGTTTTGTTGTTTTTTCAGGGGTAAAAAAAAGAAAGCCGGTCACAGGACCGGCAAAGTTTACTTCTTGGGAGAATGGAAACATGATTCATGGTGTAAGACTGCTCGTTGCTGAAAAAATTCCATTTTATTGCTGTTTTTTTTGATCTGTGCACTTTGCTTTGCATTTTGTCCCTAGCAAAGTCTTGTGTGCTCTTCCCAGTACAGCCTGTTTTCTGTTTTAATTCGCCGCAACTCACTTTTCCTGTGAGCCGGATCAACAATAAATTGGCCACTCAGAGCCACTATTCTTTTTTCAGGACAACAGCATGACGAACCCTCTGCGTATACAACAGCTGATGAAGCTGGTGGATTTAACCCGTTTAAATGATCAGGATGATGCTGCGGCTATGCAGCAATGGCTGGAACAGGATCTGGCGGGGGCTGCCGTCTTACCTGCTGCTGTATGTGTGTACCCACAGTATCTGACTCAGGTCAAAGATTTCTGCAGAAAACCAGTACGCGATAAAGCTGGCGACAGTGGTGAATTTTCCCTCTGGAGCTTTACCTTTATCACAGGTTTTGGACCAAATTAAAGCGGCTTTGATAGCGGGAGCAGATGAAATTGACTGTGTATTGCCTTATCAGGCGTTATTGTCCGGACAAACACAGCTGGTCCGTGAGTTTTTAGCCGCAGTGCGTCAGGCGACGACTGGTGTGTGTCTGAAAATTATTATTGAATCAGGTGAGTTGGTGACCTGTCAGCAAATCAGTAAAGCAACAGAGTTGGTGGTCGGATCCGGTGCTGACTTTGTCAAAACCTCTACTGGTAAAGTCAAAGTGGGTGTAACAGAAGAAGCTGCACGTATTATGCTTGCAGTGATTGCGGCCTCTGAGCGACCTGTGGGTTTTAAAGCTTCAGGTGGTGTACGTTCAGTGGAATTCGCGTTAAAGCTGATCAGTCTGTTTGAGGAATTGACGGGTGAAGTGGCCACAGCCCAGTTGATGCGTTTGGGAGCCAGTGCTTTGCTCAATGATTTAAGTCAGCAACTGGACTACTAAAGAGCTGCCCATTTGCAGCCGCCAAAATGCGTTTTAGCGGCTGTAGCGTTTTTCTTCTTTGAGTTTATTAAACTGTTGCAATAATTCCTGATGCCGCACTTTATGGTGTTCGGGCAGCGGCATATTGTCGACCACCCGGAAGGTCTTGCGGCATTTCTCAACCAACTCTAAAGGTTTTTTTCGTTTCGGATCGGCCATCATTTGTATCGCTGTTTGTATGAAGTTCAATGCACTACCTGTATTCATTGGAGCGACTTCAAGTGCTTGCTCAAAACAGAGCAACGCTTGCTCGTAATTGCTTTCCTTGTAGAACTGAATACCTTGCTTATTTAATTCATTAAAGCTCGCTTGACGGCTCAAAGAGCGGTTTTGCTGCTCACTAAATAGCTTTTGTAGTATTGGGTCTATGGCTCCATTCACTTTATTCAGATTTTGAGTCAGTGCAGATGCCTGTTCAAACTCACCGATTTGGTTTAGCAACAACACTGCGTCTGCTGCACAATGAGGAATAGGTGGTATTTCGTCTGGATTATCTGGATCGATTTGAGGGGCCATTTGCGCAGCTACCCGATCCGACACTGTGGCGTAGGTTTTTTTAGCTAAATACTGCTGGCCACTTAAAGATTCCAAACGTGCCTGGCATAAGGTTTCAAACAATTCAAAGTCAAAGTCACGAATCACAGTATCTTCCCGCTTGGCCCTGTGAATCGCCAACAAGGCTTCCTGTTGGTATTTATTACGCTGATTCAAGTCTTCGGAGCGTGAGGCTGCATCTATCACTGTACGAATGTAATTCAGTAAATGCACCACTTCCTGACGAGCCGCACGACGGGTAATTTCGTAGATTTGTTTACTGGCTTGCACCAGACTGGCCACATCATCCATATCCCGGGCTATGTCCATTAGCAAGTTTTGCCTGCTGATAGAAAATGGAGAAATAACAATGGCTTGTGATATCACTTCCATAGCTTCAGCCATCAAGCCCTGAGCGAGCAGATTACGTGCTTTGAGGTCAAAAGCTTCAGCAAAATACCTGTTGGTGTCTATAGCTTCATTACACAGCTCAAGACTTTCCTCAAAACGCCCTTGTTCAAAACATAAACGCGCCTGAAGTAATAAAGCCCAGTTGGTACGACTGAATGATAAGGTCTCAGAGAGCAAGACTTCGGCTTCATCGTATTGTTTGAGTTTTAAATGAGTTTCAGCCTGAATACGACCACATAATGAATGATAACGACCAGCTTGTTCACGTTCTTGTTTACAGGCTTCGATCACCAGTTCAGGTTGATCATCAAACATGGCCTGATAAATCGGCGCCAGCTGTTTCTTTCGGTTTTGAATTTTAACCAGACGGGTGCGTAAGACACTCTGTGAAAAAGGTTTGATTATGTAGTCATCAGGTTCTGCTTCTATTGCACCTACAACCATAGGGACCTGATTTTCACCTGTCACTATCATATAAACAGCAGCTGGATGAAGCAGTTTTTTCTCGCGTAAATCTTCCAGTAACTGACGACCGTTTTTTCCTGAACCTAAGTTGTAATCGACGAACAACACGTCGTAAGAGCCATGCATACATTTCCACAAGGCCTGCTCACCTGTCATTACAAAGGCGATATTAGTGGCACCCATCGAATACAGTATGCCTTTGAGCAATAACTGGAAGGGACGTTGGTCATCAACAATAAGGACTCGAAGATTTTCGAGAGTTTTGTACGACATTCAGCAAACCTATCGATTCAATTATCGCAAGTGTTGATAATATGTTGGATTTTAGCAAGGAAAATTTAGCGACTTGTTCTGGAACTTTAAAGCAGGAAGAGAATGGTGGAGGGGGAAGGATTCGAACCTTCGAAGGCAGTGCCGGCAGATTTACAGTCTGATCCCTTTGGCCACTCGGGAACCCCTCCACAAGTGTGGTGCGCATCTTATCAAAAAACATTTTTATGTAAAGGAAATTACTCAACTTTTTTGTCTGACTGCCGATAAAGCAAGCAATGGGATGTTTTTGTGCAGATTTTATGCTGATTAATGAGTGGCAAACCGGAGTCCGGTTAAACGAGGCGATACAACAACACAGACTGAGTGATTTTTCACTCTGGCTGGCATTTCTATCGCCTGCAGTGGAAGAGTTTGCGCAGTTTTATACGCCTGATACACAAAGCGCCAGATTTCAACCTGATCTTTATCAGCAACTGGGCATACAACAAGCGCGGCCTTTTGCATTTTTACCTGAAGATGAAGTGCATTTAAAACAACAAGCCATAGCTTTTCAGCAAGGTGGTGCTGTCGCTTTGCATTTAATGCAGTGCTTACAAGGGGCGCCTTTGGTGATGGAAGACAATAAACAGAAACTGCCGGATGAGGTGAAATCTGGTTTAAGTTTGCATGCAAGACGTCACTTGGTTCAGCAAAAACCAGAGATGATGGTATCTGATCCTACCGCTTTGTATGAGATTTTAAATCAGCTGCATGCCTGATAAGGTTTGGTTACCTTTAATGCTGACATTTTTTAAATTTAAGGCCACTGCCGCAAGGGCAGGTGTCATTACGGGATATCCGAGTGGCAGGATGTTCTGTTAATACACCACTGCTGTACATCCAATGGCCTTGCTCCAGCTCAAAATCGGACACTTCATCCAATAATTCCAGCTTATCGCCGACCAGATAAGAGGCTATAAAGTGAACCTGGCTTGCACTGAGCCTGGTATCGTCGATGATCTTCAAACCGACAAAATGCACAGCTTGAGCGAAGCTGGCAATATCAGCCAGATTGTGTTCAGAGCGAGCCTTTGAATGATAAGTCTGCAGAATGTAGTGGTAACACTGCGGATTTTTATCATGATGGCAATAGGCGCTGTAACGAGACCGCATCAGTTGTTGTGGGTTTTGTGCAAAGGTCTGACCACAGATCAGTGGCTCACAACAGGTTGCAAAGGTTTTACCTGAACCGCAATAACATAAAGATGACAATACGCCTGCCAATTGAATACTCACTCTGCTTTTCATGCTTCAATGAAAACTTCATTACAAAGCTTCCAAAAAACCATCAACAAAAACCTTAATCAGGCCCTAGTGTAAGCAAAATGACAGTCAGGGCCAAGCCAGTTGTATCTTTAGCTGGCTTTAGGCCTGAATTAGTGACTTACCGCAATACGTGTATTGGTGGTCTGGGCTTGCACTGCATCGCTGCTTAACTGATAAAAGCTAGTTTGATGTTGCTCGGCCAGTTGCTGATAATGCTGCAGTGAGCTTTCACTGAACTGATCCTGCCAGACAACCACAGCGCTACAGGTGCTGCTGCTTAACGCATCGCTTAGTACTGTATGGATATTGCTGATTTGTTTTTGCTGGATCACCAGTACTTTGGACATGTCTACATCAAAGCCTGTGAAGGTAGATTTGTCCGGTAGCTGGTTAGGTGCCAATAACAGCACCCAGCCTGATTGTTGTTGGTGCTGCTGAATAATAAATAGCAATTCAGGCAATGCCAATTGGCCTGCTGTGATCTGCAATTTTTGATAAAACGCGGTTTGACCGCTTTTATGCTGTAATTGGTTTTGGCCCAGTGAAGGTAGGTATGAACTGCTTTATTTAAATTCAACATGGCGATGCTCCAATACTGTTTGCATGTACAGTGTATGGATATACAGTAGTTTTCTGTTGTTTAAAAAGCAAGCTCTTTTTTCAAAGTTTTTGGCTGTTTTTTACTCTTTATTCAAAGGCGATTTTTTACTTACTGTTTTGTAAGGTTATTTTTTCAAAACGTTCAGCAGCTAATTGTTGAGCTTGCTGTTGATCCAGAACTGTTAAGTGTTTACGCAGTACTGTACATGCCTGTTGTGCTGTACTGTCCTGCTGCAACTCAGCCAGAATAAACCAGCTGTACGCGAACACGGCCGACTTTGGAACTCCTGCTCCTTTTAAGTAGCAGTGAGCCAACTGCACCTGAGAGGGCAAATGACCCAGATAAGCCGCGCGGCAGAACAATGTGGCGCTTTGGTGCAAATCTTGTTGTTCGGCAGATGTCAGAGCTCTCTGATACAGGTGTTCAGCATCGGTGGGAAGCTGTGTTTTGTTTGGTAACGCTGTCGTATCATTTTGTGGCAAATAGGATAAAACACTACCAGGAGACTGCAACAAAACCTGTAATAACTGCTGATGTTCTTTTAGTTTGGTGTCCACTTCAGCCAAAGTTAAGTCATCCATACCGGTAAACTCTGGATTTATAAGTTGTGTTGTCGTCATAAATAAAACATCCGATCCCAAAAAAGCGCGCTATTAGACCCAAGCTGTCACTCAGGGTCAAGTGAATGAAGCTGCTTTGTATTGTCATCTGTCAGATTTCTGACAATAACCACAAGCAGGTGCCCTATTGTTGATTACCCCTGCGAAAACTGCGCCATGTTATTCGTGAGGTGATATCGTCAGCGTATATCGTCATATCAATGTCACACAGCTTTCTTACACTTCGCCTATAAACAAGGGGTGGGTGAGCGCAGTACCATGTGGACAGATGAAAGTTACAGGCAAGAACTGGTCAGTATTTTACAGCAGCGCAAGTTGCAGCCGCTGTTTCAGCCTGTACTGGATTTTAACAGCGGTCTTATACAAGGTTACGAAGCGCTGATCCGTGGCCCATCCGACAGTCCGCTGCACTCTCCTTTGGTGTTATTTAAAGTGGCGCATCAGTGTCAGTTATTAGCTGAACTGGAAATGTTATGCCGCGAACTGAGTATCGCTGCTTTTGCCGCCGCTGGTGTGCAGGGCGATTTGTATCTCAATGTTAATCCTTTGCTGTTGTTGTCCAATGATCACCCCTCTGGTTTAACTCTGGCTTTGTTAGAGAAGTACCAGTTAAACCCAAGCCGGGTCGTGATTGAGTTATCAGAGCAGTATCAGGTGGATGATTCCACCGTATTAATTAACGCGGTGCATCATTACCGCGAACTGGGTTTTCGTATTGCCATTGATGATTTAGGCAGTGGTTTTTCTGGTTTAAAGCTTTGGTCTGAACTCAAACCCGACCTGATTAAAATTGATCGCTACTTTATTAGCCAGGTGCATGCCGACCCGACCAAAAAAGAGTTTGTCCGCAGTATTATTGCCTTAGCAAAAAGTACAGGCTCAGCTGTGGTGGCTGAGGGGATTGAAACTCGTGAAGAATTGCTGCTTTGTCAGGAGCTGGGCGCCGATTATGGCCAGGGTTATTTATTGGGTCGTCCCAATGCGGTGATGAGCTCTGTAGTCACTGGCAGTTACCAGCTCAATCCTAATCAGGGCAGTACACCGCTTAACTCAACAGAGCAGGTAGGGGCCTTATTATTATCAGTGCCTGCGGTGTCCAGTATCACTACTGTGGCGCAGCTGTTTGATGTATTTAGCAAAAATCCACAGTGGTCAAGCCTTGCAATAGTAGAAGACGACCAGCCTGTGGGGATAGTGCAAAAGTCGGTGTTGTTTGAACTATTCTCCAGTCCTTATGGCCGGGCTTTGTATGAAAAGAAACCTGTGAAAGCGCTGATGGATCAGGAGGTGGTGATCGTAGATGAACACTGCAGTTTAGATCAGCTCAGTCAGCAGGTTACGGATCAGGACGATGAGGGCAGTTGGTATTTTATTGTCACCCGTGAGCAAAAGTATCTGGGGTTAGGCTCAGTGCGGGCTTTATTGAAACGTATCACCGAAAGCAAATTACAAAATGCGCGTTACGCCAACCCCCTGACTTTATTGCCCGGCAACGTGCCTATCTATCGCGAAATTGACGGTTTATTACAACGGCGCAAAAGCTTTCATATCGCTTATTTTGATTTAAATGACTTTAAACCCTACAACGATACCTACGGCTACAGCAAAGGTGATTTAGTTATTCAGTTGGTGGCAGAGTTACTCACCAGCATTGCGGGCGCTGACGGACATTTTGTTGGTCATGTCGGTGGTGATGATTTTGTCGTGATTTTCACCAACGAAAACTGGCAAGAGTTATGTCAGCAGGTGCTGAATGAGTTTGCCGAGCGGGTGCTGTTTTATTACGAGAGCGTTCATGTGCGTTCTGGAGGGATCAGCAGTCAAAATCGCAGCGGCGAGCAGGTGTTTTATCCTTTACTCAGTCTGGCGGTTGGGGTAGTGTCACCGGATCCAAGGTTATGTGTCTGTCACCATGATGTGGCCGCTTTAGCCAGTGATGCCAAAACTCAGGCGAAAAAACCGCAGGGCAACTTTTTGTTTGTCTCACGTCGGCGTGGGCCTGGTCAGAACCAGATCATCAACGAGATGACTGGCTAGACCAATTCAACCCGCCTGCTGAGGTACACTGCACCACTTTGATAGTCGTCAGGATGGGGATCCATGTTTTTACAGCAGTTTATTAGTGAACAGAACAACCAAGTCAGTTTTAGCCGCCAGCAGGCCTGCCGTTTTGCCAAGGAAGTGGCTACAGATTTTAACCCTATCCACGACGCCGACAGCAAAAGATTCTGTGTGCCAGGTGATTTGTTGTTTGCGCATATGGTCAGCAAACACGGCTTAGCGCAGAAGTTACATTGTACCTTCGCCGGTATGGTCAGTTCAGACGTGCTGTTGCACTCAGAGCAGCAGGGGGATGAATGGCGCTTGTGTGATCAGCAGAACAAAAATTATCTGATCTTGCGCCAGCAGGGTGAGATCTATCACAATTTGGCCTATATCGAGTCGTTAGTGAAAGATTATGTCCGTTTTTCTGGCCAAAATTTCCCACATATTCTGCAGCCGTTAATGAAGCAGCATCAGGTGATGATTAATGCGCAGCGTCCTTTGGTCATTTACGAGAGTATGACGCTGGAGTTCGACCGTTTTTCTGCGACCTCACCTCAATTGCGTTTAGCTCATAATGACTTAACTGTCGAAGGTAAACGTGGTTTAGCTCGTTTAGGTTTTGAATTGGTTGAAAACGGTGAAGTGATAGGCCGTGGCGAAAAACGTATGATTTTAAGCAGTCTGCAGCCTTACGAAGAAACTGTGATGCAGCAAATGATCGATTTTTACAACGAGCGTAAAACTCAGTTTCAGCACGCAGTTTAAGCCCGTGTTCTGGCGCAGCGCTCTTGGATTGCAGCTGCGCTTCTGCTAAGGTGCCGCCAATTAAACTCTAGTTGTTGAGGTTGCTAATGTATTACATGATTTGTTCGGAAGATGTGCCAAACAGCCTGGCGCTGCGTAAGCAGGTACGTGAACAGCATTTAGCCCGTTTGCAGGAATTAAAGGCTCAGGATCGGTTGTTAATTGCAGGCCCTCTGCCTGCTGTTGATTTGGAAGACCCGGCTGAAGCAGGTTTTACCGGCTCTTTAGTCGTCGCGCTGTTTGATTCGTTAGAACAGGCCAAAGCCTGGCTGCAGCAGACCCTTACATTGCTGCGGGTGTGTACGCCAATTCTGTGGTGAAGCCGTTTAAAAAGGTGTTGCCGTAATTTTTTTAGCCGGATAACTCCTGAAAAATCCCCGACTTGGTTCGGGGATTTTTTATCTTTGTTTTATAGGGGACTACTCACCAGAGGGGAGACGTGATGCTGGTGCTGGCAAACTAAACTGAAAGTCTGTCAATTGATACTTCTGAACGATCAGGCTCAGTTCGCCATTATCGTATAACCGCTGCCAGGCTTGTGCCAGTTGCTCCAGCCGCTCTGGACTTAGTGTGAGGCGGTTAAAACCAAAATACACCGGGCTTTGATACACCTCAAACAAAGGTTCTAAGCCGACAGTTGGCAAACCAGCCTGCTTTTTCCAATAGTGATACGCCACTATATCTTCCAGCACACCATGCACACGGCCATTAAGTAACAGCGCCTGTTTATCTTCATTGCCCCGGATAAAAACAAAACCTGTACGGTTTTTCGCATCGTTTAAAATGCTGTCCAGCTCATCGCCATAATAAGCACCATTGAGTAAGGCAATAATGCCCGATGTGCCGCTGCTTTTAAGCTGTGCCAGGCTGGTTAATCCGGGAAAAGACTCTGTTTTACCCACCAGATAAATCACTTCCTGCTGGTGTGGGCCAATAAAAGCAAAGTGTTGACTGCGCTCGGCGTTGTAACTCAAGTGGCTCAATACATCCAGTTCGCCCTGCTCGATTAATTTGAGTGATCTTAACCAGGGGCTATGAATAAACTCCAGAGTACAACCCACTTCTTTTGCCAGCCGGGCGAGTAGCTCCACGTTCAAACCACTCCAGCTGTCTGTGTTTTGTTGATGCTTTGTTGTCTGAATACTCTCCGTTTTCTGAAGGATATAAGGGGCAAAACTCGTTTCAATACCCATACGCAAGATGCAGCTTTGTGAGCTGAAGCTCAGCAGTAAGCAGGTGATGGCAACAAGAAAAAGCTTCATAAAAAACCTCATTAACACATCGGAGCTATAACCTGACTATATACGCAACAGAGGCGGCTTGCTTTTAGTTGATAACATTATTGCGAAGGATGGACAGAACAGTGCGATTAAACCAGGTTGCAAAGCCTGAGCCTACGGATGTCGAACTTATACTCCGAGCTGAACTTTAGCTGTTTCATTATTAGAAAAGTCATATAAATGAATTGGTTATATACCATCACTATTTTTCTTCTGTAACCAACTTGTAAGCCAAATGTAGTTAGCCTGTCATTTAGAGTCATTACTTTAATCCGCTGTTCCTTTCACTCAGATGGATTTTAGTAATGACGTATTCCACCCAAAAACAATTTAAAAAGAAGATGTTAAGCTCATTGGTGCTGGCAAGTTTAGCCAGTGGTGCGTTCACTGTTATAGCGGCAGAAGGTGAAGAGGCCGCCATAGAACGTATGACAGTGACTACACAAAAGCGGGTTCAGGCCATTCAGGATGTACCCGTGACTGTATCGGCTTTTAGCGGCGAGATGCTGGAGCACTTAGGTATTGCTGATCTGGATGTGCTGTCCGACATCACGCCGGGTTTAGTGATCCAGGAGCAAAGCCCAAACAACCCGGGTTTTGTCATTCGTGGTATTACCTCAGACAGTGGCTCTGCTCAGGCTTCCCCGCGGGTTTCTGTCTATTACAACGGCACAGATATCTCTCGTTCACGCGGTTCTTACTTTGAACTCTTTGATATTGAACGAGTTGAAGTAGTCAAAGGGCCACAAGCCACTTTATTTGGTACAGCGGCATCTGTGGGGGCTTTAAGCGTCACCACCCGTAAACCTCAGGAAGAATTTGAAGCTGCCGTGACTTTAGGTGCTGGCAATTTTTCTGCGAAAAATGTAAATGGTTTTATCACTGGCGGAGAAGAAAAAGTTCAGGGGCGTTTAGCGTTTACTTATAAAGAGCGTGA
Source organism: Rheinheimera sp. KL1 (assembly GCF_001275035.1). Taxonomy (NCBI): domain Bacteria; kingdom Pseudomonadati; phylum Pseudomonadota; class Gammaproteobacteria; order Chromatiales; family Chromatiaceae; genus Rheinheimera; species Rheinheimera sp. KL1. Next base: position 52,230 of record NZ_LAMX01000021.1, read on the forward strand.
TGGTTATGTTGACAATATTGCACAAAACCAGCCGGACCTGCATGGCATTGAACGTACTGGCATTCGCCCGTCCTTACGTTTTACGCCAAATGAAGATTTAACTGTCGATCTGGTATACAACTACGAGAAAAATAACGACACAGGCACAGCTTTTAAAAGCCGTCGTTTTGCGCCTACAGGCGGTGATACCAGCCCATATAGCTTTGTCGAAGCCAGTGGTAGCCCTTTAGCCCAGCAAGTATTTGGCAAGTCTGATTTAGGCGTAGAGCGCACAGTGAAAGATTTAAACTTAACGGCCAACTGGGATTTAAGCGAGCAGTGGCAGCTCACCAGCATCAGCGCCAAACGTAGTTTTGATTCACTGGAAGTGTTTGATGCAGACGGCACCCAGGCCTGGTTTTTAGAATTTGCCGAAGATGCGGTAGGCGATCAATTCAGCCAGGAATTACGCCTGAACTACAGCGGCGACAAACTCAATAGCTTCTTTGGCGTTAGTTACTTTGACGAAGATGGCTCTCAATTGGTGCCATTCAGCACTGAAGAATCTGTGTTCCTGAACTGTATCGGCCGTTTAGCGGCGTTAAACCAGCCTTGTATTAACCCCAATGGCACAGTAAATATCTTGACTCCAGTGCTGACTGAAGGATTGGCGCAGGTATTGCCTTATCAGGGCAGCTATCAGAACTTTGGTGAAAACACGGCTTTTTCTATTTTTGCTGATATGAGTTATGCCGTGACGGAGCAATTAGAGCTGACCGCAGGTTTACGTTATGTCGAGGAAGATAAAACCAGCCGTTATGCGTCGAACTTTGCCAATTCTGTGTTAGCTAAAGCACCGCTATTGCCGGTGGTATCCACTAATGGTCAGATTTTTAGTGCCGAAGGCAGCTTTGACGCCTGGTTACCACGTTTTAATGCCTTGTATCGCCTGAACGAGCAGCTGAATGTTTATGCCACGATCTCAAAAGGCCGTCGTTCAGAAGTGATGGATGTAGGTTCTACCAATAGTGCTGCTGGCGTAGTACCACGAGTGACCGAAATTCCGGCCGAGTATATCTGGAACTACGAAGCCGGTATCAAAGGCAGCACGGCGAACAACGAGCTGCGTTATGCGGTATCGATGTTTTATCAGGATTATCAGAACTTCCAGGTCAGCCTGCGTGATGATGCCGGTAACACCTACACAGCCAACGCCGGTAATGCGAAAAATATCGGTATAGAAACCGAGTTGAGTGTCACCTTAACAGACCATCTGGATTGGTTTGCCAACCTGGCCTGGATTGACGCCAAAATTGATGATGACAGCAGCAACGGTAACTTAGCAGGCAACAGATTCCGCCTGCAGCCGGAATACACGGCTGGCACTGGCCTGATGCATAGCTACGAACTGGGCGGCGAATATCAGCTGAATAGCTCGTTGATCTGCAGTTTTCGCAGCGATATTTTCTTTGAAGAAGCCAATGCTCCTGTTGCAGGTTTTGATATCAGCCAGGGCGCTGTGCAGCTCACCAGCCTGCGTGTGGGGCTCGAGAACACCCAGCAACATTGGTCTGTGACTTTGTATTCCAGCAACTTGTTTGACAAAGAATATCTGGTGGATGCGGGCAACACAGGCGGTGCTTTTGGCTTCCCTAGCTTTATACCGGGTGCGCCAGCATTTTTTGGTATTGAGTTCACCAAAAGCTTTATGTAACGGCTGTTAAAAACCAAGGCTGCGGTGGGAGAGGGTCATCATATTCAGGCTCTCCCTGCTGCAGCTTTTATTCTTTCTGACTCAGACTCTCTGTGATTTTTTAAGGAGCCTTGAATGCGCCTCTTCTCACTATGTTTTTTAACTTCAGCTGCAGTTATGGCTGGGTGCAGTTTATTTTCTGCTGATGCCAAGGCTGCAGCAATGCCAACAGCCGCAGAGCAGTTGTATCAGCCACAACCAGCTGAAATGCAACCGCAACTGGCTGCGACAGGCAAACAGCAAGTAGGCGTGACTAGTTTACGCATTACCAACCCGGCGCAATTAAACCTGCTGACCCAACAAAAACAAGACCGTGAACTACTGCTGGAGCTCTGGTATCCGGCAGAAAAAACTCTGCCAACTGGTGCTTTAGCGCAGCCAGCGACTTATGACAATGTGACCAAAAGCCATCAACCTTTTAGGATTCAGGCTAATGCACTGCGTGATGCCAAAGCCAAAACTGGACAAAACTACCCGCTGGTAGTGCTGTCCCATGGTTATGTGGGCTACAGAACTTTGATGTTTTACTTGGCTGAACATTTAGCGTCGCACGGTTATGTGGTGGCCGCTATTGATCACCCGCAATCGACCAATGCCGAAGTGGATGCTATCAAGGCGCCTTATGCTGGTTTTCCGGATACTTTGTACCATCGCTCCCGTGATCAGCAGTTTGTATTGTCTTACTTTCGCGAGCATCCAAAGGCGTTAGAAGGCGTGATCAACACTGATGCAGCCGCCGTGATTGGTTATTCCATGGGCGGTTATGGCGCTATCAATACAGTCGGGGGCTGCTTTAACTTTACCGAGCAAAGTGTGCAGGCTTTTACTGGCAGTAAAGATCAGGCGACCAATGCAGCATTAAAGCAATTGCTGAATAGTTGCGCGGGTGGGCAATACCCGAAAACAGCGGCAGAGTTAAAAGTAGACCCGGCCTGGAAAGCGGCTATCGCCATAGCGCCCTGGGGAGGCCAGCATAAGTTGTTTTCAGCAGAAGCGCTGGCAGCTATCAAAGTGCCACTGCTGTATTTTGCTGGTGATCAGGATGATGTGTCAGGTTATGAAGGTATGCAGTGGCTGTATAACCAAACAGGCCGTCAAGACAGCAACAGTAAATACATGCTGACCTATCACAACGCCCGTCACAATATTGCCCCTCATCCGGCGCCTGCTATAGCACGACAAAACAAACTGGATTTTGGTCATTACCACGACGCCAGTTGGTCGGCGCAAAGCATCAACGACATCAATAAACATTTTGCGTTGGCGATGCTGGACTGCCATGTTAAAGCCATCAGCAAGCAATGTGAGTATCTGAAATTAGCTCCAACTCCCACGGACGCTGCCGCAGCTCAAGCAACTGAAAATAGCAGCGGTTGGTTAGGTTTTCCTGCACGTTATGACACAGGTTTATCCTGGCAGTATCAGTTACAAAAGTAGCTTGCACTGGTCGCAAAGCGGCAGTACAACAGGACGCTCAAATCTGTCGGGGCACAGGGCTATGCTGCTGTGCCCCGACAGATTAATGCTGAGCTTTGTTATGCTTTTGCAGTTAAATAGCTTTCAAAAACAATGAAATACCTTTACCTTTTATTCAGAGCTCGTTGACAAAAATAGAAAGTAAAAGGAATTGGATATGCTAGCTAAAGTATTAGGTTTGACTGTGTTTCTGCTGTTAAGTCAAAGCAGTTTAGCCGCCACTGCGGATGCTGGTATCAGTATTAGTAAGGCTTTGCAACATGAAGCACGTACTGCAGAAAATAAAAAACGCGATGCAGCACGTAAGCCAGAACAAACACTGGCATTTTTTGAAGTGACACCACAAAGCACAGTAGTCGAAGTCTGGCCGGGTTCTGGTTGGTATACCGAAATTTTAGCGCCACTACTGGCCGAAAAAGGCAAACTCTACGCCGCCCATTATTCCGATAAGTTCACCTTTCTAAGCGCTGACTATATGCAAAAAGGCCGCGCAGAATTCAAAGCCAAACTTGCATCGCACCCCATCTACAAAAATGTCACAGTCACAGACTTTGCGCCTTTGGCGGATATCGATATAGCGCCAGCAGGCAGCGTGGATGTAGTGCTGTCTATCCGCAATCAGCTCTATCTGTTTGATGGCGAAACCTCGTTAAAACATGCCTTGGCTAACCTTTACAAAGCGCTAAAACCTGGTGGAGTCTTGGGAGTTGTAGCGCCACGCCTGCCAGACAATATGCTCAATACAGACTGGAAAAAAACCGGTTATGTGCCAGAGCAGTTATGGTTAACACTGGCCAAAGAAGCCGGATTTAGCTTTGAAGCCAGCAACGATATGCTACTGAACCCAAAAGACACCGCCGATCACCCATCAGGCATCTGGTCTTTACCGCCCACTATGGCTGGCACTGAAGAAGAAAAAGCCAAACACAAGGCGATTGGTGAGGTGAACCAAATGGTGTTGAAGTTTAGAAAGCCAAGGGAGTAGGGAGGTTGTGGTTGCTTATGTGACTTGGGGTCGATGATTTGTAGGTTGTGCTCGATGTAGTTTGCACTCGCCGCAAAGCGGCAGTGCGAGATGGTGTTGGCAATTTAACGAGCTGGCGAAAGTTTTTTCAGGAAGTAAGCCTTCAGCAGAAAGGGCATAGTCCATTCAGATACGCTGTAAACCCATGCATAAGGAAGGCAGCGAAGCTTATCCTTAGCCCTCCTTCGAAACAAGGTCTGACTCGAACTATGCTCTTCTGTACTTTTGTTGATTTTGGGGTTGCAGATATAAGAAACTGTTAAAGTATAGGTTGAATTTTGCCCCCTTAAATGTGAAGGTTTCTTATTTCCTACCCAAAGAGATAACTATCCTCGTTCCCAATACCTAGAGTGATCACTATCAATAAAGGCGTCCGTTTAAACTCGCATGTAAGGCATTGTGCACTCCATGTAGACTCATCAAAATACCTCCTATGTTTTTCATGGTATTTGCATTATCGGAAATGTGATTTGCAAAATGCAAAAAATGGTGGTCAATTCCTCCTCACGAAAAATTCATCTTTTTATTCCTATATAAAACAAATACTTATTTTTTTTAAAAGTTGGCATTATGCCTGCAAAGATAACCTGGAGTTTATCTGAACTCATGTTTAAAAAACTTTGAGGTGGATTATGAAAACTAACAGATTAGCTTTAATTGTCGGGGTTAGTGCCGCAGTAATGGCGTCATCGGTCTCTGCAAGCGAATTACGTGGCGATGTAGACGTGTTGTTACAAATAGGTCAAGGCTGTGCAATAAACGGTGTTGTAAATGCAGGAGCAGGAGTGAATAAGTTCGGTACAGTTGATTTTGGCGAGCAAAGTAATTTAGCGCTGTTTGTTGATGCTGAATCGACAAGATCAGGGGGAGCTGGCGGATTAGAACTGACTTGCAATACGAATTTAGCTTATGCAGTCTCGCTAGATGATGGAGTGAACGCTCAGGCGGGGCAACGTCGGGTGACCAGAGGTGGTCTGGATTTTGTGCGATACGAACTGTATCAAGACGCTGCACGTTCAGTGCGTTGGGGGCAAGGTCCGCAGGCTAGAGCTTTGACTGGTACCGGAGCTGCTCAGCCCTTAACTATTTACGGTCGTGTTTTAGCAGGACAAGCAACTCCAGCTGCCGGTAACTATATTGATACTGTGCGTATGACTATTTCATGGTGATGTTATAGGTACCTGAACAGAAACACTGTTCAGGTACCTCTCTTCATCGACCTGAGGAAAAAGTCATGCATGCAAAAATTTTGATCGGTCTGTTAAGTTTGTCACACAGCTTTTTGTATGGTGAACAAGTACAGGACGTAAGCGAAATAAGCATCCAGATATCTCAGGGGTGTGTGTTGGATAACGGTAGTGGCGGCAATACTTTTGGCACGATAAATTTTGGTGAGCACACTACACTGTCAAACGGTGTAGAAGCTACCTCAAGCCCTGGTAATGGTTCTATAGGGTTTCGTTGCTCTCCGAATTTAAGTTTTAGAGTTGAGCTGGGCAATGGCCAAAACGGTACTAATAGCTTTAGCAGAAAGCTCGTTAATTCAGCAACCAACGAATTCGTTCCATACCAGCTATACCAAGATGCAGGTCGCAGTGTTGTTTGGGATAACACCAATGCCGTAACAGGTACTGCCACTGGTCATCAACAATGGTTGCCCATTTATGGAGCTATATCTGCTCAAACGAACACTCCTTCAGCTGGAATATATCGGGATAAGATCGAAGTATTGATGATTTTTTAAGGAGCGGCATTATGAAAACTATGCGTATGCTTGTCTTTGGTTCTCTCATCTTGATTAGTAGCCTTGGAAATACTGCCGAGCTACAGATCTCTCCGGTAAATATTGATATTCCATCCGGTGAAAAGTCTGCATTATTGACGTTACAAAATAACAGCGAGAAAACGATCAAAATTCAAGCTAGGGTCAGACCTTGGGAGGGGGATGAGGACATTAAGCAACCCCGAAACATCGTATTAAGTCCTTCATCTTTAACTATCCTGCCTGGCAAACAACAGGTTGTAAGAGTAGTTAATGTTGGACCTGCCAGTAATCCTGACCGAGAGCAACTATATCGGGTCTTCTTAGACGAGATCCCTGATTTAGAGCAACCACCAGAGAAGGGTTTAATACTACAGGTTCGATACTCTTTACCCCTATTTATTGGCGGGCCTGACTTATCGACTAGTCGAACAGATGATAGTGAAAAATTAATCAGTATTTGGCAACAGTCTTTAAGTTACAAATTTGATGTGATGACCAAGCAATTAGTATTCAACAACCGTGCTGCTGGACATGCAAGAATATCCAAAGTCAGAATTATTAACACGGAAGGAAAAGAAACTGCAGTCTTTGCTGGGTTACTGGGTTACGTTTTAGCACGCAGTGAGGCTGCTTTTTCAGTCGCTGAAATTCCGATAGCCGATGGTTCGCAATTACACGCTGAAGTCAATGGTGTATCTCTAGAGGTCCCCGCTGACGGGAGGTAAGTATGCGTAACTTAAAACTTTTTGCGCTTTTCCCAACTGTATTCTTTAGTGCGTCCATAAGTGCTGAAACCTTATTTTTAGATGTATTTTTAAATGGGGTCAAAGTTAAAGAGTTAGTACAGTTTGAACATGAACAGCAGCATTTTTGGAGCGAAGAAAATATTTTCTCAGAGACAAGCTTATCTGATTATGCTGAAGGTCTAAGCGGCCGTATCGATTATTGCGCACTGAGTTCAATTCAGTGTGAATATGATATCTACTCACAGCGATTATATCTAACTGCCGAGTTAGGGTTATTTCCAGCACAGCGTATTGTTGCTCTTACCAAGAATCAACTCTCGCCAACCAAGTCATATGGCGCATTATTGAATTATGACACCTACGTACGTGATTTCAGTGGTGGAGCTCAAACAGCAGATGTACTTCAGCAGTGGCGTGGTTTTGGTAACTTTGGCATTGTTGAAACAACTGCAAATTATCGAAAATATTTCGGTAGTGATGTAAGTCGAATCATGAATGAAGGCTTTGTGCGTTATGACAGTTTTTGGCAATACAATGATGAGGCAAACATGCGTTTTTTGCGTGTTGGTGACATGATTAGTGGGTCTAGTAGCTGGGCACGTCAGGTTCGAATGGGGGGCGTGAAGTTTTCACGTCGCTTTGAGTTGGATCCACAATTTGTGCGCTATCCCTATCCTGAGTTTGCCGGTAGTGCAGTACTGCCATCCGATGTAGAGATCTTTGTTAATAATGCAAGACTTTTTGCTGGACAGGTCGCTCCCGGCCCCTTTGTATTAGATAGTGAACCCTCAATTACAGGTTTAGCAACAGCCACAATTGTTACAACTGATCTGAACGGGCAAGCCGTAAGTCAAGAAGTTGAGTTTTATATTGCCCCTGATTTGCTACGCAAGGGTATATTTGATTATGACCTTAATTTAGGCGTGTTAAGGCAGGGATTCGGCATTAGTTCGTTCGACTATGGCAGCAGTACAGTAGGCATTGCAGATTTTAGATATGGTTTATCCGATGCTCTAACATTGGGAACACATATAGAGTTTGGTTCTGGTGTATACAATATTGGTAGTGGAACAGACTTTAATTTAGCAAATTTAGGGGTCATATCACTTGCCGCAGCTTATGGTGAAAGTAAACAAGATAGTGGCTGGTTAGGTTTATTCGGTTATCGTTTTCAGACTCGTAATTGGGGGGTAGCATTTAAGTACAAACAACAACAACAAACTTATCAGGACATTGGCACAACTCAGCAAGTGCAACAAAATAAACGCGAGATACAAGCCAACGCCGCATACTCATTCAATAATGGTATTTCGATGGGTACGGGTTATTTCATTCTAGAACCATTTGAAGGGGAGAAACGTCGTTTACTTTCAGTGTTTTACAACCAATCTTTTGAATCGGCATCGCTATCTGCATCATTAAATTGGGATGCTGAGTTATCGGCGACAAGTTTTGGTATAAGTTTGTCTGTCCCTCTGGGCAGTCGTTACCGTGCTAATGTGAATGCGCAAAGAGATACCACGGGCAAAATAAATACGTTAGTCACGGCTAGTCAAGCTCGCGCCAGCAACCAAGGGTTGCGTTGGGTAGCAAGCACTGTTGTCGGTGCTAGTGACTACTCAGCTAGCGGAAGCTGGAAGGGCAGAACTGCTGAATATTCAGGGGGAGTTTATGATATAGGAGAAAGCAAAGGTTACTATGCACAAGCCTCTGGTGCGGTAGTATGGTCTGACAATACCCTGTTATTAGGAAACCGCATCGCTGATTCTTTTGCCATCGTCTCAACAGGAGGGTTAGCCAATGTTCCTGTTGTCGTAGAAAATCAGTTAGTCGGTGAGTCAGATAGTAACGGCTTACTGCTAGTCACTGGTCTTGCTTCTTACAACCCCGTCAATATAAGTATTAACACCAAACCACTCCCTCTTGATACGAATGTTGTGAATGACCGTGTCACTGTTGTGACAGCCTCTGGCCATGGGGCTAGAGTTAATTTTGAACTTTATCAAACTCATGCAGCGATTATTATTGTGCATGACATAAAAGGGAAACCTTTACCTGTAGGCACAACTGTTATGCTGAATAATGAAGAGGTTCCATATTTTGTTGGCTGGGATGGCGAGTTATATCTGGAAAAACTGCAAAAAACGAATACCGTGACCTTAAAAAATGGGAAGTTTAGCTGCGTTGTCGAATTTAATTTTGACGTTATACCAGATGATATTCCGGTATTGGGCCCTTTTGTCTGTAGTACTCAGGAGAATTAATATGTCTACTAAATGTCTAATTGCAGTTACATTTTGTGTACTATTGGCGAGTTTTCAACTTCATGCAGGTTGCGTCGTAGGCGGAAAGTCGGCACAGAGTTTAGGTACTTTCCCATCTGCACAAATTGCAACATCATCACTATCAACAAGTTTTAGCTCAAATTTCAGTTGCAGTGGATTCGTTAACTTACTTGATTTCAGTCGAATTGATGCGACTTTAGTAGCCGCTAACTTTCAGTTGCAAAACGTTAACGGTAACACTATCCCTTATGTGTTGTATACGGATGCAGCCAGAACTAGCCCCTTCGTACTAAATAGTACAAAAAACTTTGGCTCCTTTAATCTTATTGATTTATTAGGGTTATTTGGTGCCGATGGCACAATTCCTTTATATTTAAATACTGCTGTTGCTAATGTAGCGGTGGGAACCTATACCGATACTATTGCTATCTTGTGGAGTTGGGATTACTGCTCTGGTATAGGTTTACTTGGTATTTGCATTGGCCGTGATACTGGTAGTGAAACCATTCTAGTCAATGTACAGCTTACTGTTTCGGCTAGCTGCAGTGTCCACACAACAGATGTATCACTTGGCAGTCTATCGTATTTGGGGACTGTGAGCAGTGCCATACTACCGCTAGATATCAATTGCACAAAACAACTTAGCTATCAATATTATGTTGATGCTGGCGACAACTTCTCAAACGGCCTACGTCATATGGCATTAAATACCAATATTATTCCTTATGTAATTAAGACAAGTGACGGCAGTACCTTCGTAGGCCCAGATATTGACCAAAGTATTTCTGGACTTGGAAGTGGTCAGGCACAGGGAGTTCAGCTTTTGGTGTCTACCATTCAAGAAGACAGGTTCCCGGTTCCTGGCCTGTATCGGGATCAAGTTAGAGTTATAGTTAAGTTTTAACGGGCTTTTATTACAACCTTACTAGCTTGGCTGAACGTGCTGATGAGGTCACAATACATTCGACAATTTAAGCTAGTGTGACAGTTTAGACTTGTAACGAAGTCAGTCTGTCACCAGGCTTTCATTTTACGATAAATAGTTGATGCACTGACACCAAGATAAGCAGCAGCCAAAGGTATATTGCCGTCACATAGGCTAATAGCTGATAAAATAGTATTTTTTTCAACCACCCATAAAGGAACGATATCATGGTGTGATGGTGGGGTCTTGGAATCTTGCTTGTTCATGGTTTTGGACAAGGCAACAGTAGGCATAACAGATTGATTCTGCCCCAAGTTGCCAGGCAACATTGATGATGTAACCATGTCGGCATCATGGATCACAACAATATTTTCAATAGTGTTTTGTAGCTCGCGGATATTGCCTGGCCAGTCATAATTCAAAAAAAATTGCTCAACTTCTGGCGAATATTGTTGGAACGATTTACCATTTTCGGCAGCCTTTTTTTGTAACAGGTGCTTTGCCAATAACAAAACATCATTACCTCGCTCACGTAACGGTGGCAGCTGTACCGGGATCACATTTAGTCGGTAATATAAATCCTCTCTAAACCTTCCCTCACCTACTTCGGCTGCAGGGTTACGGTTAGTGGCACAGACAATACGTACATCACTTTGTTGTAATTCATTGCTACCGACCTTGCAAAAGGTACCAGTTTGTAAGAAGCGCAGTAATTTTGCCTGTAATGGTAACTCCATCTCACATATTTCATCTAAAAATAGTGTACCGCCATTCGCTACTTCAACTGCACCTTTTCGCTCGGTCAGGGCGCCACTGAATGCACCTTTAACATGACCAAAAAACTCTGATTCAAACAGTTCTGTCGGGATTGCAGCGCAGTTTATGGCGATAAAAGGTCCCTTGCTCCGAGCTCCTGAATTATGTAAAGTTTGTGCGCACACCTCTTTGCCTGTCCCACTTTCACCCGTAATAAACACGCTTGCTTTGCTACGAGATGCACTGTTTAACAAACGAAACACTGTTTGCATTGCCAGAGATTCACCAATAACATCCTGTTGTAGTAACAGTGAAATTTCATTGTGGTTGAGCGCTTTTATCTGGTTTTCTTTGAGTTGATTATTCGCATTTATTACTGATGTCACCAAACGCTCTGCGGTAAAGGGTTTTTCAATAAAATCAAAGCCTCCCAAGCGCATGGCCTCAACCGCGATATCAATAGAGCTATTGGACGTTATAATCACAACTTGTGCAGATATACTTTGCTTTTTTACGAACTTCAACACTTCCAACCCACTGATATCCGGAAGCTTTACGTCTTGAACAATAACATCTGGCATAGTGTGTTTAATTGCAACTAAGGCAGAATAACCATCAATAAAGTGCTGTGTATTGAAACCAGCTTTTTCTAACTGCTTACAATACAAAGCGCCGCTGGACTGGCTATCTTCGACTACATAAACGAGTGTGTCTTTGTTTAATTTACTCATGCAAGTTATTCCTTATCGCCGGCTCTGCGAAACGGTCCTGATACAGCAGCAAAGTTTGGTGACCAATTTTAATCAAATTATCTGTGAGTTGAAGACGCTGTGTGGGTGTTAACAAGGGGGCTTCATGCAACTCATTGGAAATAAATGCTAGTCTGCTTGCACCATACAAAGCCGCTGAATTTTTTAAAATATGTACAGCATCAATAATATCTAACGTCTGCTGCTGTTCAGTTGCTATTCTGATTTTTTGGAGTAATTGTTGAAGTTCGCGGATAAATACATGCGTTAATTGCCAACATATATCTGAGCCTACATCATCACTCATCGCCTGAATTGTGCCTTCATCGAGTAAAGGGATCGTGAGTAGTTCGATATCCGTCATAACGCTTTCCTTTGAACTGTTATTTTTATCTTTTCATCCCAATCCAAAATAGACTGAGGCATCTTTGATGCATTACTGATAAATTAGCGTAAAAACCCAGCTAAAGTTTGTCATTTGATAATTTAGTTTGCACCTTGCATAGCAAATTGCAAATTAAATGCCCGTTTTATGATGCCCACATTTTAAGGCTGTTAGTTAGTGTATCTGGTTTACCCAATAGATATCCCTGCACAACATCGCAACCAAGTTGGCCTAGTATCTGCAGTTGAGTTTCTGTCTGAACCCCCTCGGCAATAATGTGCAAGCCTAATCGTTGCGCCATCGCAATAACGGCACTACATAGGGTGAAATCATCATCATTATTTGCTATGCCTTCGACAAAGCTTCGATCGATTTTTAGCCCATCAATATTAAATTTTCGAAGCAAGCTCAGTGACGCAAAACCAGTACCAAAATCGTCCAACCATATGTTTACTCCTTCATGTTTAAAAGCATCAAAAGCCTTGGCAATTTGTTGTGGATTGTTGATTAACGCAGTTTCGGTCAGTTCTAGTTTTAACGCCGAGGGAGGGATAGCAAATTTATGAAGTAGTGACATAATCAGTTCAAATATGTCGCTGTGCAATAATTGTACGGGCGAGACGTTTAACGATAGGCAAATATCACCAAGACCGTGGTTTAGTATACATTTCATATCCAATAGCGCTTGATGGATAATCCAGTTACCTAGTTCTAGTATTTGCCCTGTATGTTCGGCACAGGGTATAAACCTATCCGGTGGAATCACGCCAAATTCGGGTGACTGGCAACGAACCAGAGACTCAAAGCCAACAACTTTACCTGTGTTCACAGATATCAAGGGTTGATAGACCATACTGAAATGTTTGTTTTGTAGTGCTTGGTTTATGATTTTACTAATGCTATCCCAATCGGAGGTTTCCCTATCAGGACAAAATACGATTTGCTGTGTTGACATGATAACAGGCTCCTAAATGGGCTATGAAATTATCCGTAGTCCAAGCTGGAGCATTTAACGAGCCAACTTTTTACTTTGCATTATTTTTACAATGAGCAATGTAGGGCTTATCTTAAGAGATTACGTCCAATGATAATCTTTTTTGCTAAGCTTTTGTAACTTACTCATCCCTGCATGTCATTTGGTGACTATCCTTGTAATAAAGCTTATTAGCGTTAGGAAATATCATGATGATCTGGCTGTTTCTTTTGTTTTCTATTGTTATGTGTTTTTTTGCTTGGGGTATTTGGTTAAAAAAGCGTACATCTTTAACTCTGGTTGCTGGTTCTCATAACGACGTTTCAGATACGGTAACTGCAATTGAACATGCTCTACTGCAATCGAATCTTTCAGCTATTGTGGCGATCAATACACATGACAGGATTATAGAGTTCAATCCCAGCGCAGAGCGGTTGTTTAAGCTCAAGCGTCAACATGTATTAGGCTTAGCTATGGCTGAAATTATTATCCCTGAGCGGTACCGGCAGATGCATTATGCTGGTATGAAGCGCTATCAGGAGTCAGGTAGTGGTCCAGTTCTGAGAAAACGTATTGAAGTCAGTGCGTTAAATGCTGATCATGACGAGTTTCCAATAGAGATGGAAATTACGCCAGTTGAAAGTGCCAATGGCACTATTTTTGTTGCGGTAATAAACGATATTTCCGAGCGCGAAAATAGCAGAAAGAAAATTGTTGACACGTTAAAACAAGCAGAAGAGGCAAACAGAGCAAAATCAAGGTTTTTAACCTCTGTCAGTCATGAAATCCGCACACCATTACATGCAATACTCAGTTTGATTGAGTGTTTACAGCACACCGCATTAAGTGATCTGCAGCTGAAATACGTCTCTACTGCTCAGCAGGCTGGAGATAGACTACTCAACATGGTCAATGACATCCTTGATCTTGGACAGATTGAGGCAGGTAAACGCGAGGTACACTTGTCATGGTGTCGTCCTAAAGCAATACTTGAAGAGCATCTGGATATTTACAGACAAAGCTTGTCCGAAAAAGGCTTAGAAGTATACTTAATTGAGTCCGATGTGCCTCGCGCAATCAATACAGATATCACTATGTTGCGGCAAATTTTGAGTAACTTGCTGAGTAATGCTTGTAAGTATACTGAAGTTGGTGGAGTGACTGTTCAGAGTTGGAGTCTGCAAGAGACTCTTCACAACGAGACAAAAACCTGGTGGTGCTGTGAGGTCACAGATACAGGTAAAGGCTTAACAGCGGAACAGATCAAAGCGCTATTTCAGGAGTTCACTCGTTTCCATCAAGATGGCTCTTCCTCAGGTACGGGCGTAGGACTCATGATAAGTCGTTTATTGGCACAGCAGTTGGGTGGAGAATTGACTGTGCAAAGTACCAAAGATGTTGGAACAACCTTTAGATTGGCTCTGCCAATTACAGGGGATAGGCCAAAACGACAGTTTAAGCAGCTACAGCAATTATCGATTTTCCTGTATTCAAATAACCCGCGATGGCTGAGTTGCTTTATGCAGCAATTGGCGAACTTAGGGGTAGCGCAGCAACATATAATCACGAAGCACGAATTTCAGCACCTGCCAGACCATGCAATTGTGATTGTGGATACGCAACCCAATAGTGCTGAGTTGCCTTTTGACCCATTACAACTTAGCGCTGAAGAGCAGCGACTTTGTATAATCAGCGCCGGAGATGATTTGACATCGGCTCTTGCTGCATGCCCACGCCATTTTGCTTTTATAAGTCAGCCTTACCGCCGTCAGGATATCATTGCTGCGCTGCGGGCTGCGCGTTCACAGCGAAAACAAGCCTTTGTTTTAGAGCGAGCCACTAAACCTCTACTTATGTTATCACCACCTCAACATAACCGGGCCTTCCAAATCCTTTTGGTTGACGATAGTGAAGTAAACCGTTTAACAATCAGCACTTTCCTGGGTTTAGAAGGTATTCGAGTCACTGAAGCTGCAAATGGAGAAGATGCAGTAAATATTTTACGGAATGCACACTTTGATCTCATCCTAATGGATATGCGAATGCCCGTTATGGATGGCATACAAGCAACACAGATTATCCGCAACGAGCAACTTGCTATCGGAACTCCCATTATAGCGTTAACTGCCCATGTCCAAGAAAACGAGAATCAACGATGCATCACTGCTGGCATGCAAGATTTTTTAACAAAACCAATAGGTAAATCAATGTTAATTAAGCGGGTAATGCACTGGCTAGCCAAACCTTCTGCAGATGACAGTAGTTTCAACTCAGAAAATACTTCGCAGATAATGGGAGTACTTCTTGAAGAGAGTATTTTAAGACGTTTGCAGCATGATTTACCTGTAGAAAAGTTTCAGAGCCTATTGGACATATTTTTATCTGGCATAGAAAAGCAAATTTCCCAAGTTCAAGTCTTTCTTCGCGATCAGAACTATGAACAGATTGAAATTTTAGCGCATGCGATGAAAAGCAGCGCTTATGCATTTGGAGCGACAAGACTGTCTTATTTGGCAAAGTGCATTGAAGAGGCATGCCAGCGACAACAGCTCACGTTGCTAAAGCAGTATTGTATGTTCATAGATAATGCACGCCAAGAGACGGAGACCGAATTTAAACGAAAAGGTTACTCTCGTGCCAGTGAAACCCAGCGTTAGAAGCACTGCAAATGTTTAGAAAAGCCGTTAAGCTGCGTTCTCGGACTCAGTAAGTAGGCTAAACCAAAACACAGCTCCACTATTCTTTCCGGCTCGATAGCCGATATTTCCTTGCATTGATTCGACCAGCCCCTTGCTGATCGCCAATCCTAGTCCTGAGCCTTCAAAAGCTCGATTTGTTGCACCGTCTTGTTGACTGAATTGAGTGAATAAATAAGGTAAAAATTCTGTTTTAATACCTGGGCCCTGATCCTCTATGGATATGATAACGACTTTATCTTCACGTTTTACATCCACCCTGACTAGAGTATTGGGTGAAGAAAACTTAATGGCGTTAGATAACAAATTTGAGATGACTTGCATAAAACGCAGTTGGTCGACCAAGACCTTAATTGGCTGTTTCGGGATACTCAACTTCAGGGAGATCCGTTTGTCTGGCAGATAAAGTTGATTTTCTGCAATCGCCTCTTCAAGTAAGGGCTGTAATAATAAAGATTGCATGTTAACTGACAGCTTGTTTGTTTTTAGTTTTGAAAAGTCCAATACCTCAGTGACCAGGCTTTTTAGCCTGTTCGCGTTGTTGACCGTTATGCCTATCAGTTTTTTCGCTTTTTCAGGAATCTCACCCAACTTACCTGAGCTTAATAAATGCAGACTCCCCAGAATAGAAGTCAGTGGTGTCCTCAGTTCATGACTGATTGTCGCAATAAAGTCGTTCTGCAGTTTTTCATAGTTCTTTCGCTTGCTGATATCGCTGATTAGCAAAATAAACTGCATGTTACCCAAGACCAGGGATGAATTAAGTTGTCTGATTTGCAGCTGAACATCAATGTTTTCGCCAGTATCTCTGAGCAACTGAGTTTCGAATGTCGCGGGCAATAAAGTGGATTGTGAAGAATCAGAGTCAGTGCGAAGTACTTCATGAATGCTCTGGTCAGAAGCCAGATCCTGACTAAAAAAATTCAACACTGATTTATTCACTAAATCTGAAACCGGTTGTGCAAATAAGATCTCAGCTCCAGAATTGGCAAAACAAATGTCGCCATGTTTTGATATAGCTAAAATAGCAACGTCCTGGGCGCCATCAAGCACGGTTTGAAGCATATATTTGTTAGCTTCAGTTTCTTTTATAAGGAGCTGCATCTGCTGTCTGGCATGGATTAACTCTTGTTCAAAGCTTGCCCTTTGCTCCGCCGGAAGAATAACCCAGCGATAACAGCATTGTTGCTCAAAAGTACCCTCTTGAACGTTAAGTAACACTGGCAAAGGTGCGAGCGGCTCTCGCTTAATTTTCAGATAGAGCTCGCTCACAGCTCCGTTTTTTCGTAACAAAGGCCATAAATGTGTTTGCAGAAAGATGTTGGCTGCAGGTGGAAAAAGTTGCTCAATTTGAAGATGGTGAGTCTGATCTGAAATAGAAAAAGTAGCTAACGCATATTGGTTAATAAATAAAATCGCTCCATGCAGGTCTGTCACCACAACAGAACATGGCAAAGCATCCAGCTCAGTTGACCCACTCAAGAGTTTAACTCCGTCTCGAGGTACTGATTGATAGCATCAATCACTAAATGCGGATGACTCATATGAGCAGCGTGACCAGATACATCCAAGACTTGTAAGCGACTATCTTTAATCTGTTGCTGGACATAGCGACCAACTTCCAGAGGAGCAAGCAGGTCGTGCTGATGCTGCAAAATAAGACTCGGGACAGTTAGTTTGGCAAAATCCGCTCTATTGTCCGCAAAAAAAGTTGCTTGTGCGAAGTGCCGGGTGATCACCGGATCGGTGGAACAAAAACTATCGGAGAGCTGGCCTGATACTTTTGGATCGTTTTCCGCGCCAGCCACTATAGGGCCCAAATAACTCGCCCAGCCTAAGTAATTCTGGTCCATCAATTCAAGCAGACCGTCAAGATCTGCTTTGTCAAAACCCCCATGATAATCCGGTGGCATATTCATAAAACAAGGAGATGGCCCAAGCAGAATCATTTTATGAAAGAGCCCTGGTTTTGCGTTCGCTGCCAGAATTCCTATGCTACAACTGACAGAATGCCCAATGAAAATGACATCACGTTCAAGTTTTAACGCATCGCATATTTCGAGCAGGTCCTGAGCATAACCATCGAGAGTTGAGTAGCGTTTAAAACTATAGTTATTAATTTCTGACTGACCGCTACCCACAAAATCAAATACAATCTGGCAGGTGTTTTCCCTAAAAGCGGGGGTAATTGCTTCCCACATCGTTTGACTGCAGCCAAATCCGTGTGCGTAGATGAGTACAGGCTTGTTCATATCTCCGATGATCTGAACGTTATTACGGCGCAAAATGGTCATACAAAACTCCGGATTTCACTGAAATATGGCTCTGTGCAATCTAAGCTGACGTGTCAGTTTAATGAACTGAGGCAATCTTTTCTCTCACTATTTGGCTTAATTGATTAAGCTATTATCAAATATATCGTTTTTTTTGATTTTAGGCTAAGACTTCATCACATAAATATGGGTTGAAGTGGTCGATGTCATTTACTTAGAAGAGATTAAGTCAATGCTTGCACTAAAGCTTTAAACAAAGCTATTGTGCATTAAATAAGTTCATTGTCTTTAGAGACTTTGCCGCAGGTGAGCAATTTAAGGAGCGAGATCGACCATGGAGTCATTTACAAACCGCACACCCAAGTTCTGGACTTACTTAATATGTTCTCTATTTGCATCAGTGATTATTAGTGCGGCATTCGTTACTAATGCGTTGCGCAATACTCAGTATCAAAGCCGATATGATCATATATATGCTGAAGAACTCAATACTCTGGAAAAAACTAAAGCAGAATTAATGCAACAGGCATTAATGACGGCGCAACTTGTAGAGAAAAATCGGTTGGTTACAGAGTTATTGGTTCAGGCCTCCATTTCTTATCAGAATTCTGCGCTTGAGCAAGAGTTGCGTCCTATCAGAGAACAACTACATCAGATTGTTACTCCCTATTGGCAATACCTTCATCAGCATGGCGTAAAGCAACTGCACTTTCATTTGGCGCCTCAGGCATTTACTTTATACCGAGCACACAAACCAGAGTTTCATAGTGATGTGTTGGCTGATGTTCGGCCTTTAGTCGTTGAAGTATTGAAAACAGGACAAGCTTTTAGCGGATTGGAGATTGGTCGTAACGGTTTGGGCTTAAGAGCTGTTGTACCTATGAGCCAAAATAATAAAGTGATTGCAGCCATCGAGGTTGGCTATGGTCTATCAGGCACTTTAAGTTCAAAGCAAAGCTCCCTGCCTGGTAAAAGCTCTCAAAACTCTGGTATGGCATTTATCATTAATAAAACCTTACTTGAGGTCTTGACTGACGATCAGCGAGCTAAATTCAGTGCAGGCAGCACGTTGTTCTGGAGTACTGAAGATAGCGCCTTACAAGAAACAGCGCTTCTTCAGCATATCCCGGAAAAGGTCAACAGCTCTGCCTTTTTATCAGTTCAACAAGACGGCAGGACTTTCCTTTTAACGTTGATGCCGTGGCCTGAATTTAAACAATCCGGCTCTGAAGCAGGCGTTGTATTGGTGAATTGGTTAGATATCACGTCTATGCAGCGTGAAAAATCACGTAATGATTGGATTCTCAACATAATCTGGCTTATTGCACTTTTGATGGGGCTGGCATCTGTATATACGATCAGCACTAAACTGCAAAAAAGTACTGCCCGGTTCATGGAGCATAGACAAAAAGAGCTGTTGTGGTCAGAGAAAAAACTAAGGGCTTTGTTTGATTTGTCGCCCGACTCTATTTTACTCAATAGATTATCTGACGGTGTTTATCTGGAAGCAAACCCGGCTATGGAAAAACTAACCGGATACAACTTTGAGGAACTTCAACAACTCAGCTACTTTGATTTGACACCAGAAGCTTTTGCCCCCCAAGAACAAGAACAATTGCGCCTGCTCAATGAAACAGGTCGATATGGCCCTTACCGTAAACAATACCGTCATAAGAACGGCCATCTTGTTGATATAGAGCTTCGCGGCGTTAAATTTGTCAGTCCGTCTGGTGAAGAAATGATTTGGTCTACCATTACTGATTTGACAGAAACCTTAAAATTGGATCGTTTAAAGCAGGATTTTATCTCTACCGTTAGCCATGAGTTGCGAACTCCGTTGACCTCGATCAATGGTTCATTGGATTTACTCCTCAGTGGTGCCGCAGGTGAATTACCAGCAAAAGCCGAGAAACTTCTGGGGATAGCAGTTAAAAACAACAAAAGATTGATTGCATTAGTCAATGACTTATTGGATATGGAAAAGCTTTCTCAAGGCAAACTTGCATTTCATGCTGAGTTTGTTAGCAGTTCGTTGTTGCTACACAGTGCACTAGAGCATAATCAGCCCTTTGCTCAGCAGCATAAAGTAGAATTGAAACTAGGACACGTAGATGATGTTCTTCTACATATAGACCCTGCAAGGATACAGCAAGTGTTAGCAAATCTGATTTCTAACGCTGCCAAGTTTTCTCCCCAAGGCTCCATCGTATCTGTCTATAGCGTGTTAAAGCCACAGGTATTGCGTATCGCCGTAGCTGATCAGGGACGTGGCCTGACTGCAGAGCAGATTTCACGGCTTTTCCAGCGTTTCTCTCAATTAGATAATGGTAATAACAGAGAAACGACAGGCTCAGGACTTGGTCTTGCCATTAGTCGGGATATCATATCGCAAAGCAACGGACAGATAGGCGTAGACTCCGAATATGGTGCAGGCAGTACATTTTGGATTGAATTACCTCTGGTAGATAAGGCAGAACAACCGATTCTTACCAAAAAAATTCTGGTCGTTGAAGATGATGCTGATACTGCTTTTACCATTCAGGAATTACTTGCTACGAATGGCTACACTGCAGATGTTGCCCATACACTGGAGCAAGCCTGGCTATTATTACAACAACGCACCTATGATCTTATTACTTTGGATCTGAACTTAAATGGCGAAAGTGGCAGTGACTTTTTTCTACGATTACGAGACTCTTCAGACTACGCGCATCTGCCTGTTCTGGTGATTTCTGCTTATATCCATCAGGGAAAGTTGGCACTTAATGCGATAGCAAATACGGTAGATTGGTTGGAGAAGCCTGTTAATTCAGAAGTACTGTGCCAGAAAATAGAGTACTTACTATCCTTGGGCAACTCATCGGGTTCGGCTTCACGTATTCTTCATGTTGAAGATGATGAAGACATTGTATCTATTTTGAAAATGCAACTGGAACCCATCTATCATTACCATCATGCAGCCAGCCTCGCAGAAGCACGATTAAAGCTCAGAACAAATCAGTATGATCTGGTGTTATTGGATATAGGATTACCTGATGGAGAGGGCTGGCAGCTGTTTCCGGATCTGGAGCTATTGCATGGAAAAGTTCCTGTGATTATTTTCTCAGCTCAGGATATTAGCGTGAATCAACGAAATCAGGCGACAGCGGTGTTTGGCAAAACCAAAGTACAGCCTTCGGCATTAGTTGAGCATATAGCGCAGATGCTAAATGCTGGACAACCTTGAAGTGGAGACCTTATGCAATTAGAAAAAGTGTTACATGTCGAAGATGATGAATCAATTCGAATGATTGTCGAAATGGCCTTGGTCGATTTATCTGGCTTGACTTTGGTCAGCTGCGAAAGTGGATTTGATGCTCTTGCCCAAGCTTCGCATTTTGAACCAGATCTGGTGTTGTTGGATGCGATGATGCCTGGGATGGATGGCCTTCAAACCTTGATTGAGCTCAGAAAACTGCCGGGCTATGCCAAGGTTCCTGTCGTGTTTATGACTGCACGTATTCAACAAGCTGAAAAGCAACAATATATAGATGCTGGCGCTGTTGCTGTGATAGAAAAACCTTTTGAAGCTACTCAGCTTGGCGATCAACTGGACGCTATTTATCAAGGTCTTGTTATGTCTGAATAACTATTTGTACGAGATTTTTTCATGCAAGTTGCAGCGCTGCCGTTTACGGAATAAGAAAGATGTGTGGTGCTCCTTTCATAGGATTCATGAAGGCAGTACAGCTATTAACAGATGGTAAGCTCATAGCAAGGATTTGTTTTAATAATAGTTAGCACGTTACTTTTTGAATGTCGTTTCAGGCAATTTGCGACTATATTCGATAAGCAACAGGCTAGCCATACAGCAATACTTTTTCCATTACTTCCAGTGTGTTGCTGCGCTATCTGCTGATAAATACAAGGAATAGGCATTGAATAAGCAGGCTGAAGTTTTATTGAAATACCGATGGTCTTTGCTGGTCTTGCTGGTTGGCATCACGCTTAGTGTGTTACTGGGATACCAAACCCGGAGCAACAATATGCTGCGTATTAATCAGGCTATGCAAGGGGCGCTTGCTCTCGTCTCAGAGGACATCTTAACCAAAGTAAAGCTATACCAGTATGGTTTACGCGGTGCCAGAGGTTCAGTATTAACAGCAGGTGAGCATGGCATCAGTCGGGCACTATTTTACCGCTATAGTTTAACGCGTGATGTTGATCTCGAATTCCCCGGCGCTCGAGGTTTTGGTTTTATTCGCAGGGTGCCTGTCAGTGAGACACCGCAGTTTTTAGCAAATGCGCGTGCAGACGGCTGGCCTGAGTTTAGTATCAGGGAACTATCGCCGAACTCAAAAGAGCGCTATGTGATTCAGTACATTGAGCCTGTTGAACGAAATAAAGCTGCAGTGGGTTTGGACATCGCCTCAGAGCATAATAGATACGCTGCCGCAACATCGGCAATGCTGAGTGGTGAAGTCAGATTAACCGGTCCCATTACTCTGGTACAGGCATCAGGTTTACCACAACAATCATTTTTAATACTGATGCCTCTGTACCGCAGCGTGAAAACACCAGAGACTGCGGTAGAGAGGGAAAAACAAGCTTTTGGCTGGAGTTATGCTCCCCTGATCATGAACGAGGTATTAGCTCATGTCAGAGTGGATGCCAATCAATTTATACTTAGCCTGGACGATGTGACTGAACCAGAAACTCCGGTTCGTTTTTTTAATAATGCTGTGGATACAATGGGCTTGTACCCTGTAAATGCTGTACAAACTATCTATGGACGTAGCTGGCGCTTTAATATGGCGGCTCAACCTGCACTTATTCAAAGCATGCATTTACAATCCCCTGTTAAAGTAGGTTTATTCGGCACCATGGCTTCTTTGCTACTGGCGCTGCTTGCTTTTTTAGTTGAGACTAATCGAAAAAATAGAGAACGATTTTTTGTGCAACAAGCTAAAGAGCTTGAACTGCGAAAGTCTAAATATTTAGCAGAGGCGGCAAATAGCGCTAAGTCGATGTTTTTAGCCAATATGAGTCATGAAATCCGAACACCGATGAACGCGGTACTAGGGATGCTGCAGTTGATCAAATCTACAGAACTCTCGACTCAGCAACACGAGTACACCAGTAAAGCGCAGATCGCAGCCAAATCCTTGCTGAATTTAATTAACGATATTCTTGATTACTCCAAGATTGAGGCCGGTAAACTCGAACTGGAGCAACAACCATTTAACACCGAATCATTGCTTAGAGAACTTGATGTGGTGTTATCTCCCAGTTTAGGCAAAAAAAATATTGAGTTGCTGTTTGATATTGACAGTGCTTTACCAACTGCTGTAGCAGGCGACAGGCTAAGATTGCAACAAGTGTTAGTAAACCTGACCAGCAATGCGATTAAGTTTACAACTGAGGGGGAAGTGGTTCTTCAATTAACGCTGTTGCAATTACAAGACAAAAAAGCGCGGGTCCGTTTTAGTGTTCGTGACACCGGTATTGGTATTAGTTCATCTCAGCAGCAGCGTATTTTTGAAGGATTTACTCAAGCCGAAGCCTCAACAACCCGTCAGTATGGCGGCACAGGTCTTGGTCTGGTGATCAGCAAGCGTATTGTTGAGTTGATGGGGGGAGAGTTGCAGTTGCAAAGTGAGCTAGGCAAAGGCAGTCGTTTTTGGTTTGACCTGGAGTTTAATGTCGCCACTGAAGTTGAGGACGAACGTCTCGCCTCTATCGGTGCTGATACTACCGTATTAATTGTTGATGACAATGCTGCTGCTTTGGAGATATTGCAAAAAACAGTAGAGCAACTTGGTGCCCGTGTCATGGTAGCGAGTTCAGGTGAAGAGGCGTTGGACTGTGTTGAGTATTGTTTTGCAACAAATCAAACTCTGCATGTGGTATTGATGGATTATCGAATGCCAGGCATGAATGGCCTAGAAGTGGCACAGTGCATCAAAGCAAAATCCGATGCAAGCAATTTGCCTGTGGTGATTATGGTCAGTGCCTTTGGCCGCGACGAAATTATGAAAGCGCAAACTACAGAAGTGCTTCCTTATGCGGCTTATCTGACGAAGCCAGTCACATCACAGCAAGTTGGCTTGCTTATTGAACGAGCCATCTCTGGAGATATACTAAAACCCTCTTTGCGAGTAACGCCAGAGCTAAGTGCATCTCCTTTACAAGGCCTGCGTTTATTATTGGTGGAAGACAATGAATTTAATCGTGTAGTGGCTTCTGAGCTGCTGGAACACGAAGGCGCTGCAGTGGATATGGCCGTCGGTGGGCAGGAAGGTATTGATGCAGTTATTAAAGGGAATATCAGTTACGACCTGGTATTGATGGATGTTCAGATGCCTGTCATTGATGGCTTAGAGGCCACACGTCAAATCCGTGCTGATGCGCGCTTTGCATCACTGCCTATTATCGCTATGACAGCTAATGTTTATACATCTGATCAAGAAGACTGCATTAATGCTGGAATGAACTGGCATTTAGCCAAGCCTTTTGATTTAGATAAAGTCATTGAAACTATTTTATTTTTTACCAACAAGAACCTTGATAAAGATACTCATCTTCTTCTTTTATCCGATGAATCAACGGAGCAGCCGGTTCATTCGGCAAGGCTTTCTGGTGATGCGGCAGATAGTAATAGTGTTGATAATGAACGTCAGAAAGCTCCATCCGAAACGGTTAACCTTGCTCAGCCTGAATTGCAAGAAATTCATTTTGAGAAAAAAAATCTTGACGTGTTGCTTAAGCCTTTTGGTGGGAAAGAGGCATTCTTCAGACGGTTAATCCATGTATTCGAAGCAAACTTTACCAGCCAGCTTGTCAGTCTGCAGGAAAAAATCAAACAAAACGATCACCACGAAGTTCTGGCTATCTTGCATGCCATCAAAGGAACCTCAGGCACTATAGGTCTTGCAACTGTATATCAGGTCATTTGCCTGCTTGAAACTCAGCTTAAACAATATTTTAACTCAGAAGAATTCGAACTTAGCCCTCTTTATTCTGAACTTCCAGAGCGCTTAGACTTTATTGCACGGCAGGAGTTGTCAGATATTCATCAGCTGCTTGCAAAAAAGGAGGCTAAAACTTCTGAAGCTGCTTTACCCCCAGCTTACGATAAAGATGACTTAGTACAAATGCTCGAGACACTCAGGCCATATTTGCAGACTGCTAATATGGAAGTGTTAACTTTGTCTCAGCAGCTGAAAGAAAAACTTGTTGGTCACGAGCAATGGCTCAGTATGACAAAAGACCTTTTTGACACGATAGAACAGTTAAATTTCGAGCTGGCTGTACGTGAGTTAAATAGATTAAGCAAATGATGGCAAACGAAACGTCATTACAGTGAACAGATATATAAGCCAAAGTAGACAAGAATAAACAGGCTGGGCTATGCAATTAGAAAAGATTATGCACGTATTTGAAGCTAATCAGCTTGGCGATCAATGGACGTTATTTATCAACGCTTCTATGCGCTCGCATAACTATTAACACTGGAGTCGTTCATGCAAATACCCGAGTTGCCCTTTACAGAACAAGAAAGACTTTTGACGCTGCAATTAACAGGGTTGCTCGACACTGAGTCAGAGCCTCGTTTCGATCGACTCACACGCCTGGCACAAATGACCTTGGGTACGGAAATTGTGCTTATTTCTCTGGTTGATGCAGAACGTCAATGGTTTAAATCTAAACAAGGGCTGGATGCCTGTGAAACGACAAGGGATATTTCATTTTGTGGCCATGCAATTTTAGTTGATGGTATTTTCGAAATTCCAGATACCCTGGCTGATGTTCGTTTTGCAGATAATCCTTTGGTTTTAGGTGCTCCCTTCATTCGGTTTTATGCTGGAGTGCCTCTGTTAAGACGTGGTCATGCAATAGGAACACTTTGTTTCATTGATAGTCGCCCCCGCCACTTTTCAGACAAAGAAAGAGAGATCGCGGCGGAGTTCGCCAAAGTAGTAGAGCAGGAAATTCAGGACAGGCTTCAGCAAGAAGCGCATCAGCAGTTGGCTGCAAGCGAGTTAATGTACCGCTCAGTGTTAGAAGGAACAAGGATAGGCACTTGGCAATGGAACGTGCAGACAGGAGAAACCCTGTTTAACCAGCGCTGGGCTGAAATTGTTGGGTATGTACTGGCCGAACTGGAACCTGTTTCAATCAATACCTGGCTAAATCTGGCACACCCTGATGATTTACCCGGATCTGCCCAACAGCTGCAGGCTCACTTTGATGGGGATACTGCGTTTTATGATTTTAAGTGCCGGATGAAACACAAAAACGGCCATTATGTGTGGGTACATGACAGAGGTCGGGTCATCTCATGGACTGCAGATGGTAAGCCACTGATGATGTACGGCACTCATGCGGATATCACTGAACAAAAAAATAGTGAGCTCGCTTTAGTGCAAAGTAGAGACCAGTTTCAGACCCTAGTCTCTAATATTCCGGGCATTACGTATCGATGTCAGGTCGATGAAAGCTGGACTATGTTGTTTATGAGTTCTCACATCGATCCGCTCTCCGGCTATCCGGCCTCTGACTTTATTAACAATGCAGTGCGTAGCTATGCCAGTGTGATCCACCCGGATGATAGGGACTGGTTGGAAGAGAGCGTTGCAAAAGCTCTGAACAATAAAAAAAGTTGGGTACTAAATTATCGTATCTTACATGCTGATGGTTCAGTTCGCTGGGTAGAGGAAAGAGGTGCAGCTGAGTATGATGATGCAGGTAAGGCACTATTCCTCGACGGCTTTATTCTTGATGTTAGTAAAGAAAATAAGCTTCAGGAGCAGCTAGTAAAGCTAACCCAGCAATTGCCGGGCGTTGTCTATCAATTTCAGTTATGGCCAGATGGCCGCACAGCGTTCCCTTACGCCAGTGCCGCTATTGAATACATCTACGGACTAAAAGCCGAAGATGTCATTCACGATGCATCTCCAGCTTTCGCTAAGATATATCCGGACGATTTACCTTCCGTAGCAAAAAGTATCGAAGATTCACGTCTTGGTATGACTCTCTGGCAACATGAATATCGGGTATTCAAAAAAGATGCTTCTCTGATGTGGCTATCAGGCAGAGCAACGCCAGAGTTACAGTTGGATGGCAGTACCTTATGGCACGGTTACATTCAGGATATAACTCAATCGAAAGAATACTACCTTGAGCTTGAAGCGCTGAATAAGCAATTGCGGTTTACACAGCAGTGCCTTGAGCTTGCCAGCGACCAAGCAAAAATTGGTTATTGGCGGGCTTCGCTGAAAAACGGATCGCTATGGTGGTCTCCCATTATTTATCAAATATTTGGTTTTGACCCTAATGAAACCACACCCAGCGTTACATTGTTTAGAAGCACCTTACACCCTGATGATGTGGCTAAAGTGGAACAAAGTGAACAACGTGCAAAAGAAACAGGTATTCATAACGTGGTACATCGAATTGTGCGCCCAGATGGTGAAATTCGCTGGGTACATGAGCTGGCTCAACTGCTTCCTGAGGAAAAAGACCCTGATTTGACATTGATAGGTTCAGTGCAAGACATCACTGAGCGTATGAAGTTACAACAAATAAAAGACGAATTTATCTCCACGGTAAGTCATGAACTTCGTACGCCCCTTACCTCAATCCATGGCGCATTAAATTTACTGACGTCCTCTAACTTAGTGCAACTTCCACCAAAAGCCGAGAAGTTATTAGGAATTGCAAGTAGCAACTGTCAGCAGTTAAGTCGCTTGATTAATGACTTATTGGATATTGAAAAACTAGTGGCTGGAAAAATGTTGTTCGATATAAAGCGAATAGAGCTTTGGCCAGTTCTGCAAAAAGCGCTAGATAATCATCAACCTTATGCTGCACAGCAAAATATTCGTTTGCTATTAACAATTGGTACAAATGCAAAGCACATTGTGATCTCTATTGATGAACACCGATTGATGCAGGTATTAACCAATTTACTTTCAAACGCAGTGAAATTTTCGCCTTTAGGGGGCGATGTTGTCTTGTCTGCTAAACGCATTGCAGATGAAGTAGAAATCTCAGTGCAAGATAGTGGCCCCGGTATTTCTGAAGACTTTAAACACAAAATTTTTCAGCGTTTTTCTCAAGCCGACGCCAGCAGCGCCAAGATGAAGGGGGGGACAGGTTTGGGGTTAGCGCTTTGCAAGGAAATAGTCGAAGCTATGCATGGCTCTATAGGTTTTGAGTCCGAGTCTGGTTGTGGCGCAAGATTTTATATCAGCTTCCCATTAAGACATTGATAGTCTAGCCTGATACTACAAGTTCGAAGGAGTAAAGAATTTGCCCACTAATAAATCGCCCGAACAACTTCAACAAGCAATGGAAAAACTACAAACGAGGTTTTTGTCTAAATTACGTTTAAAGGCAGAACTATTTGCTGATATATCTCAGCAGTTGGAATCAGGTATTCTCACTACTTTCCCAGAACTTATTAGTGAAGCTCATCAGTTAGCTGGCTCCTGTGGTACTTTTCAGTTTAATCATCTGGGCATACTGGCCCGACACATTGAAACCATAGCTTTGAGTGTTGATGCTTCAGAGAAACTGCAGGGGGACAGGCTCAAAAGTTTGATTGACTCGTTGAAACTTTTTGTTAACGAGGTTGAACAGGTTCTAATAGGACCCAGAAACTTCTCAGCGAATCTTTTACCCGAACTCGAGTTGTTACAAGACGTGTGGTTAGTTCTCAACCCTTCGGCTTTGCGCGATGAACTATGTGCTCAGTTAAGCGCCTTTGGTTACCCAGTCAAAATTTTTTCAACTTTTGGGGAATGCATTGAAGCGCTAAGGATCCAAACGCCAGCTTTATTGTTTTCTGAAGCAGTGTTAGCTGACCAGCTTTTGTTTGACCAAAAAGAACTCATCGGAATTATGAACGAGCAAAAACGCTGTCTCATGGTTTATTCTGCAACAGACAGTTTTGATTTAAGGATCAACGCGGTCAGACATAAGACGCATGGCTATTTTGTCTCGCCTCTGGATATCCCAAGTATGATGCAGAGAATTACCCGGCTCTTTGATGACAGTACATTTTCAGATAAGAAAGTGAGTATTCTCGATGATGACCTTTTACTCGCTGAGCATTACAGCTGGGTGCTTGAATCTGCAGGTATTGAAGTTCAGGTGATCCGGGACTCAAGATTAGTCATACCGGAGTTACTGTCTTTTAAGCCAGATGTTCTATTACTTGATATGCATATGCCGGAGTTTTCTGGCGCTGAAATTTCAGGTGTCATCAGGCAGTACGAGTCTTTAAGTAGCCTTCATATTGCATTTTTATCTGCTGAGCGTGATATTCAATTGCAGTTACAGGCTTTGTCTTACGGTGCTGATGATTTTATTACTAAACCAATCTCAAATGAACACTTAATTACCGCCGTTAAGTTAAGGCTTGCGAGAAACAGAGATATTAAGTCGTTAATCGAGCGGGATAGCCTGACAGGTTTGGTTAAACACGGCAGTATAAAAGACGCTGCATTGATTGAGTTTGATCGGATGCGGCGTTCTGGTGAGCACTTTTGTATAGCGATGATTGATTTGGACCATTTTAAAAGTGTGAATGACTCTTATGGCCATGCTATTGGTGATGTTGTGATAGGGACTATTGCGACCTTACTTCGAAAGAGACTTCGACGTAGTGACAAGGCTGGGCGTTATGGCGGTGAGGAGTTTATGGTCGTATTGCCTAAATGCAGAGCTAACGACGCTAAGTTGCTCATAGAATCTATTTTACGTTCTTTTAGGGATATTCATTTCAGTGCAGGGCAGCAATCCTTCTCCTGCACATTCTCTGCAGGTATCGCCTGTAGTTCAACAGGCTATGCAGATGCGGATATGATGATGAAAGCCTCCGATCAAATGCTCTACAACGCCAAACGCAGCGGTAGGAATCGAGTGTGCGTTAATACTGAAGGCGAGTAATAGAATAGCAGCACATCATTTACATAAAGTTATTTAATGACATCTAATGATTCAAACTAGGCAGTTATGCAATCTAAACCAGAATTCATTGTATGATTGTTATTCGCTCAAAGCAGAAAACAGTTTAATGAATAAACTGGGTCATTCAATGCAGATGACATGTTATCTACCTAAATATCCTCGGATCAAATTCAAACTCTAGTTTCTCTGCCGCTGCCAGTATCTCGCTTAGCGCCTGATGCTTTGGATTGACGATATAATTGTGATCGCGGGGTGATATGGAGGAGGGGACTTGTAGCGCGGCGTAGTCTGGATCTTGCTGGTTCAGAAACTCGTCGCCAATCAGTTGTGTGCTTTCGTTTGCGGGAATAGTCCGCCAGTTGGCTGGTAAATCTTCCTGCTCTAACTTCGCAATCAACTGCTCTGGCATATCAATAGCGTACAAGTCGTAAAGCTGGATCACGGCCGGGTCTCTGGTTAAGTGGACAAATACTTCCAAAACACAAAGCGATTCGGAGCCCGCAAAGTACAAAGCTTCTGTGCCTTTGCTGTTCCAGCGGCCACCATAAAGTTTCGCGCCTGCCGGGCTAAAAGGTGCTTCAGCGAATTTTTTCTGCGTCAGCCTGTAAAGCTTCATCAGGAAAATACACCATGTTCCACCCGGCCAATCAGGTCTTTGACTATCTCGAAGTCGACTGTGGTGGATACCATGTCTAAAGGTCTTTTACCGTCTAAACCATAAACACTGCTTTTCATCCACTCAAGCGCACGTTCTTCATCATTAAATAGCTCGGTGGCCAGTTTCATCAGCATGGCGAGGCGATACATGGCATCACTTTCCTGAGTGCTGAAACGTTCGCTATTTTTTAGTCTGCGCTTGATGGTACTGACTGGGATATGAGTGATCTGGTGGAACTCGGTTTGCGACAATCCAGCTTTGGCGACCAGGTTACGATACACCACAGGCTTAAAGCCCTGATGTACAGCCTCAGTGCGAACTGTTTTAGCGTCTTCGATGCCAAGGCTAAACCAGAAGTTTGTTTTATGGTTTTGTGTTGGCTTAAAACTTTTAAGTTCGATGGCAGACATCAGCAGTTACCTTCGCTTTGTTTATCTTGGTTTTATTTGGTTGGTCCAAATGGTCTATTCATTGTGGTTCATATGAGCCATTATTGCAACTTCAGCACAGCCGTTGTGAAGTTACCATCATTCTGAATTTGCATAAATCGAACGATTCGACTATTTTGAACGATAACTTGTTCATTTTTGGAGCCAGCCGTGATTTCTTTAACTGCAAACGAAGCGAAAACTAAGTTTGGTACTATGTTGCTTACTGCCCAATCCGAGCCCGTAGAGATAGTGAAAAACGGTACTTCTGTTGCATTTGTAATTTCAGCCAAAGAATATAAAAAGCTGGAAGATATGAAAATGGAACTGGTCAAAGCTCGTTTTCAGAATATCAGTGAAGAAGATCTGCAGGATGGTCAAAGCTTTTTTGACGAATTGGATTCTGGAAAATATGACTGATGGCAAAAACTCCGTTTTTACTTCGTGGCCATGCCAGAGCTGATTTGGTGGCTATACGTAAATACACAATTGAAACTTGGGGCAATGACCAGTGGTTGAGCTACAAAAAAATTCTGCTGCAAAAGCTGCAAAGCCTTGCCGATCATCCGGAAATAGGAATTCAATTAAAAGACGTTGCTGACAATGCCTATAGGTTTCTGCTAAAAGATCAGGTCGTGTACTACCTGAAGCGAAAATCAGATGTGGTTATTGTCTGCATACTGTCCAATAGCATGGCCCCTGAGCAGCACTTATTGCGCCAGCAGGAATTAACTCAGGATTAAGTTCTATTTTCTTAAAATTTTACCTCTTGGTCTATTCTCCCTACATTTCCAACAAAACCCAATAGGCGTATGCAACTCACTGTGGCAAAATCAGTTTTATAGCTAAAACAGCAAACTAATAAAGACTAACGGAGTACTGTCGCATTGGCACTTGAGCCTGGTTTTTTAGTGATCCATTCCAATCAGCTGGAGCAGCTGCGTGCGCTTCTGGTTCAGTTTTGTCAGCGTTATCCGCTCTCTCCCTTGGAGCTTGAGCAGGTGCTGGTGCAGAGTAATGGTATAGCTCAGTGGCTGAAACTAGCCTTTGCTGCGTCCCCCGATGAAGCCGATCCTTTTGCTCGTGGTTTGGGTATAGCTGCCGCTATGCAGGTGCAGTTGCCGGGCCGTTTTATCTGGAGCATGTATCAGTTGGCGCTGCCAGAGCAGCAACTGCCTGATTTATCGGTCTTTAGTAAAGACAGTTTACGCTGGCGTATTTTCCGTTTATTGCCCGAATTAGTAGCGCAAGATGAATTTGAGCTGCTGCGCCGTTTTATCAGTGACGATAACGATCAACAAAAACGCTCACAGCTGGCATTGAAACTGGCGGATTTGTTTGACCAGTATCAGGTGTACCGTGCCGACTGGCTGGCCGATTGGGCCAAAGGGCTGTATCGCTTAGCGCAAATGGATGGCGATGCGAAAGTGATGCCGGATGATCAGCTGTGGCAAGCCAAACTCTGGCAGGCGATTTTGGCGGAGCTGCCAGCAGAGCAGCAGCAACAAAGCCGGTTTTCTTTGCATCAGCTTTTTTACAGCAAGTAAAAAGCTGGAAAAAAGCGCCAAAGAATTTACCACGCCGGGTCATTATTTTTGGCATCTCGTCTTTGCCGCAACAAATGCTGGAAGTCTTGTCGGCTCTCGCACCTTATTGTCAGATTTTATTAGCGGTACTCAACCCTTGTCAGTTGTATTGGGCCGATATTATTGCCGAAAAAGACAAAGTCAAAGCTGCGCAAAGACGTCAGCCGGAAAAGGCAGGTTTTTTACCTTTTGCCAGTGCCGAGCAGTTATCCGGTCAGGCGCAGCCTTTGCTGGCTGCATGGGGTAAACAGGGGCGCGACTATATTCGCCTCTTAGATCAGTTTGACGAAACTGCCGCTCATAAAGAGTTATTTGCCCATCAAAAAGTCGATTTATTTGAATCGCCCAACACCAATCATTTATTAGGTCAGTTGCAGGACGATATTTTGCAGCTGCGGTCCATCACAGAAACCCAAAGCCAATGGCCAGCTTTAACGGCGCAAGCGGCGCGCAGTATTAGTTTTCAAAAAGCCCATAGCCCACTTCGCGAAGTGGAAATTCTGCATGATCATCTGCTGCAGCTCTTTGCCGAAAACCCAGAGCTTGGCGCTAAAGATGTGATGGTGATGGTGCCGGATATTAATTTGTATGCGCCTTTGATTGAAGCCGTATTTGGCAAAGTGCCTATGGGCGATTTGCGCTATATCCCTTACAGTATTTCCGATCAAAACAGCAAAAAGCAGCAGCCGTTATTGCAGGCGTTAGAAGTACTGTTAAGCCCGGAGCAGCAACGATTAAACGCCAGTACCGTCTTCGATATGCTGGATATCAGCGCTTTGCAGCAAAGGTTTGGTTTAAAAGCCGCCGCTTTACCCAAGATTAAACAGTGGATTGAAGGGGCTGGTATTCGTTGGGGGCTGGATCAGCAGCATCGTCAGCAACTGGGCTTACAGCATGGGTTTGAGCAAAACAGCTGGCTCTTTGGTATTCGCCGTATGCTGCTGGGTTATGTGGCGGGCGATACAGCGCCATGGCAAGGTATAGCGCCTTATGCTGATGTGGCAGGACTCGAAGCCGCCGAACTTGGCCCTGTGTTGGTGCTGCTGCAAAAAATTGACGAGCTATGGCAACAACTTGTGCTAAAACGCAGCCCGGCCGATTGGCATTTACTCTTTACTCAGCTGCTACAAGACTTTTTTGCGCCCGACGAGCTGGAAAGTCAGCAGTTAGTTCAACAGTTACAGCAGCAACTGCAAAGCTGGCTCGACAACACCACAGGCGCTGAACTTGAAGAAGAATTAACTTTACAAATTGCCCGTCAGGCTTTGTTAGAACCCATGCAGGCCGGCGGTTTGCAGCAGAAATTTTTCAGTGGTCGCGTCAATTTCGCCACTTTGCTGCCGATGCGCTCTATTCCTTTTGCGGTGATTTGTTTGCTAGGCATGAACGATGGCGCTTATCCACGGGCGCAACAGCGGCAGGACTTTGATTTAATGGCGCTGGATTATCGCAGTGGCGACCGCTCGCGCCGTGATGATGACCGCTATTTATTACTCGAAGCTTTATTGTCGGCCCGCCAGCAGTTTTATATCAGCTGGGTAGGTTTTAGTGTGTTTGATAACAGCGCCCGCGCGCCTTCAGTGTTGGTTAGTCAGCTGCGTGATCATTTGTCTACAGGATGGTCTATGGCCGATGGTTCTGATCTTTTAGAGCAAATCACTGTCGAGCATCCGTTGCAGCCTTTTAGCCGTCGTTATCGTGAAGCAGGATCTGACCTTGTGAGCTATCAGCAGGAATGGGCCAGCTTGCATCAAAAAGCCGCTGTGGCAGAGCCGGGCGAGGCGCTTGAAAAGCTTGACGATTTGCACTGGACCTTAAAACAAGCCAGCGATTTTATGCGTGAGCCGGTGCGGTTCTTTTTTAATGAACGCTTAAAAGTACTACTGGAACTACCGGAACTGGCCAGTATTAACGATGAAGTCTTTGCTTTGGAGCCGCTCGAGCGCTGGCAAATGCAGCAGCAGTTGGTGGCGGAGCTAAAACGCAGCGTTGAACAAGATGGGCAGTGGCAACCACAGGCGGAGCAACAGCTGGAGTTATTCCGCTTGCAAGGCCGTTTGGCTGTGGGTTCTGGCGCTGTGTTAATGCAACAGGATTTGGTAGCAGGGCTGGACGAGCTGGCCTCTGGCTATCAGCAGTTTTTAGCCGCTTATCCAACTGCGGACACCAGTTTTTATTCACTACGTTTTGTTTGTCAACACGGCGAGCTGGCTGAGCAGTTAACAGGTTTTAGGCGAAGTGCGGACAACGCAGCTTTGGCTTATGCCGAGTTGTTGCCGACTGCCTTAATTAAAGACCGCAGCCTTGTCTGGCGCAATTTAATAGCGCCTTATTTGAAGCTGCTTTTGTGCTGTGCCAGCGGTGTGTCTGTGACTATTTATTTACTCTCCAGAGTGGGACAGTTAGTGCTGCACCCTATTGAAAAACAACAAGCAGAACAGCAGCTCAGTCAGATTTTGCAACTGATGCAACAGGGCTTATCAGCGCCTTTAGCGCTGGAGTTTAATGTTGGAATCGAACTTGTGAAACAGCTGGAAAAAGGTGCGGCTTTGAATGATGACAAGCTGCTGTCGAAGCTGGAGCGTTTGTATACAGGCGATGACTTCAACGCAGGCGCTCTGCAACGTAGCCCTTATTTGCAGCGTGCTTTTGCCCAGTTTGATGCGCTTTGGCAAAACGGTCAGTTAGAGAAAAATGCCAGTGCTTTATACGGGCCATTACTCGCCGTCAACTACAGCGAGGTGTCGGTATGAATACCTCTATAACACCAGCTATCGCCAATCTGGATTTATTGTCCTTTCCGTTATCTGGCAGTCAGTTGATTGAAGCGAGTGCTGGTACTGGCAAAACCTTTACCATAGCGGCTTTGTATTTGCGTTTGGTGTTGGGCCATGGTTGCGATAAAGCCTTATTACCGCCTGATATTCTGGTGGTGACTTTTACCGAAGCTGCAACCCAGGAATTAACCGAGCGTATAGGCCAGCGTTTAGCCGACGCCGCCCGTTACTTTCGTGAGCAAGCTGAAGAGGCGGATCCGTTTTTACAAAGCCTGCGCAGCGAATTTACCAAAGAGCAGTGGCCACATTGTGCCTATCAGTTAGAGCTGGCGGTGCAGTATCTGGATGAAGCTGCTATTTCGACTATTCACGGCTGGTGTAATAAAGTGCTGGCCGAATTCGCGCTGTCCAGCGGTTATTTGTTTGAACAAAATCTGGTGACAGACGTCGAGCAGTTGCAGCTGGATGTGATCCGCGATTACTGGCGAAATTTTTATTACCCCTTGCCGGAAGAGCATATAGCGACTGTCTGCCAACAGCTGCAAAACCCTGAAATTTTGCGCAAAAAAATTCTGCCGCTGATAAGCCACCTGTCGTTATTTACCGAACCTGCAACACCCGCTGTGTTATTGCCTGAAGTCAAAACACAACGTAAGCAAAAGCTGGCAGAGTTAAAAGCACCCTGGAATAACTGGGTCAGCGAAATCCGCATTTTGCTGCATGGGGCTATAGAGCGTAAAGAAGTGGATGGCCGCAAATTGCAGGCGCGTTATCTTGATAGCTGGTTAGCCAAATTAGTGGCCTGGATAAGTGACCCTGAGATGGTCGATCCGGATTTACAAACAGGCCAAAGCCGCTTAACGCCAGAAGGTTTGGCTGAGGCCTTTAAAGGCCCAGTGCCGCACCATCCGGCTTTTGAGGCGATGGCAAAACTGGCCGATGAACTGGCGGCTTTACCGGATCCACAGCAGGATTTAGTACTGCATGCCGCCTTTTGGTTTGCGCGGCGTTTTCATCAGTTGCAGCTAGAGCGCTCAGAACTGGGTTTTGATGAGTTATTAAGCCGCTTGCAGCAGGCGCTGCAAAAAGACCAGGGGGGTTTATTGGCTGAGCGGCTAAGGCGTAAATTCCCGCTGGCCTTGATAGATGAATTTCAGGACACCGATCCTGTGCAGTATCAGTTATTTGATGCCATTTATCAGCTGGACCAAAACAGAACAGATTGTGGCATTTTATTGATAGGCGACCCAAAACAAGCCATTTACGCCTTTCGCGGTGCGGACATTTATAGTTATTTAGCCGCCAAACAAGCTACAGCAGGCAGGCATTTTCAGCTGCCGAAAAACTTCCGTTCTACCCATGCGATGGTCAGCGCGGTTAATCACTTATTTAGCTATGCCGAACAGCGCGCTTTAGGCGCTTTTGTACTGGGACGGCCTGATTTATTAAGTTTTTATCCGGTAGAGGCGCAAGGGCGCAAAGAAAGGTTTGTTGCAGAGCAACAGCCTGTCACGGCGCTTGAGTTTTGTATTAAAGAGTCACCGGATGGTAAAGCCTTTAGCAAAGGGGCTTGTCTCTTAGAAATGGCGCAGGCCTGTGCTGAGCAAATCGCTATGTTTTTAACGGGTAGCGCTGGTTTTGTGCTGGATGACGAATTCACGCCTCTTAAAACCAGCGATATAGCGGTGCTGGTGAATAACCAGCAGGAAGCCAATGCCATTAAAAAAGCTTTGGCAGAGCGCGCTTTGGCTTCGGTGTATTTATCCGACAAAGGCGCTGTATTTGAAAGCCCGGTGGCGCTGGATTTATTGCTGTGGCT
The DNA here is from genome assembly GCF_001275035.1 of Rheinheimera sp. KL1. Classification (NCBI taxonomy): domain Bacteria; kingdom Pseudomonadati; phylum Pseudomonadota; class Gammaproteobacteria; order Chromatiales; family Chromatiaceae; genus Rheinheimera; species Rheinheimera sp. KL1. The sequence continues at coordinate 89,238 of NZ_LAMX01000021.1, forward strand.
GCGCGCCTGCGCTGAGCCACAACGTGAGGCTTTAGTGCGCTCTGCTTTATCGAGCTGGAGCTTGTCGTTAAGTTATAGCGAGCTTGAGCAACTGCTGCAGGATGAGCTGTTGTGGGAGCAGCAACTGGCGCGTTTTTCCAGTTATCAGCAACTCTGGCAACAGCAAGGTGTGCTGGTGATGTTATGGCAGCTGATGCGTGATTTTGGCGTGGCTGAGTTTTTACAGCAGCAAGCCTCAGGCGAGCGGCTACTGACCGATATTCTGCATTTGGCGGAGCTTTTGCAACAACGCTCTATGGAGCTGGAAGGTCCGGCGGCGCTTATTCGTTATTTGGCTGAGCATTTGGCGGGGCAAGGCGATTTAGCAGCTGAGCAGCAAAAACTGCGTCTGGAAAGCGATGAAGCTCTGATTAAAATTGTCACCATTCACAAATCCAAAGGCCTGGAATACCCGCTGGTATTTTTGCCTTTTATCGCTTTAGCCCGCGCTGTGGATGCAGACAAAGGCCCTGTCACTTACCATCAGGATGATGAGCTGACTGTGGTGCTGCAAGCGAACGAGCAGCAAGCCCAACAAGCAGAGCGGGAACGCTTAGCCGAAGATATGCGCAAGCTTTATGTGGCCTTAACCCGAGCCCGGCATTATTGCTGGGTAGGGCTGATGCCGGTGAAAGAACAAAGTGCTATAGGTTACTTGTTATCTGATGATGCGCTGGTGTCGTCTGTGGCTTTGCAGGAACAGTTATCGCCATTACTGAAACAGCCTGATATTGGTTTGGCAACCAACTTATCAGAGCAGCGGACTCAAGTCGCAGTGCTTGATCAGGCAAGCGAGCTATTGCCTTATGCCCAAATGACCCGTTCAGTGAAAGAGCTGTGGTGGATAGCCAGTTACAGCGCTTTGCTGGAGCAACATCAGCACGACAGTAAAGCGGCTGAGTTATTTCAGGAATTGCAGCAGGAGCTGGCGCCAGAGCAAGTGCAGGATGATGCTGAGCCAACAGAAGCCAAAGTCATGACTTTGGCTCAGGGTTTTGTGCGCGGCAGTCAGGCCGGTACTTTTTTACATGATATGTTGGAGTGGGGCGCAACCCAGGGATTTGATCTATTGGCGCAGCGGCCGGAGTTATGGCAACAAGGACTACTCCCATTAATGCAGAAATATGGCCTGTTGCAGCAATTGCCAGAGCAGAGATGGCAAATCCGGTATTGGGCAGAGCAACAAGCACCTTATCCTGAAACTAAGCATTTGGCCGAAGCCTTAGTGCCATTACAGTGTTGGCTGACAGAGCTTATTCAAACACCGCTGTGGCAGAACAACAGCGCCAGTTTAAGCAGTCTTACACAAGGCAGCTACCGGGCTGAACTTGAGTTCTGGCTTGCGGTACAGCACTGCAGCAGTGCGCAGTTGGACGCTTTAGTGCAGCAGTATTTGTGGCCTGAATTATCACGGCCAGCGCTTCGAACCACCCAGTTGCAGGGCATGCTGAAAGGTTTTATCGACTTAACTTTAGAGCAGGATGGCAGATACTGGGTGCTGGATTATAAATCGAATTATATAGCCGATGGGCACTACGACAGTCCTGCTTTAATACAACAAATGCTGGCACACCGCTACGATCTGCAGGCCGCTTTGTATGCCGTGGCTATCCATCGTTTATTGCAAAGCCGCTTGGCGGACTATAAGCCACAAGAACATTTAGGTGGCGCTTTGTATTGGTTCCTGCGTGGTGGTGAGGCAGCAAACAAAGGTGTGCTTGCTGTGGATATTCCGCTGGAGCTGGTGAACAAGCTGGATGCTCTTTTACAAGGGCAATTGGTGGCTAAGGAGCTAGCCCATGTCTGATTCAGAATTATTGGAACTGCAGATGCAGGGCAAAGAATGGCGGGCTTTGGATAAAGCACTGGTGACCTTTTTTCGGGAGCAACAAAAGCTGCCCGCAGCGCTGGCGCTACTGATTGGCCAGTGCAGCTTTGCGCTTGCTCAAGGCCATTTGTGTTTACCACTGAAACGTATGCCGCAACAGTCTGAACAAGACTGGCAGGCGTTGATGGCGTTGTATCCGGATTTATTTCAGCTGAGTGAAGATAACAATCAGCCTTTTGTTTATGCCAATAACGCTTTGTACATGAGGCGTTATTTTAGTTATCAGCAGCAAATAGCGCTTTATCTGGAGCAAAGCAATGAGCGTAGCCAAAAGCTTAGACAGGCTATCAATCCGGCTCTGCTGAACCAGTTACTGGAGCCGTTATTTCCTGCAGCGGCGGCCACAAGCGCTGCACCTGACTGGCAACGTTTGTCCTGCGCTATAGCGGCTAGCAGCAGTTTTAGTGTGATCACAGGCGGCCCTGGTACTGGCAAAACCACCACAGTGGTTAAGTTGCTATTGGTATTGCAGCAGTTGCAGCAGCAACAAGGCGCAGCGCCTTTGACCATTCAACTGACAGCACCCACAGGCAAAGCTGCAGTGCGGCTTCGAAGTTCTATTCGTAACACCTTAGATAAGCTGCCAGCATCGGCAGAAATCAAAAGCCAGGTGCCAACCGATGTCTCTACGTTGCATAAACTATTAGGCGCGCGCGCGCAAAGCCGGCAGTTTAAACAAAATGCGCTTGAGCCTTTGGCGCTGGATCTATTAGTCGTAGATGAAGCCTCTATGCTGGATGTGGAGTTGATGGCGGCTTTATTGTCGGCTTTACCAGCTCATGCGCGGCTGATTTTATTAGGCGATAAAGACCAGCTGGCTTCAGTAGAAGCAGGCGCTTTAATGGCCGAGCTGTGTCAATGGGCAGAGCAGGGGCATTATTGGCCTGCAACGGTCGACTGGCTTAATCAGCTGTCCTCTGCAGCTGTTCCAGAGCCACTCATCAGCCAACAAGGCAAAGCGCTGGAGCAGCAAATTGGTATGCTTCGAGTCAGCCATCGTTTTGACCCACAAAGCGGCATCGCCAAACTAGCCACTGCAGTGAATAACGGTCAGAGTGCAGAAGTGACCGCTATTTGCCAGGCTGATTATGCCGATCTGCAGTATCTGGAGGCGGCTGAAGTCAGACAACTGAAGCAATTTGTCTTAACTGGACAGGTCAAATCACAGATCAAGGATGCAGCAGGTTTTAGTTTTTATCTGCAGACAGTAGCGCAAAGCCCAGCTTTGGATGCTTCAGAGCAGGTGATAGAAAACTGGGCACAGCAAGTGCTAACTGATTTTTCCGCATTCCAATTGCTGTGTGCTGTGCGACAAGGGCCTTTGGGCGTAGAGCAGGTCAATCTGAGTGTAGAGAAAATGCTGCATCAGGCCGGGTTAATTCAGCAGACTAGTCAGCAAAGCAGCCAGTGGTACGCCGGACGACCAGTGATGGTGACGCAAAACGATTATGCGCTGGGGCTGATGAATGGCGATGTCGGTATTTGTTTACTGCGGCCTTATCAGGGTAAATTGATGTTAGCTGTAGCTTTTGCATCAGAAGACAGCAGTAAAATGGTGCGTTGGGTGTTGCCAAGCCGGTTACAGCAGGTCGAAACCGCTTATGCTATTACTGTACATAAATCTCAGGGCTCAGAGTTCCGCCATGCAGTGCTGGTATTACCGGATCACTTCAGCCCTGTATTAACCCGTGAGCTGATTTACACCGGCATCACCAGAGCTGCGAAATTGTTTAGCCTGGTCTGTGGCAAAGCCGATTTGCTTCGTCAGGCGGTAGAGCAAAAAGTGCAGCGTCATGGTGCAGTAAGGCTTTAAGAGTGTTCCTGCCGGATTTGTTGCAACAACTGGTTAAGTTGCTCTGCTGGCCAAGAGTTGTCCTTCAGCGCTTTTTCAGTACTTGCAGCTAAAGCACTGATATGGGTAAAGCCAAAGCAGGCCGAAGTGCCTTTAATTTTGTGCAGCAAGGCCATTGTAGCTGTAAGATTGCCCTGCTGCACCAGTTGCTCCAGCTCCAGCGCTACGCCTGGTAGGGTGTCTTTGTACTGGCTGGTCAATTCATCTAGTTGCTGCTGCACATTGGTCTGAGCCCGTACAGCGTTTTTAGTCGGCAAGAATTCTGCAATTTTGTCGTATAGCACCTGGGCTTGTACAGGTTTTGTCAACACGGCCTGGCAACCCGCCTCCAGACAGAGTCGGCGTTGCTCTGCCTGTACATCGGCGGTCAGTGCCAGGATTGGCATCTGATAGCTTGGCGTCTGAGTTCACGTGACGCCGTCAGACCATCCATCACAGGCATGTGCATATCCATCAGTATTAAATCAAATGGCTGTGTTGCTACTTTGTGTAGTGCATCCAGACCATGCATTGCGGTTTGCAGTTGTAATCCTGTAGCGCCAAGTAAAGTGCTAAACAATAAACGTAAATCAGCCACATCATCTACTATCAGCACAGTACCCGTCAGTTCTGGGACCTGCTGCTGGACCTGCAGCTTGCTACTTTGCTGCACTGGCGCTTTGAGCAGCAATTCGGCCTGCACCGGCAGAGGGATCCGCAGGAAAAACTGGCTACCTTGCTGCGGCGTACTCCGTAGCTCCAGTTGATAGCCCATTAAATCGGCCAGTTGCTTGCAGATATATAGCCCGAGGCCTGTGCCACCAAACTGCCTGCTAATGCCTGGGTCGCCTTGTTCAAAAGCTGAAAACAACTTTTGCTGCATTTCCGCGCCGATACCGGGCCCGGTATCGGCGATGCACAAGTGCAGCTGGCCTTGTTTCATTTCGGCAGAAAGTCGTACTTCGCCTTGCTGGGTAAATTTTAATGCGTTACCAAGCAGATTCATCAGAATTTGCTTCAGGCGCAGCGGATCGCTGTACAAAGTTTTAGGCAAGGGATAGCGGCTTTGCAAACTAAAATTCAGCCCTTTGGTTTGTGCCGCGGGCAACATGCTTTGATGTAATTCGTTCAGTAGCGATTGTAATTCAAAGTGCTGTAATTCCAGTGGCAGTTTGCCTTCCTCCATTTTGGCTGCATCCAGAATGTCATTAACTATTTGCAGTAAAAACCTGCTCTGGCTGTCTATGGTTTGTAGCTGAGTCTGTAGCTGAGCTTCATGGGGTCTGGTGAGCACCTGTTGAATAAAACCCAGAATAATAGTCAGAGGTGTGCGCAGTTCGTGGCTCATATTGGCTAAAAAACGGGTTTTTGCTAATGCCAGTTGCTGGGCTTTGTCGCGTTCTATCGACAGTTCAGCTGTGCGCTCAGCGACACGTTGTTCCAGCTGCTGGCTCAAATTGGTTTTTTCTTCCAAAGCAGATTGCAAGGCTTGGTGACCAGCCTGCAGACGGCTTTGCAATGAAGTAAAACTGCCAAGTAACTGTTCAAATTCTAATGCCGAGTTGTCGAGTCGTTGCTTGGGTGAGCCTGAAGAGCCCAATTCCATGCTTTCAATAGTTTGGATTAATTGTTGTAGAGCTAGGGTGTAGCCTGAGGCAAAACGTTTACTACTGCGTGATAAAATTTCAATACCTGCCAACATAGCTAGCAGTGAAATTAAAGTCAGAAGCTGGTAATAAAATGCCAAATGACTGTGATCCCAAAACAGTAACAAAGTCCAGTTGGTGCCTTCAACCGAGCTATTCAGCCTGATTTTTCCTCCGGATTGATTAAAATGCAGATGATTTTCACGATGAAAAGGTGAATGTGTAAGGTAGGGCTTGGATTCAGCCAGCTCTACTGTCGTCAGATCGGTTTTTTGTCCTATTTCGTTTTGATCAGCTAATCCCCAGATTTTAACCCCTTTACCATCCGTCAGGAGCAGTTGCAGCTGCGGATCCTTTTGGGATACCTCCAGAGCTGTGGTGAGCCTTTGCAGTGCGACTGAAAGCTCCAATACGCCATCAAATTCTTGCTGTTGATACAAGGGCATACTCAGAGCGAATAAAAGATCCTTACCCAATCTTTGTCCCTGGAATACGTCACTAATATAGGGTAAGCCGGTTTGCTGTGGTTTGAGGAAATAGTCGCGATGGGTGACTGAGTATCCTTTGATATCCTGATCAATCTGTTCTTTAAAAAAAGCTGTGACTTTACCGTACTTATCTGTGCGCAGCGCCGAGATAAATTCAGTCTGGCTTCTGACTAATTGCCGCAGGCTTGTTTCATCACCAACCAGGCGGGCATAACCAGAGGCCAGATTTAATTCGGCCTGATAAGAGGATAGTCTTTGTTTTAATTGATTGCTGATTTGTTGTTGCTGCCTGGTCAACTCAGAGACCTGAGCTGATAAATTCAGCACCACAGAGCCATGTAGTAGTACACAAATCATCAGTGCCCATGGAATGGCAGCTATTAGCGCAATACGGCTGGCAAGTTGAGTTTTTAGTGGCAGTTGGCTTTGAATAGCAAGGCTTGCTGCTTGAGTTTTAAATAACCGGGCGCAGCGTTTCAGTACCAATAAAGTGCAGCTTAATATCACGGCGCTGGAGAGGACCCAAGTCCAGGGTTGTGGTTCGGAAGGAACCAGAGACAACAGCGCCGAAGTACAAAAAAAATACAGCACTATAGCGGCTGCTCTTTTGCGCCTGGTATTGGCTAGGGGGGAAAACACCAGAAGCTGTAGCAAGGAGCATAACCAATAGACCGGCGCACTCAACGGCAGTAAGACCAGACCAGCAGAAGATAGACCCCAGATCAGTCCAAGACGTTGCATCACTACAATAAAAGCTAAATTACCGAGCAATAAAGGGGTATTGAGAGGCAATTCCAGTGCCAGTAAATTAGCTGCAATGCCAAACAGACTTAATCCGGCGGCATAAAACAGTTGGCGTAGAAAGGACGGCTCAGAATGGCGTTCATTCCTGTCGTGAATCAAAATCCATTCCATTCGAAAAATATGATACCCAGATACTAGAAGATCCTAAGCTGTAATTCACGGTCTGTTGTTAAATTATTTTCAGAGAAATACCAGTTTTTGCGGTTATCTCATCCGCTTATGTTGTATTAGGGGTGACAAGAGTGAACCAGATGCTGATAATAAGCTTCTTGTCTAAATTTCCGGGCTAAAAACCTGAATTATGGTGTGCAAATGGATTTTATAATTTTACTCAAGGCTTTATTGTTGGGGATAGTGGAAGGCTTAACTGAGTTTCTGCCGGTTTCCAGTACAGGGCATTTGATTGTTGTTGGTGATTTAATTAACTTTTACAATGAAGGTAAAGTTTTTGAAGTTGCCATCCAGCTTGGTGCCATTTTGGCCATAGTTTTTGAATATCGCCAGCGTTTTATCAATGTTGCCACTGGTATTACGCACGACAAAAAAGCACAAAATTTTGTTCTGAATTTATTTATCGCTTTTCTGCCAGCCGCTGTAGTCGGCTTGTTGTTTATTAAATACATCAAACTCTATCTGTTTAACCCTATTACGGTCGCCACTATGCTAGTGCTGGGCGGCTTAGTGATTTTGTATGCGGAGCGCAGAACTCATCAGGTGAAAATTCATGATGTCGACCACATCGGCTGGAAAGATGCGTTAAAAGTGGGTTGTGCTCAGATTATCTCGATGATCCCAGGTACTTCACGTTCTGGCGCCACTATCATCGGTGGCCTGTTTTTCGGTTTTGATCGTAAAGTTGCAGCTGAATTTTCGTTCTTCCTGGCTGTGCCTACTATGTTTGCGGCCACCTTTTACGATATTTACAAACACCGCGATGTACTGAATTTTGATCAAATGCCAATGTTTGTCGTAGGTTTTGTTGCTGCTTTTATCAGCGCTCTGATAGCGGTCAGGACTTTTGTCCGTTTTGTCTCTAACCACAGTTATGAGATTTTTGCCTGGTATCGGATAGCTTTTGGAGCCTTTATTCTGGCTAGCTGGCAGTTCGGTTGGGTTAGTTGGTCTTAATACTTGCTTGCAGCTCTGTCCATGCCGGATAGAGCTGCAGCGATTCCACTATATGTCTTTCATCTTCATCCAACTCATAATCTTTATGCTGTGCTGCTTTGTGAGCAAGCCAATGCACTACACCCGGTAATGAGCTGCAATCTGATAGTTCCTCAGGCAAAATAACGGCCTGAACCAGTGTTTGTTCAAAGCCCCACAAGGTCAGTAAATAAGCGGAAATCATTGAAAAGTGACAGGAGTCTTCATCAGCCATAGAAGGTTGTTGCAGATGTTCTGCCATCCAGCCCAGACAATCAAAGAGGGATACTAAAAAAGCATAGTCTTGTATCTCAGTGCCAAGATTTGCCTCTTTGCATAGATAGCGCGCAAGGCAAGCCTGATGAAAAGCTTGTTCAGTTATTCGTTGGTATGGCGTTGTACTGATATGGCTTTGGTAAGCCACACCGCTTTTGAGTGCCAACACCACAGATTTAACCATATCAAGCCCAAGCCTGTTGATGGCCTCAGTCAAAGAAAGAGTGGGGCGGGAAAAACCGAGAAAAGCGGAATTGGCTAACTGCAGCAGCCTACTGCTAACGACAGGATCGTGACTGACGAGTTCCGCCAGATCTCTGAGCTGGAATTCGTCTTTGTGCAGCATGGCTTCTATTTTTTTGTATAAAGGTGGTAACACAGGCAAAACAGAAAGACGCCCCAGGTAAGCACGCTCAGCTGCAGAGAAGTTCAGCACACGCAATCGCTCTGCACAGGAAAAGACCTGCTGTAGTTGCTCGTCCGTAAAAGGCTTAGCTAAAAAAAAATGGATAAGGGCTGTGTCCTGTACCAATAAATCCGCAGAGTTGTCTGCTGTCAGTATGCACCGCAACGCGATAGGGCTAAGTTGTTGTACTTGCTGAAGTACTTGTTCACCTTGAATGCCCGGCATCAATCTGTCTGTGAAGACTACATCAGGCATGAGGCCTTTTGATAAAAGTTCTGTTAGCTGATAGGGATCCTGTAAGGTTTCGACAGCCCAGTTCGGTAAAATACGACTCAGTGTACGTCTCAGCGCCCTTAACAGCAATTCGTCATCATCAATCAGCAGCACCACAAAGTCTTTATCAGGCATCTTTTTACTCTCCTGCAAAGGGCTGTTGTTTTAGCATAGCCACAAAGTCTTTTTTTGTCAGAGGTTTACTGTAGTAATAACCCTGAATAAGGTCACAATCCATTAGTTTGAGCAGTTGCTGTTGTTCTTGCGTTTCTATACCTTCGGCAGTAACCACCAGGTTCAGATCATGGGCCATACGGATAATATTCCTGACCATACCTTGGCTTTGCAAGTCGCTGCTCAGTTCAGTGATCAGAGAGCGGTCTAATTTCACTTCATCTATCGGCAGTTTAGTCAGGTATGCAAGCGACGAGTAGCCAGTACCAAAATCATCCATCGAAATACGGACACCTATCTGATGCAACTGCGACAAGACAGTATAACTTAACTGCAAATCTTCCATCAGATAAGTTTCGGTGACCTCCAGCTCAATTTGCTCCGGTTTAATCTGATAACGGCTCAGTAGTTGTTGCAGTTCTGCACCGAAACCTGGCTCTTGTAACTGTCTGCCTGAGACATTGATACTAAGCCGTTCCAATTCCAGACCCTGGTGGTAAAAGTCTGCTAAGGTACTCAGGGATTGCTCTATTACCCAAAGTCCGATACGGATGATTTGTCCATCGCGTTCAGCAATAGGGATAAATAGTGCAGGAGAGATACTGCCCATCTTTGGATGATTCCAGCGCAGTAACACTTCTGCCTGGCGGATTTTTCCATCGGTCAGACTGATTTTGGGTTGAAAATTAAGGCTAAAACCGTTGTTGTCTATATTGCTGTACAGCGCATTACTAATTTCAAATTGCTGTTTTTTGCTGTCCAGGATCGCCTGTTCAAAGCGCATATAAAAATGATGTTGATTATTTCTGTTAGTCCGGCAGGCTAAGTTGGCATATTTCAGCAGTTTTTCAGGCGTTATGGTATCAATGGGCGCTATGGCATAACCCAGATTAAAGTTCAGCTGCACTAACCTGTCGTCATGCATCAAGGGGTTATCAAAAACAGACAAAGACTCACTGATTTGTAGCTGTATCGCCATTTCGTCTGCGCAGTGGCTGTAAATCAGCGCAAATTTATCGCCTGACAAATACACCAGATGCTGGCCGGGCTCGAGCTGCTGCTGTAACAGATTGGCGACCTTGTTGATCAATAAATCCGTCTTGTAATAACCCAGAGCATCGTTGATCAGGCTGAAATTATCTATGTCCAGCACAGCTGCTGCGGTCAAACCTCGTTGCTCTGCAATGTAGCGGTCCAGCAATTGACAGGCTTGCTGGTGGTTCAACAAGTTACTTAGGTTGGATAAATCAGAACTAAATTGTGGCAGAGGTTCTAAACGTTCCAGCTTCAATAACAGCTGGTTTGGCATGGATGATCTGTGGCTTAACTCTATTTCATGATGCTGGTGATCCAGACAGAGCAAAGTCGTTTGCTGGTGTATCAAAAACTGAGCCAATTGTTCAGTAGGGAGCTCGAGCAAGAAATTGACTAGGGGTTGCTGATAGAGACTATTCCCATCCAGTTGCCAAAGTTTTGTCAAGGCTGCGTTGACGCGAAGAATCTGACCTTGTGGATCCACTTCTAGCAAGGCATCCTGACTACTAATCAATAACTGTGTATGCAGATCAGGCTGAGCGCGCCTCTTGTATTCCAGCTCCGCCAGTTGGATTTCGGCCAGCAACAGATGGTCTGTCCATGGTTTTTGTAAAAACTTGTAAGCAATACCGGAGTTCAGACTTTCTACCACGGCATCAAAATCGGCATAGGCACTTAAAATCAGCCCTACTACCTGAGGCGAATGCTTCTTCACAGCTTTGAGTAGCTCATTACCGCACATTAAAGGCATGCGAAAGTCGGATAAAATGATCTGCACAGTATTGTCAGCCAACAAAGCCAGAGCCTGAGCACCGCTGCTGGCGGTGATGACCTGATAACCAGCTCTGCTGATTAAGCGCTCCAGGCTGCGCAAGACTGCAGCTTCATCATCAACGATCAATATTTTGCTTTGCATCTGTTGCCCCCGCAGCTTTTAAGTGATGAGCTGCTGAATTGCTTCAACTAAGTTGGTATTGTCAAAAGGTTTACTCAGGGTGGCGTCCGCGCCGATGGTGATAGCTTTATCCAGATCACTTTGCGCTAAGCCTGAGATCACCAGAATTTTTGTTTTAGTTAACTCCGGATCTTCACGAATATATTTCAGTACTTCGAAACCATCCATGCCTGGCATCTGCAAATCTAAAGTCATTACTGCGGGTTTGTATTGCACCAGCAGTAATCCAGCTTGAAATCCATCTGCAGCTAACATGACGTCAAATCCGCTTTGTTGCAATACCCTGAATATAGCTTTCCTGTAAGAGGCTTCGTCATCCACCACTAAGATTCGGGTAGCTGCCGTTAAGGAGGCAGGGATTGGAATTTTTTGCTGATTTAAAAAGCAAATAAAGTCTTCCAGTACTACTCTGTAGTTACCTCGGCCTGGCAGCTTAAAACCTTTTAGTTGTCCTGAAGCAATCCAGCGGCTGACTGTTCGCTGGTGCACGTCACAATACAAGGCTATCTCACCCGGTGTCAGAGTTTTCATCTGTTTAATTCGACCTTATTCTTGCACTCTGACCAAACCTAGCATAAGTTTAAGACAAATGCGACAAAGAAGACAAATGAGATATTTATTTCAACGGGGAATTCATTATGACGACGTCAGAACTCTCAGTTAGCCTTCAGACTAATACCGAACCCAAAGCTTCTATACTTTGTGTCGACGATGAAATCAGTATATTAAAATCACTACAACGTTTACTGATGGCGTCAGGTTTTGATGTGGTTACCGCAACAGGCGGGGAGCAGGGGCTATTGCTGCTTGAGAAACAAGAGTTTGCCGTCATTATCAGCGATATGCGAATGCCTGGTATGACAGGCGCTGAATTTCTCCACCTTGTCGCTGAGCGTTGTCCGGATAGCCAACGTCTGGTGCTGACAGGTTATGCCGATATAGATTCAACCATAATGGCAATCAATCAGGGCCAAATCCAGCGCTATATCCAAAAACCCTGGCGCAATGAAGAGTTGATAGTTCAGGTTCGAGAGTCGGCGGAGAAATATGGCTTAGTCAAACAAAACAAAGAGTTGCAGCGCAGGCTAAGTACTCAGAACCATAAACTGAAAGAGTTAAATCTTCAGTTGGAGCAACATGTACAGAAACGTACCGCGCAACTAAGGCAAGTGTTAAAACAGATGGAGCAAGACCATCAGTCTGTGCTGGATTTGTTGTTTAACTTCATCAGTGTCAATCCACATTTGAACGGCCACTTTGCGCAGCACATTGCCAGGACCTGCCATTTGTTGTGTTCGCATTTACAACTGGATCCAAAAGAACAAAAACAAATTGTGATGGCAGGGCTTTTATCTCAGCTAGGTTTGCTTGGTATGGATACTGAGCTTTACAGCAAACCATTTCGTAATCTGGATGGTAATGAACGCCAGCAGTTTTATACTCATCCGGCTATGGCCCAATTAATGTTATTACCAGCAAGCCATTTGGCCCTGATGTCAGACGTTATTTACCACCAATATGAACGCTACAACGGCTCGGGCGTGCCAGATCATTTAGTTGGTACTGATATACCGCTAGGGTCACGTATTCTTGCCCTTGCTCGTGATTTCTGGCTGATGATTGATAAACAGGAAGGACAACAGGACAGTGCTTTTGCCAATGCAATACAGCAATTAAAAATGCAACAAGGTAGCTTTTACGATCCTGTACTGCTGAATATCCTGGCATCCTTGCCTGTTGAGAAGCTGGCCGGTGCAGAAATTATTGCATCCTCGCATGTTCAGGTCTCTACCGACGAACTCAAAGTTGGTATGGTATTGGAGAGGCCTTTGTATAACGAAAGCAGGATTTTATTACTGCCTCAAGGTCACGTTTTCACGGGGGCCAGTATCGCTAAATTGTGTCAGATTGAAGCTAAACGTGAGAAAAAATGGACACTTTTGGTGTCTGCGGCTAAAGCTACAGCAGAGTAAAGTTCATGTTTGAAATCAAAACGGCGCAAAGTAACGCCAGCTCAGCGGAAGCCCTATGGCTGGATTTACAGCAGCAATTAGCCGGACAAGACTATCAGTTTGGCTTTGTGATGGGGCACCATAGTCGTATTCCCTTGCTTGCTGATTTACCTATGTGTAATTACGCTGCACATTGGATAGGTGGTAGCTCTTGTTTTGGAGTGATTACAGAGCACGGCGTGTTTTTAAAACAGGACAGTGTTGCTGTATTGATGATCCGTGATGAAGATGGTCATTACGGCAGCGCCAGTGCTGTCATAGAGCATCAGGATATAGCCAAAGCGACACAACAAGCCCTGACTCAGGCGTTGCAAAAAGCCGGGCGACCTTATCAGGTCCCTGAGTTAGTCTGGTGTATGCAGCCACCAGGTACTGAAGAGGCGGTACTGGGGCAAATCGAGAAGTTGCTTGGAAAAAAAGTGCCTGTGTACGGCGGTAGCAGTGCGGACGACGATGTGTCTGGACTTTGGGTGCAATACGATGGTCAAGCTATTTATCAGCAGGCCGTGGTCATTGCAGTGTTGTATCCTTCAGTCGCTATCAGTCATTTTTTCCACTCTGGTTATATTCCAACTCAACACAAAGGTATTGTCACTAAGGCACAGGGGCGCTTGTTGCATGAGATTGACAACAAACCTGCGGTAGATGTTTACAGCAGTTGGTTAAACAAAAAAATCACTGCTAACTATATGCAGGAGACCACTCTGACTCCTCTTGGCTCCGTTATTGAGCAAGACCAGCTGGATTTACCTTTGTATATGCTAAGTTTACCTATAGATTTTCATTCGGATGGCACCATAGAACTTTTTGCAGAAGTCGAGGAAGGCAAAGAACTATGTTTGATGAGCAGTGAAACGCCTCGGTTATTGAGCAGGACAGGGACTATGTGTGATTGTGCGCGGTCCGTCTTACCGCAGCAGAAGGTCAGTGGCGGTATCATTATTTTTTGCGGTGCATGTTTACTCAGTATCAAAGAGCAGATGGGGTTAGTCTATGAAAATGTCTGTACTTCGCTGGATGGTGCTCCGTTTCTGATCGCATTTACTTTTGGTGAGCAAGGTTATGCTGTGGATCAGACCAACAGGCATGGTAATTTGATGTACGCTACTGTGTTATTCGGAGAGGACGATGCCGACTGTTGAAAAGCTTAGGGAAAAAGTACTGGAGCTGACCTTTGAGCGCGACAATGCTTTACTGCATGTCAGACTGAATCAATTGCTGCAAAAAGGTCTGGATGCTATTTTAAGCTCTGATACTCTGGAAGATACCTTCAGTAAGTTTTTTGGTGTGATGGCAGAGGGAATACAGTTTGACAGCGCTGTGTTATTGAGACTTGAACCTGCTCATTTCACTTTGTTGGCTAGACAAAACTCGCCTGACTGGCCCGAACAAGCGGATATTGGTAGTGACACTTTACTTGCAGCCTTATACGGCCGCCATTCCGTTGCAGTATTTAATTTGCTGGCGCTGCCGGTTTGGGGTGAGCAAATCAGTCATTGGTGGCCAGCTATTCATTCGGCTTTGTTACAGCGGATCCAGACCAGGGATCAGCAATTTTTATTGATACTGGGCTCACATTCTGTGGCTGCATTTGGTCCATCTGAGGAGAAAATCGCCAGCCAGTTTATTAGCTTTGTTGCCAGTACTATTGCCAGTGTTGAAAACAAAAAGCTTTACATGGCATCTGTGTCACTGAAAGAGAAGCAACAACGTATAGAACAAAGTTTGCTGCAATCCGAAAAAATGGCATCTCTGGGGCAATTGGCCGCCGGTGTAGCACATGAGCTAAATAACCCGATAGGTTTTTTGCTTAGTAATATCAATATGTTTCAGACCTATTTATCTATTTTTAAAGCCTTGCTGGGTAACCATCAACTGCTTGATGACCAGAATCAGAGTGAAGAGGTCAAGCAACAGGCCAGGCGAGAACTGCAAGAGCTCTATCAAAAGGAAGATGTCGCATTTTTGCTTGAGGACAGCGATACGCTGATTGCTGATTCATTGGAAGGGGCGATACGGGTAAGAGATATAGTGCAAAGTCTGAGGCGTTTTTCTCACCCTGATACCGATCAAATTGAGCTGGTGGATTTAAATGAAAGTGTCGAATCGACCATCAAAATTATTGGTGGGGAATTTAAACATGCGTTACGTCTTAATAAACAACTTTCCTCAGGTCCTTTGCTAGTCATGGGGAAATCAAATCAGATAAGCCAGGTTCTTCTGAACATTATGATAAATGCCAGACAGGCTATTCATCATGATCATGGTGAGCTACGCATTAGCTCTGGGGTGCGGGAGAGCGAAGCTTGGGTTGCGATTGAGGACAATGGCTGCGGTATCGAGCCTGTGCATATTAACAGACTATTTGAGCCCTTTTTTACGACAAAAGATGTAGGTAAAGGCACTGGTCTTGGCCTATCGCTTTGCCACAGCATTATGGTGCAGCACAGTGGTCATATTGAAGTGCAGAGTGAAGTAGGCAACTACAGTCGCTTTACTTTATATTTTCCATTGGCTGGTCCTGCTGATCATCGGTATTAAACTCTGGTATTTTATGTAAGGGTAAAGTGATCACAAACTCAGCGCCCTGGCCAGGGGGGGAGCTGACACTAATGTTGCCCTTGTGCTTCTGAATAATACTATAAGACAACGAAAGGCCAAGTCCTGTGCCTGTGCCAACTGCTTTGGTGGTAAAAAAGGGTTCAAATATTTTTTTCAGATGCTGCGGTGCTATACCTGTGCCTGAGTCTCTGACGCTTACCTTTGCTGCATCATTTTCAGTGAAAATCCGAATATAAATGTCACCCGGTTGCGCCATGGCCTGGGCTGCGTTGAGTAACAAGTTCATAAACACCTGATTAATTTGCATCGACTGGCAATACACTAAAGGCATGTCTGGCTGATAATCTTTATGCACTGTGGCTTTGTATTTCAATTCATTGTTGATAATACGCAGGGTGCTTTCCATACCATCGATCAGACTGGTTTCTTTCCATTCTGAGCTGTCGACATGCGAAAACTCTCTCAGGCTTTTGACTATGGACATGACTCTGGCTGAGCCTTCGAGAGATTCAGCTATTAAATCTGGCATATCCTGCAGTAAAAAGTTTAGGTTGTGTTGAGTCTGGTAGTTCTGATAACTGGTTTTTAGTTCCGCTGATGCACTTTGTTGTAGCAGTTTACCTGCAAAGTCCAATGCAGCCACTAAGGTCTGACTATAGTGCTGCAAGGTCTCCAGATTCGATGAAATAAAGCCTATAGGGTTATTTATTTCATGCGCGACTCCTGCTGCAAGTTGACCTATGGCCGCCATTTTTTCGGCTTGTAGTAGTTGATTGTGTGCTTCTTCCAGCCTGTCTATTAACTTGGCCTGAGCTGCATGTTCTAGTTCCAACTGTTGTAGGGCTGTTTTTAAAGCCATTGAATAGGAGGCGGCTGCTGTTGCATCCGTTACGGCCAAAAATATGTGCTGAACTTCTCCATCGTCAGAAAAGATCGGCACTATCTGCATATTTTGATACATCAGGCCTTCATCACCTGTCACTGGCCTTGAGCTTTTTAGCTGAAAAATATGTGGATGCTGTTCCCAGTAGGTAAAACTAATATTCTTTAACAGCAGAACAGAATCTAATTTACGTTTCAAAAATTTTGCTTTGAGCGGAAACAAGTCCAGCAGATTTTTGCCAACAAGTTCTGCCGCCGGCATCTTGAGTCTATCCGCAAAAAAATCATTCCATATCACGATATGGTAATCTGGTGTGAGTAGGCAGGCTCCTACGGGGAGTTGCTGGATCAAACGTAATGCGAGTTGCTCATCAGACATATAATACCCCGTCTGCGACTTATTGAAGTAACAAATCCAATTGAGTTGTTAAAGGACCAACTGAATCCTGTTGCAGGCAAAATAGCACTCTGGATTGAAAGTCCGTGTTAGTTAAAACAAAACTCACTTCAATCAGTAACGCCTGCTGCCAGTGTAACTGTCCTGCAGACCAGGTGTGCAAAGTGAGCAAAGTGGGGGCTGCCAGATGAGTTTTAAAACCAAGCTGCGTTGTGAGCCCTTGTAAGCAAGCTCCTGCAAGTATATTGGTTAATTCCAGAACAAGCTCCTGAATATCTTGCTCTCCCAAAGGTGAGTCATAGTGCATAAGTTCTCCCAAGGCGTCGCAACCTGAATCACTGATCAGAGAGATCATTTCACCGTTTAATTCCCCCCAGAAAGACTGTTGGGCCAGATGTTGTTGTGCAGTCAACAAGGTGACAAAATCTTCAGAATTCGTTTGGGTAATATGAGGGATTGAAAGTTGGACATGAGTTTCAATTAACCTTGCCAGCGAATCCGCAGCTTGCCCCATGGATATGTTGACTATTTCTTGCAAAGCATCACGCTGAATCTCTGATAAGAAGTCTGTGCTCATATCAATCCAAGCTCTTTGAGAGTGGCAGCAAGTAGTTGTCCGTCCAGAGGTTTTTTCAGAAAACGAAAAGCGCCCAAAGCACTTACCATTGCCTGAGCTTCTGGCTGAATGTCTGCACTAATCACAATCACAACGGCTTTTTCGTGGTGCTCTTTAATATGTGATAAGACTTGATAGCCATCCATTTCGGGCATTTGTAAGTCAAGAAAAAGCACTTCAGCTAAACCTGACTCTACGGCAACTATTGCTTCTTTGCCATTTTTGGCCTCGTGAACAACTACATCCCAACCCGGTGGCAGGGCTCTTTGAATCGTTTTTCGGGATAACGCGGAATCGTCCGCGATAGTGATGGGGATTGGCATATAAAACTCCTCGGCCTTTTTTATTTAGCGTAGTCCGAAAAGTGAAAATTTGAAAATATTGATAGTAGTATTTTGAATAAAATAAAAGTAGTAAGCTGATATCATAGTTAAAAAGCAAAACCACCTGCTTTGGAAGGCGGTTTCGCTTTTTATATTCCGTTAAACTTCCGTCTAACGGCCGAGATACTTATCCAGAGTTTTATACAAGCCCTGCCACATGGTCTGGTTTTTCTGCTTCAGTTTGGCAGCGTTCTCGGCCAGTCTAGGTTTAATTTCTGCTTTTTCAGAGAGCAACTGGCTGATTTTTTGTGTCAGACTGACAGCAGAAAGTTTTTCCAGACAGTAATCTGCCATACCAAAATCAGACATCATGGCGTGGTACTTATGACTCCAGCTGGTGGCGATACAAGGCACACCCTGACTCAGTGCATTAATAGCTCCGTGGAAACGTGAGCTGATAGCGACAGAACTTTGGCCGATAAAAGCTTTCACGGCTAATGGATCTTCAATCTGAATAATCTCACAAGGCGCTAAGCGAGCAATTTCCTGACACAGCAGCTGATCTTCTTTGCCTTCATGATTGACCAGTACTACGGCGTAACCTAATTCCACCAACTGATTGGCCGCAGCAGCAAAAGCTTCGACATAGTTAGTGCGCTCCGCTTCAGCGTTAGCGTGGTTAAACTTGGATACTACTTTGCTATTAGGAATAAGAGCAGCAAATTTGCCTTCAATTTCAGGCAGAGCTGCAGTGCTGTGGCCTTTCAAACCTACGGTAAAATCAGGAGTTAACTTCACAGTATCCGGCAGATTGGCTTCACAGCTTTGTAAATGGCTGAACGATACCGGATCGCGCACATAAATCAGTGCAGCGCTGTGAATAATGTCGCGCATGGCTGCTTTACTTTCTTCGCTGCTAAAAGGACCAAAAGCCTGAGGCATAAAGACGAAAGGCTTGCCCGCTTCTTTAAAACGTTTGACTTCCCGGGCCGTATTTTGCAGAAACTTCAAAGGCCACTGATCGCCATAGGCAAAACCGCTGGCTTCTAAAATCACGTCCACATCACGCTCTGTGACCATGCCGTAGCGTTTCATCAGATTACGGACTGAGCCTGGTAACTTGCCAAACCATGGAGTTAAATCCAGCGCTTTACGGCGGAAGGATACTTTTTGCCATGCGCCTAATAAAGCACGTTCACGGTAGGGCAGGTTAGGGCCTGGCGATAACACCAACTCTGTGTTATTTAAGGTTTTTAAGCCTTGCAAACAGGCCAATAGCATCAGGTAGGCGCCTTTATTGCGGAACTGCACCCCTTTGATTTCAACTAATAAGGCTTTGGATTCAGACATAAGTTAATAACTCCGTAGCGGTTTTCTTCTCGGAGTGAGGGATCAAGGCCTGTGGATCAGGATAACCCACAGCAATCAGCATCACGACTCGTTCGAAAGGTTGTAATTTCAGTAAGCGGCCAATTTTGGCTTCGTAGTTTTCTATATCAGGCCAGTTGATAGAACAAGAGGCCAGTCCCATAGTTTCCAGCGCCAACATCAATTGCATATTGGCGAGGCTGGCGTCGATATAAATCACATGGCGATCGCGCTCAAAAGGATAAGCGCTTAAATCACCAACCACAGCAAGCAGAGCAGGAATGCCATTGGCGTAACCTACAGTACCCATAGGCAGGTTAGCTAACTTATTCAGCATTTCACCTTCTGTGGCGGCAATGTAGCGAAATGGCTGACGGTTACAGGCACTGGGTGCCTGAGCAGCTGCGGCAACCGCTTGTTCTAAAACAGCTTTAGGCACACTTTGTGGCAAAAAGGTACGGACTGAACAGCGCTGCTGGCACAAGATTAAAAACTGTTCGTAGCTGATATCAGCGCGAGGTCTTTGTTCGTAGGGTGCTGGTGCTGAAGGGCGGCTTTGTGCTAAACGTGGGGTGATCTGGGCTTTTAAGGCGGCAAAAGTAACAGGTTGGCTGGCACCATCTGGCCATTGTGTCACAGAGAAGTAGCTATCCATTACATCGTGACAATATTTCAGCAGCACTAAATCTAAGGCCTGGTGATCGGCCAGCAGGTTTTGTAATGCAGTTAAAGTTTCGTCAATATAGTCCAGCGCAAACAACGACTTGCGTGGCACCATGCTTAAACCTTTTTCCAGCCGGTGAATATTACGGCGTAAAATTACGGTCGCAATACTGCTGCTTTCTTCGTGCAGGTGATAATGATGCCGGCCCGCTGCTGTGGCATGTTGCTCACGGCGAAAATGCGGGTTAAAAAATGCGTAATACAGCGTTGCTGCCAGACGGCTTTTGGCTGCGTAAGGTAACAAGACCTTGTCGAGCTTTTGCCTGATTTGTTGGAGTTGTTTTTTCATACCGTCTCTTTCTCTACCACCATACCGGAGGCTTTAACCTTCATCAGTTGCCATAACTGACGACGGGTTCTGCCGGAAAAAAATAAAAAGAAAAATGAAGCGTAGGCATAAGAAATAAGCGTTGCCCAGGCTGCACCATCAATACCCATAATCGGAATTAGCCACCAGTTCAACAGCACATTTAATACGGCGCCTATGCCATGACTGGCTAAAGATAAAGGCTCCTGACCTGTGATAATTAAATGTTGTCCAATCAGGTAGCGGATAAAAATAAACACACCGGCCCAGATATGAATTTGTAGTACTGAAATACCTGCCTGAAACTTGTCACCAAAAATCAGCGGTACCAGAGGTGGCGCTACGATGAATATCACCACAGCAATGCTTAATGCCATCGCTAAAAAGTAACCACAATATTTGCGTAGCAACACCAGATAGCCTGACCAACTGCTCTGATGACTTTTCAGTAATTCAGGATAATACCGCACAGCTAAGGTCGCTGGTATGACATACCAGAGTTCGGAAATACGGCTGACCGCGGCATACACGCCCGCAGCTTCTATATCAATCATACGTTCGATCATAATCAGATCAATACGCAAATACACCACAGATAAAATGCCTGAAACCCATAACCAGCTGGAACGGCGTAATAACTCTTTACCCTGTTGCCAGTTAAACCAGGCTGGTGTCAGACGACCATGCTGTTCTGTTGGGACGGCCCGACTTTTGTTATGGCCTTTATAAATCTGGTACTGCAACACACCGACGGCGGCAAACTCCAGACCTACTACCCAAAACAAAGCACCAATGCCCATGCCATACCAAAGCACCGCCAATTTGGCGATCAGACCTAAAATCCCTAATCCCAATTTGCTGTAGGCGAGGGTACGGAAATGGCCTAAGTAATTCTGGTGGTATTCAAATAAAATAAAAGCGTTAAACAGCTGGCCGACAAAAAGCACCGCAGCACCTAGCTGATAAGGTGCAAACTCTGAGGGTAAATACCAGCTAAAACCAATAAACATCAGAGCGGCAAACACAAAGCCTGCGATCAGCCGAAGCCAGGTTGCAGTAAATAAAATTTGCTGACCAGTGCGCAGGTCGGGGGCTGATTGCACTGACTTTTGCACCAGATTGTTTAAGCCTAAATTGGCTAAGGGCGCTAAAAATGCACTCCAGGTCATCACAATAGAATAATAACCTGTGGCTTCAGGACCTAGCATCCGTGCCACTATGATGGTGATTAACGCACCGGCCGCCAGTTTAACCAGACGTTCACCTAATAAAGCAACGGCTTTAGCTTTGGCGACTTTGACTAAAAACTTAACCACGTCGTTTCGCTTTGTAACGTTTTATAGCACGAGTAATGCGCCAAATATGCTGCAAAGTGTATGAATAAACACTGAACACTATCAGGAACAAAATTAACATAATTAAATCAGGCACCATCAGGTATTCCCCAACCACACCAATAGTTGCCAACGACTGGAGAAGCTGCTGATGACGACCAGTGCCTGACGGGAATTTAAACCAAGGCGCAGGAAGATATGATGCAAATGTTCACGGTCGGCTAAAAAAGGTGACTGACCCTTACGGATACGGCGTAGCATAATAGCCACCATATCCATCAGCGGCACAGCAATAACCCACAGGGCTGTGATAGGGCGAAAACTGGCGGTGTCGCTTTGAGTGCCTATGATCAGTAACCAAATCACGGTTAAACCAATCAGCATACTGCCGGCATCGCCCATAAAAATTTTGCCTTTGCCTTTCCCTACCACGTCGAGGTTAAACAGCAAATAAGGAATCAGCGCGAACACCAGCACCATTGGCAAGACCGCGTGTTCCAGTTGTCCACCCATGCCCATCATCAAGGTGACGGAGACAAAAGTAACACCACTGAGCATGCCTGCCAGACCGTCTATGCCGTCAATCATGTTAAACGCGTTAATAGCGGCAATCACAGCTATCAGTGTAACGGGGATGCCTATATAGCCCAATGTGACATCGCCCAGTGCAAACAGATTACCTAAATTGCCCAGATGCAGTTGCAAGCCATACACCATGGCAGAGCCTATCAACAGCTGCACACAAAGCCGTAATTTGACGCTTAAATCCATAAAGTCATCAAATACTCCTAAAATCACAATAGTGCCGCCGCAGAGCAGGTAGTAATAGTGAATATTATCTGGTAAACCAAACCAGGCCAGGGTCAGGCCCACACCAGTGAAGATTGAGATACCACCAATCAGCGGTACTGAACCCACGTGTTGTTTGCGACCCGCTGGCTTGTCCACTAAACCCACTTTGACCGATAAAGGGATTAAAATAAAAATAGCAGTGAGCGTAAGAACAAAGGTGGTAATAAACAGCTGCAGATGTTCTGTCATGTGATTTCCATCGGGTTTTTGGCCTGAATTAATACCAAGGGGCACAAACGAAATTGGCCTGATTATAGGTGAAGAAATCAGGGCTGACTACGGCGTGTGGGAGATAAAATTGAAAGGAATAACGACTTTGTCTGAAAATAATGCTCTAATTGATATTTATGCCACACTTGTTGTCTCTCAGTTAGGTTTTGATTGATTTTTATGCTGTGAATCAAGATGTTGGCATTTCTTATTTATCTAAGAGTCGTTATTGTTTCTGGTCTTTTATAAGGCTTGACTCTCGTTGTTGAAGCAGGATATTTGTTGTGACTAAAGCCGTATTGATTATCACCAATATGGGCCCAAAGCCCTCTGCGCCTTTTCAGGGGCAGTTTGTCAAAAATCAGATGCTGGCGCTGAAAAAGCGTCAGGCTTTATCTTATTTCTATATGAGCTGGCATAACGACAGTCTGCTCAACCGTCTGCTGAAATACCCGGTGCTGTTCTTGCAGTTTTTCTGGTCTTATATTCTCAGCTTTAAAAGCTTTGATGTGATTCACGTGCACTTTTTCTATCCGACCATTTGGCTGGCGCTGATGTATAAATACCTGCGTAAACCTTCGGTTAAGATTGTTGTCACCTGCCATGGCAGTGATATTTATCATTATCAGCCTTTTGGTGCTCTGTATCGCTGGTGTTGTGGAGCTGTAGACCAATGGATTTTTACCAGTCAGAAACTTCAAACTAAAGCCTACACCTCAAAGCCGAACGCTATCGTGCTGTCCGCAGGGATAGCTCAGATCTATGCAGATGCAATGCAATTAAGCAGGGCTGATAAAGATATTGATCTTTTGTATGTCGGGGCCCTGGATAAAAATAAAGGCATGGACAGATTAATAGCCCTGTTGCCGGATTTAACAGATAAACAAATTTGTGTGATAGGTGCAGGTCCATATCAGACGCAATTTGAACAATTAACTCAGAATTACCCGAATTTACAGCTTGAAGCGGGTCAGAGTGCTGAGCGGCTTAAAGCCTTTTATCAGCGCAGCAAATGTTTTTTAAGCTTGTCGCGCAATGAGTCTTTTGGTTTGGTGATGACCGAAGCTATGGCCTGTTATACCCCTGTGATTGCCACTTTAACTGATGGCTCGGCAGAGCAATTGGGAGCCGATTCATTCTGGGTGCTGGAGCAAACAGACGAGGCTCATTTACTGCAACAGTTCAGACAAAAAATTCAGCAGCTATTAAGTTTGTCAGACTCAGACTACACCGCATTGCAGCAGCTAGGTCGTCAGTACGCAAAAGACTGTCTGGTAGACGATGTAGCGGCAAAAATACATGGCTTGTATCAGGCGTTAGCGCCTGAGTAACGACGATAGGAAAAGGTGAATCTAAAGATGGCGATACAACCTGAAGTGGTACAGGTAGGTGGCATTGGGGTCATGGCGTTTGGCAATATGGCTGAACTGGTCAATTATGTCATACAGGATGACGGTACGGTGTTTTCTGGTTCTGCGATAGCGATGAATCCCGAGAAGGTGATAGCGGCCAGCAAAAACCCTGAATTGATGGCCATTCTGAATAAAGCCGATATTCGTTATGCTGATGGGATGGGGGTCGTCAAGGTGATGCGGCGCAAATTGGGCCGTAAAGTAGAGCGTATCCCGGGTTGTGAGTTATGGCAGGCCTTGATGGCAAAAGCGGCTGTGACTAAAACTCCAGTATTTCTGGTTGGCGCTAAACCGCAGGTGATGGCTGAAACTGTAGAAAAACTAACAGCAATGGGTGTCAATATAGTGGATTCCCAGGACGGTTATTTTAAAGATGAAAACGAGCTGATTCGCCGTATTGCGCAAAGTGGGGCACGTATCGTTACAGTGGCAATGGGCTCACCCAAGCAGGAGTTGTTTATAGGTAAATGTCAGAAGCAGTTACCTGACGCCTACTACATGGGCGTGGGTGGTACCTATGATGTATTTACCGGCCATGTGCAACGGGCTCCGGCTCTGTGGTGCAAATTACATTTAGAGTGGGCCTACCGGTTGTTATCGCAGCCATCCCGTATTGGTCGTCAGACGAATCTGCTGACCTACGCCTGGTTATATGTAACCAACAAGCTCTGATAAAAACGATTAAAAACAGAGAGAAGCATAGTGCAGCAACAGTCCGATTTACCTTTGATCAGCGTCTATATGCCCACTTTTAACAGAGTGGATATGGTGCAGCGCGCTATCAGCTCCGTGCTGGCGCAGGATTATCCTCATTTTGAACTTTTGGTGGTGGATGATGCCTCCACAGACGCAACCTGGGACACCTTAAACAAGGTGTATGCCGATGAACCCCGTGTACGTTTGTTCCGGCAAGAAAAAGGACAGGGCGCTTGTGCGGCACGTAATTTGGCGATAGCCGAAGCCAAAGGTGAGTTTGTCACCGGCCTGGACGATGACGATGAGTTTCTACCCAACAGGCTGAGTTCCCTGTATCACGCCTATGATGACCAGTATGCCTTTGTCTGCTCCAGCTATTTTTGGGATTACGGCACTATACGTAAACAGCTGTATCCTGATGCTGCTGTGGTGGGGCTGAATGAGCTGTTGGACGTGCACTGTTTATCCAATCAGGTGCTGGTCAAACGCAGCCGTATGCTGGCACAAGGCGGCTTTGATATAGCTCTTGCGGCGTTTCAGGATTATGACATGTGGATCCGTCTGGTAGCTGCATACGGTAAAGCCTTACGGTTGGCTGAAGCAACGTACGTGGTGCATGTAGGGCATGAACTGGGCCGTATTACTACCTCACCTAAACGTTTGGCCGCGCAAAGTTATTTTGTCGAAAAACATCTGCCACTGATGAATGAGCGCAACAAGCAGAACCAGCAGTTTTATCGGCTGGTGATGGAGCAGCAGCAGCTTTCTTTGCCTCGCTTATTGTTTTTCTGTCGTTACGGTTTATGGTCGACTAAAATCCGCTATTACCTGAAACAAAAGCTGCAGTGGGCTATTAAGTTTCGTCAGCAATTGTTGAGCAAAGGCGTTAAAGGATTATTTTCGAAAAAATGAATCAGACTTTGGTAACTCAAGCTAATTTTGTCAGCCTGAGCGCTTTATTGTTTAAGCGTTTTTGGTTATTGCTGGTCGCTGCTTCAGTGTTTGGTGCAGCTGCTTTGTATGTGTTTCAGCTCAGTGCGACAGAGCGTTATCAGGCTACAGCTGTGGTGACCTTAACGGATTGGCAAACAGAGCGTTTAACCAGACGTGATGATCCGGCTGATAAAAATCCCGCGAACGTAGGCGGTGCTTCTGCAGATGAAATGTCCAGAGCCTTAGTCTTGTTAAACGATGCGGATTTTTTCCAATCTTTATCGCATTCAGCCAATGCAGAGCAATTGAGTGTTGAACATAAAAGACGGGGGAATCTGGTGACCTTAAAATGGAACAGCAGCTCAGCGCAAAGTGCTGCAGCTGAATTGACCTCGGTGCTCACGCAGTGGGACAAGCTGTGGCGTATGCAGTTTCTCCAGCAAAAACAGCAGCAATTACAGAATTTACAGCAACTCAAGAGCAGTGAGCTGGTAAAACAGCAGCAACATCAGCTGCAATTTGAAGTGGAGTATGCTCAACAGGCTGAACCTTTTGCATTAAAGCAACTGCAAAGTCCTAAAGCTCCGGAGTCTAGTCTGCGTCCTGCGTTATGGTTGATGTTGGTCTTTGGCGCGTTGTTGGGGTTTAGCTGTGCTTTTATTCTGTTGATGTTATGGCGGCTTTAATGCGGCTTTCGAGTTATTTTCAGCAGGTACAGGCGCTGGATAAGCTTATCCTGTTGCTGTGCAGTTGTTATCTGTTGATTGACGCCTGTAACGGTTTTTTATTAAATCAGTTTGGTCGCAGTTTTGGTTTATCTGCCTTGTATAAAGTGCTGATGTTAGTTCTGATGCTGGTATCATTAAGTTGGCGCAGCGGTAAAACCTTTTTACTCTTTCCTGCACTTTTTATCCTGTTATTACCCGGAGCTTTTTATAGTTGGTTGCACCTTGGAGGATCCTTAGCCCCAGACCTTGGGCTGATCCTGAAACTAATTTCGCCTCTGATTGCGTTTTATTATTTGTTGAGTCTTTCTCAATTAGATAAACACTTTGCACTGAAATTTCTGCATCAGGTTTTTGTGGTCAACTACCTGATTGTGCTGGTGAATTTTATTTTTGGCGCTTTTGGCTATGGCTACACTTCTTATTTACCGCAACAGCATTTATCTCAGGTCGATTTAGGCAGCAAAGGATTTTTTAACGCCGCCAACGAGCTTTCCGTGGTACTGCTGGTGTTATCCGCCTGGTTGTTGCAGTACTACTGGCAACAGCACAAGCTGATTTTTCTGGCTGTAGCTGCTACTTCAATCTGGTGTGCCAGCTTAATGCTCACCAAAACCGGTATGCTGGGGACTCTGATCCTAGTGCTGTTTATTCCGCTGATGCCCTGGTTTATCCGTTTAAACTGGAACCGTCTTGCTCTGGCGACCTTGCTGCTAGTGGTTGTTGCGGCTTTGGTCATTTGGCAAGCGCCGTTGTTGTTAGGTCAGCTAGGTCTGGCGGAAAAATTACAGCATGTTTATCAGCAACAAGGTCTATTGGGCGTCCTGCTGTCGTCGCGCGATAAATATGCAGCCGAAATCTGGCAACTGGTTAGTTTTTACTACAGCGATGTGCATCGTTTGTTCGGTGTAGGTTTAATTGGGGTGTCTGAGCATCTGTGGAAATTTTGGGCTGAGTCTGATCCTTTTGATTTATATATTTTTTATGGTGTAGCAGGTTTAATGTTTTTCAGCTGGGTCTTTATAGGTTTTATTGCTCAGAATTTAAAATTGTGCAGACTTTATTCTTCTGAGCTCGCAGCCACGTTGGTGCTGTTGAATCTGTTATTGCTGATGGTGGCCTGTATTGCTGGCCATGTGATTAGCTCAGGTATGCTGTGGCCGGTCTGGGGTTTATTAACGCGGCCGCTTTGATCCATGGGCAGTCTCAAGCTACACCTAAAAAGACGGAGCTTGCGCATGTTACGCAGTGATTTTGCCCGCAAGCTGTTGAACAACAGTCTGGCTCATGGCCTGAACTTTGGGTCACGCTGGTTACTCAATCTGGTGGTGGCCCGGCAACTGCTGGCCAACGATTTTGGTGTATTCAGTTATGTCTACATGCTGGCAAATCTGTTTTTCCCGACCATAGCTTTTGGCGTTAGTTTTTACCTGATCCATTACTCAGCCAAACAGCAGCAAATCAGTTTGTTGTTTAACAGTCTGGTTTTGAGCTTTATCGTATTTTTGGTGTTGTGTCTGGGCGTCGTTGGCATTGACTACTGGATCAACGACACTGTGCCTTATTACCTGTATCTGCTTAGTTTATTGATTGGTTTAGTTTGGGCCGTTAGTCAGGCGATATTTTGTTACCTTAAAGGTCGGCAGCAGTTTTTTGTCGAGGTAAAATCTCAATTTGTTGGCGCCTTAAGTTTACTGGTGGTGGTGGCTTTACTGTTTGCCGGTGTGATGACACAACTGGATGCCATGCTTGAGGCTGTGCTGATGGCCAGTATGGTGCCTGTGCTGATGGGGCTGAACGTGCTTTGGCCTGAGATCAAAACAGGAATAGGCGCTTATTTACGTAATTTTTCCAGTTACTTTGGCTGGCAGGATATCAGGCATAGATTGCATTTTGCCTTACATGATGTGTTTGCCATCATTATGACCAATATTCCTTTTATTTTTCTGGCCTTGTTTAGCACCTTACTGGCACTTGGGCAGTTCAGAAAGTTGTTTATTTTGTTTATGCCGATCACGTTATTGCCGGTGATTTTTTCTCAGGTATTTTTAAGCCGGTTAAGCCGCTTGACGGAACTTGCCGACAAACTGAAGTTTTTCCGCAAAGTCTTTGTGTTTACTTTACCAGTGTTGTCTTTACCTTATTTGCTGATGTGGCCGCTGGGCGATTGGTTGTATCACATCTCCTTTAACGAAGCTTTGGACCCTGCTCATTTGTTGATGTTGCATCTGGTACTGGCAACCTTGTGGATCACCTTGCTAAAAACTTATTTTGAAGTACTGCTGACGTCCTTGGGAGCGAATCACTACAAAGCTATGTTAGTGACTTTAGCTGTAGTGTTAACAGCTTTAGGCTATTGTTGGTTTAACTATAGTCTGACGGTAGAGATAACAGCCTGGTTGTTTTTAACCGGCAATCTGCTTATTACCTCTATGCTGGTGGTCACTTGTCTGTGGCAAATCAAACGCCAAAAAACTGCGTTGCCCCCACAGTTATAAAAAAGCCAGTCTGATACCAGACTGGCTGTTTCAATCGAATCGGCTTAGTGTGCTGAGCGCAGTGGGCCGACCACGTTAATCAGGCTGTTCTTGCTAAAGTCCAAATCGCCGAAGCCTTTGTGGTTTACCAGAATGACGATGATGTCAGCCTTTAAACCTTGTTCCACAGATACCAATTCAACATTAGACGCCAGTTTATTGGTTTTTTCTACGTTCGGCTCAACGGCATAAATCTTACCCTGATAAGCGGCTGCTAAATCGTTGACTATATGTAATGCCGGGCTTTCACGTAAATCGTCGATATCCGGTTTAAAGGCCAAACCAAAACAGGCAACCGAAGGCTTATGCAGAGCGTGGTTTGCCACTGTAGATAATATCTTCTGCAGTACCCATTGAGGTTTAAAGTCGTTGACTTCGCGGGCTGTACGAATGAGTTTGGCTTGCTCTGGCGCTGAGTGCACGATAAACCAGGGATCCACGGCAATACAGTGACCACCTACACCGGCGCCTGGTGTCAGAATATTTACGCGAGGGTGGCGATTGGCCATTTTAATCAGTTCCCAGACGTTAATCTTCAGCTCGTCACATATCAGCGATAACTCGTTGGCAAAAGCGATATTGACGTCACGGAAAGCGTTCTCCGTCAGTTTAGACATCTCTGCGGTACGGGCATCGGAGACTAAACATTCACCTGTAACGAAGGTTTGATATAAGGCTTTGGCTTTTTCAGAACAGGCTGGAGTTAAACCACCCACAATACGGTCGTTGGCAATCAACTCGTACACAACGCGACCTGGCAGCACACGCTCAGGGCAATAAGCCACATGAATGTCAGGTTGTGAAGAATCAGTAGGCACAGTTAAATCAGGACGGGCTTCACGGATCCATTGGCAGATTTTTTCTGTGGTACCGACCGGACTGGTCGATTCCAGCACCACTAAATTACCTTTGGCCAGCACTGGCGCAATAGATTTCACTGCCGCTTCCACATAAGTTAAATCAGGTGACAGATCATCAAAAAAGGGCGTAGGCACCGCGATCATAAAGGCGTCAGCAGCTACAGGGCTGGTTTGAGCTGATAAATAACCGCCTGTCACCGCGGCATGCACCAGCATATCCAGTTCAGGTTCGACAATATGAATTTTACCCTGATTGATGGTATCGACTGCGTGTTGATTCACGTCTATACCAATCACGCGCAATTTGCGTGATGCCAACATAGCGGCCGTCGGCAGGCCTATATACCCTAAACCAATCACTGATACCGTTTTAAACATAACGAACTCCATTAACCTTGTTGGCTATTTCTTTGCTGACATCTTATCACAGCACGCAAGAAAGCTTAGATGACAGATAGCTGCTGTTGAAGAAAATTTTTAATAAAATAACAGTGTTAGCTGAATGGCTGCTTAGTGACTCTGTGGTATCGTGGCTAACAGTTGCTGATAGAGTTCAGTGGAAGGAATCAAAGTGAAAGATTTTTTAGAACCCTTTTTATACCCACAGAATCTATTTCTCTGGTTGTTTTTTTTCGCCTGCCTGTACTACCGCCGTAAAGGCTTATGGTTGCTGCTGATTTGGTTTTATTTAACTGGCAATACGTTGCTGGCTAATCAGGTGCGTGACTGGTACAACACGCAAATCAGTACGGCAGAACTGCCTGCTAATTTTAGTGGTGACTATGTGCTTTTAGGCTGTGGCGGCAATGAACACAGCTTACCGGATTGTGCCAGCAATCGAATTAACCAGTTGGCTTTGATGATTAATGCACAGCAGCGGCCTGTGAATGTCTATATGACGACCTTGTACTGTGCGCCTTACGAAGCGCTGTTAAAACAAAAAACCGAATATGCGGCTATCCAGTGTTTTGATGGTGGGCCAACCACCTATCACGAGTTTGGTTCTTTAGAGCAAAAGCTAGATAAAACCAAAAACTATCTGTTTATCAGTAGTGACTATCATGCGCTTCGGGTGAAAAAATTATCACAAATGCATCAACTGAATGCGCAGGTGTATGCCGCTTCCAGTGCGACCTTCAGACCAGTTAATTGTGGTTGGAACTGCTTATTGACGGTGAATTTATCAAACTATGATTTGTTTTCGAAGCTAGCAGCGGAGACGGCCAGTTTGCAGGTGTACTGGTTGACCAAAGACTGGACCGATTGGTATACCCCGCGTTCTTGACGAGAGCTGCGGTAAGGATTTCGACGAATGCAAGGGCGACCATAAAGGTCGCCCCTAGATTTAATTACTGTGGGTATAGATAAGAAATGTGGTTAACGGGCGTTACGGATGATTTCCTGTGCCATTAAATCTGCCACTTCGTTAGTCGGTTTTTGCTGTGCATCAGCGCGTTCAAAGATAGTGATCAGCGTTTGGTAAATCTGGTTTACTTTGGCGGTAGACTCTTCAGCGTTGTAACCCTGCTCACGCATTTCCATTGCGACGTTGATGATACCACCGGCATTAATGACGTAATCCGGAGCGTACAAGATACCTTTTTGACGCAACAGTTCGCCGTGACGGCTTTCTTTGAGTTGGTTATTGGCGCAACCTGCAATAATTTTGCATTTCAGCTGAGCAATAGTGATGTCGTTGATAGTGGCACCTAAAGCGCAAGGTGCGTAGATGTCAGCATCAACTGCATAGATTTCATCTAAGCCCACAGCTGTGGCATTAAACTGAGCGACAGCGCGACTGACGGCGTCCTGATTGATATCTGTCACAATAAGTTTGGCACCTTCTTTGTGCAGGTATTCACACAGATAAAAACCAACACTGCCTAACCCTTGTACCGCAACCGTCAGGCCAGTTAAATTATCACTACCAAACTTGTGTTTCGCTGCAGCCTTAACTCCTCGGTAAGTTCCAAGAGCAGTAAACGGGCCTGGGTTACCGCTTAAGCCTTCTAAGCCAGCCACATAAGGAGTTTCTTTGTTGACCATCATAATGTCGCCAGTGGTGATATTGACATCTTCCGCGCTGACATAACGGCCACTTAACGAATGCACAAACTGGCCAAACTTACGGAACAGAGCTTCAGATTTGATTTTTTTCGCATCACCAATAATCACGGCCTTACCACCGCCTAAAGGCAGGCCTGCCATGGCATTTTTATAGGTCATACCGCGGGATAAACGTAATACGTCGACTAAGGCATCTTCATCAGCGACATAATCCCACATACGGCAGCCACCTGTTGCTGGACCTAAGGCTGTGCTGTGAATAGCAATAATGGCTTTTAAACCAGTGCTTTCATCACTACAGAATACAACTTGCTCATGGTTATCAAATTCAGGATGGTTAAATACAGCCACGACTTGTTCTCCGTTGATATAACTCACCATGCCACAGAGGGCAGGGCGTAAGGGCTTTTTTGCGCCGCGGAATGTACCACTTCACTGCAGCTTTCGCCATCGATCTGTAAAAACAAAATCTGGTAAGACCAGGTGATTGTCGACAATTTCAGCCAGCTCTTGATTGTGTGGATTGAGTCACATAAAGTATCGCCACTTGGAGAGAGGGAAAAGAACAATGGCAGAACAATTAACAGCAGAACAGCAGGAACAGGCAGCAAGCGAGTGGGTTCGTACTCAGTTCCAAAAAGCAAACCAGTATCTGGCCGAGAAAGGCATATTACCAGACAATGTCGCAGTGTCTGAATCTCGTTATTTAACACCATTAATGGCGGTATGGAAGATTACAGCTCAGGATCGTAAGCAATACTGGGTAATAAGTGGTGATTTACCTACAGATCATATGGCCATATCCGCAGCCCAAGATGCGCGCGAAGCTGTACGGGCTTTTTCTTTACAATGGCAGTTGAAAGCTGAGCAAATCATGAATTCAGGTGCTATCGATCAAACGAAGAAGGATTTTGCTAATCTGCTGGTCCATCGTGCTCACGGTTTATATGATTTATTTGATAAAGAAGAACTTTGGGTTAAGCAAGCTTAAGCGAGTAAACAGTATATAAATCTTTACAATGCTTCAGGCTGCATTTTGAATGGTCACAGATAGAGTGCGATACAAAATCTGAGCACAAAAAAACCGCCATTGAAGCTGGCGGTTTTTTATTGGACCAAAGACTTGGTTTATTCCGTAAAATACCAATAGCCTTTGTTAATGAGCAACGTGATCAACTGTAAGCGACCCTGATCGGCAGCAAAATGCTGGCAATCCTGCTGACTGAGGCTGACTTGGTCTGTCAATTTTTTAACGGTTTCAAGTTCAATCGCAGGCACTAAAAAACGGTCGCCATTGATAAAAAGTTGAATATCTTCAGCGGTATTTGCCTGGTAATACAAAGTGCGCAGGCCGCCTAATTTGGCCAGCACAGAGCCTTCTTCCAAATACTCAGCTATCTCATCGGCTTCATAATGTGGATCGGGTTCTGTAGCGTCCAATTCATGTTTGGCATGACTGATATAACTGCCGAACCACTGCGCTGCGAAGTCTTTGTCATCCACTAACTGGCGCAACAACGTTTGCACCTGAGTTAAATCCTGGTCGCTGATAGCACCCACAGAATCAGGCACCTGACGAGATGGATCCGTAAAGCGTTTGCCTGTGATGTCCTGGTCAATCAGGTGATCGGCCAAGCCTGTCAGTAAATCTTTTTGCGCAGGTGCCCGGAAACCGACCGAGTAGTTCAGTGACGGGTCCAACGAGATACCATCGTGTGGGCAACCTGGTGGAATATATAAAATATCGCCAGGTTCAGTGATCACATCAATACAGTCGATAAAAGGCGTGACCTGCAATAAACGTGGGTGGGGGCAATGCTGTTTTAAGCTGCTGTCCGGCATACCGACACGCCAGTGACGTTTGCCCTGACCCTGGATAATAAATACATCGTATTGGTCCAGATGCGGGCCTACGCCACCACCTGCGGTAGAAAAACTCACCATCAAATCATCAATACGCCAGTTCGGAATAAAGCGAAAGGGCTCTATCAACGCAGCAGACTGCGGGTGCCAGTGATCCACCGCTTGAACTAATAAAGTCCAGCCTTCTTCACCTAAATGACTGAAATCTTCAAAAGGACCAGTCTCCATATCCCAGACTGCGTTTTTATTGCTGACAATACGGGATTCAATTTCTTCTTCACCGGCAAGGCCAGCCAGCTCGTCCGGGCTGATCGGGTCGATAAAGTTTTTAAACCCCGCTTTGATAAGCAAAGGTTTTTTCTGCCAGTACTCCGCTAAAAACTGTGCCGGAGTTAATTCATTTAAAAATAATTGGTACATAGTTCTGGTTCACCATAAAAACAGGGCGATAAAATCGCCCTGTTGAAGTATCTGAAGCTTTGGCACTACCCTAAGTCATTGGAATTGCAGGGAGGCGACAAGTGCGCGAGTCCCCATGAGCATAGTAGTCCTATGTGATTGGGGCGAGGCACGCAGTCAACAAAGCTGCAGCTTCAAGGACGACGGGTAGTTTAGTCTAACAAGTCGACAAGTTCGATAGCCGCACCCAAGTAGTTATCAGGACGCAGCGCTTTTAATTCTGCTTTTACTTCTGCAGGCAGCTCTAATTTATCGATAAAAGCAGCTAAGTCTGCTGGCGTGATACGTTTGCCGCGGGTCAGCTCTTTCAGCTTTTCATACGGCTGTTCAATGCCATATTTGCGCATCACTGTTTGTACCGGCTCTGCCAGTAATTCCCAGTTCTGATCCAATTCACTTAGCAGATTAGCTTCGTTGACTTCCAGTTTGCTGATGCCCTTTAAGCTCGCGTGATAAGCAATAACCGTATACGCAAAACCTACACCTAAGTTACGCAGCACAGTCGAATCTGTTAAGTCACGCTGCCAGCGTGATACAGGAAGCTTAGAGGATAAATGCTGGAATATGGCGTTGGCCAGACCCAGGTTACCTTCTGAGTTTTCAAAGTCGATTGGGTTGACTTTATGTGGCATAGTGGACGAGCCAATTTCGCCGGCAATAGTGCGCTGCTTAAAGTGACCTAAAGCAATATAACCCCAAACGTCACGGTCAAAGTCGAGCAGAATAGTGTTAAAACGCGCAATAGCGTCAAACAGCTCAGCAATGTAATCATGCGGCTCAATTTGAGTGGTGTAAGGGTTCCAGCTTAAACCTAAGCTTGTGACGAATTCTTCAGCAAACTGATGCCAGTTTAGGTTCGGGTAGGCTGATAAATGCGCATTGTAGTTGCCGACAGCGCCGTTGATTTTACCCAACAGTTCCACTTTGGCAATTTGCTCACGCTGACGCTTTAAACGCATGTACACGTTCGCCATCTCTTTACCTAAGGTAGTTGGAGAGGCTGGCTGACCGTGAGTTCTGGCCATCATAGGAATGGCTTTGTACTTTTGCGCTAAAGTTTTGATTTCACTTAATAACTGATCGCAAAGTGGCAACAGCACTTCATCACGTGCTGCACCTAACATCAAACCGTGCGACAGGTTATTGATATCTTCAGAGGTACAGGCGAAGTGAATAAATTCACTGACCGCTGCTAATTCAGCATGGCTCGCTACTTTTTCTTTTAATAAATACTCAACCGCTTTGACGTCGTGGTTGGTGGTGCGCTCAATATCTTTGACACGCTGCGCATCAGCAAGGCTGAAATTGTCGACAATTGAGTTGAGCAGCGCGTTGGCACTGTCTGATAAAGTCGGAACTTCAGTGATAGCTGCTGTGGCTGCTAATTTTTGCAACCAACGCACTTCCACAGTCACCCGGAATTTGATTAAACCATATTCACTAAAAAACTCACGCAGCTCGCTGGCTTTTGAGCCATAGCGACCATCTACAGGGGAGATGGCGGTTAATGCTGATAATTCCATTAGGTGCTCCTATGAATGGGTGGGGGCAATAGTCTGTAAAACGGATTTGGCTTCGTTCAGCAGTGCTTTGCGTTTGAAAATAAAATGCAAACGACTACCACCGGCCTGACGCCATAACACCACAGCGCGGATAGCGGCCAATAATAAAGCGCGAACTTTATGCTGCACCAGTGGTTGTTTCAGCAATTCTGGCTGACCAGCGACCTGAATTCGGGTGCCTAAAGAGCTGATGCATTCGACATAAATATCAGCCAGATTAGCAATGATGTTTTCATCGGTAATAGCAAAATGCTGCAGTTGCTGCTCTAAGCGGGATAAGCGTTTACCCAGGTTATCCAGATTATCGCGGTTTTTTGTCAGCTTACGCTCCAGTGCAATGACGGACACCACATAACGGGTCAGTTCGACATCTTTGCGCTGATTGTCACCTAACTGATCGACCAGGCACTGATAACCAGTTTTGAGGTTCGCGATATCCTTACCATAAATATCCAAAGGTTCAGCCGGCGATAAATTAGCGATACTGGCTAAACACAACTGCAAATCAGGCAGAGCTACATCATTGCTGCGTGTGACCTGCTGTAAAAGCTTGAGTGCCTGGCACATACCGGCCAGAGCAAGGGTTTGAGTCTGAATACTGTGTTGCATAAGTTACTGTATGGCCGAATTAATAATGCCACCACCCAAACAAATCTCGTCGCTGTAAAACACAGCAGACTGACCTGGGGTCACGGCTTTTTGAGGCTGATCAAATACCACAACCACAGTGCCATCTGGCATAGGGGTCAGGGTACATGGAATATCGGTCTGACGATAACGGGTTTTCACCGTACAGCGCAGCATCTGCTGCGGGCCTATGCGATCCACCCAGTGCAGTTGATTTGCCACTAAGCCTTTGGAGAACATACTCGGATGGTCATGACCCTGAGCGACAATAAGACGGTTATTGACCAAATCTTTTGCCACGACATACCAGGCTGATCATCACCATCTTTTAAGCCACCAATACGTAAACCTTTACGCTGACCTAAAGTGTGATACATCAGGCCGTCGTGCTGGCCAATTTTATCGCCGTCTACTGTGTAGATATCACCAGGCTGGGCTGGCAGATACTTTTGCAGGAAATCTTTAAATTTACGCTCGCCGATAAAACAAATGCCTGTGCTGTCTTTTTTATCGTGCGTAATTAAGCCTTGTTCTTCGGCAATAGCCCGTACCAGAGGTTTTTCCAGATGACCGACAGGGAACAGGGTTTGCGCCACATGTTCTTCACCTATGGTATAGAGGAAATAGCTTTGGTCTTTATTGGTATCCAGGCCCCGCAATAATTGCCAGTGGCCTTCGACTTCACGGCGCTGCACATAATGGCCTGTAGCGATAAAGTCGGCACCTAAAGCTTCGGCGGCAAACTCAAGGAAAGCTTTAAACTTAATTTCCTTGTTGCACATAATATCCGGGTTCGGCGTACGGCCAGCTTTGTATTCCTCGAGGAAATATTCAAATACATTGTCCCAGTACTCAGCGGCAAAGTTCACTTTATGCAGTTTGATACCCAGCTTGTCACAGACGGCCTGAGCATCTTTTAAATCTTCAGCAGCAGCGCAGTATTCGCTGTCGTCATCTTCTTCCCAGTTCTTCATAAACAGGCCTTCGACCTGATAGCCTTGCTGCATCAGCAGGTAGGCGGACACTGAGGAATCAACACCACCGGACATACCGACAATGACTTTTTTGCTGCTGTTATCTGACATTACACCGCACTTTTTAATGGCTGGATGGGAACGGGCGCGGATTATAGCACCAAATTCTTTGCCAAAAAATGTTAATCAAAGCGAATGTGTGATGGCATTTCTAATCTGACACAGTGGTAACAACTGCTTTTGTTCAAACTGGGAGATGGCATCCAACACGAGTTGACTGCGGGCGGGCAGGACATGGCTGCGTAATTCTTCCAGACTTAACCAGTGCAGTGCCAGAATATCAGTGTCTTGTGGCTGATACAGCGCTGGTAATTCATCAGGCGTAAATACAAAATTGACCCGCACATAAAAATGACCATTCGCCGCTTTAAGCTGAGATATCCCCAACCAAGCACTGGGTTCCAGATTCAAGCCTGTTTCTTCCTGCAATTCGCGTTTCACCGCACTGATTAAATCCTCATTTTCTTCAACATGGCCAGCCGGCTGATTTAATACCAAACGATCAGAGCTTTTGTCTTTTTCTTCCACCAATAAATAACGACCCTGAAAATACAGCACTGCTGCGACAGTTAAATGCAATAAAGGACGGGACATAAACAACAGGCTCCTGATATGAAAAGATCAAATAAAAACACGGCGAAAAAACAGCAAAGTCATCTATTTATGCCATATATGGACAAAAAAACCGATCTTTTGTTGTAATTGCAGCAAAACGCCCATAAATCGTTACAGTTGCTCAAGTGGTCGGGCCGCGGAACTGTGTTTTCTGTCTGACATTTCAGTAATATAAAGCGCGACAGGATGTGAGCAGCTACTACTTCTGTCTTAAAGCGCATGTCACTGACTAGGCTCTTAGAATGAGCGCTGTTATACTCGGGCACCACGAGTAACTGTAACGTTTTAAACAGCACAGGCACGTCAACGAGGATGTGGCTGGCTAACAACTCAATTTTTGCTGTAAATTCAGGAAACGATATGACCACCTCAAAAATTATCTACACTATTACGGACGAAGCCCCGGCACTGGCCACTTATTCTTTTTTACCTGTAGTTGAGGCTTTTGCCAAAACTGCAGATATCGAAATAGAAACTCAGGATATTTCTCTCTCTGGCCGTATTCTTGCCTTGTTCCCTGAATTTCTGACCGAAGCACAGCGTCAACCTGATGCTTTAACAGGTTTAGGCGAGCTGGCAAATACACCTGAAGCCAATATCATCAAGCTGCCAAATATCAGTGCTTCTATTCCACAGTTAGTGGCAGCTATTAAAGAACTGCAAGCTAAAGGCTACAAACTGCCTGATTACTCGGAAGATCCAAAAACAGCGGAAGAAAAAGAAGCCCGCAGCCGTTACGACAAAGTCAAAGGCAGCGCGGTCAACCCTGTACTGCGTGAAGGTAACTCTGACCGTCGTGCTCCTGCTTCTGTTAAACAATATGCCCGTAAAAACCCACATTCTATGGGCGCCTGGAGCAAAGAGTCGAAATCTCACGTGGCTCATATGAGCGCAGGTGATTTCTACGGCAGCGAAAAGTCAGTGACTATTAAAGACGCTGGTCAGGTGCGTATTGAGCATGTAGCCGCTGATGGCAGCGTGACTGTACTGAAAGAAAAAACTTCAGTAAAAGCCGGTGAAATCATTGATGCTTCTGCCATGAGCAAAAAAGCATTACGTGATTTTATCGCCGCTGAAATTGCTGATGCCAAAGCCAAAGATGTATTGCTGTCCGTGCATTTAAAAGCCACCATGATGAAAGTGTCTGATCCTATTATGTTTGGTCACGTGGTCACTGTATTCTTCAAAGACGTGTTTGAAAAACACGCCGCCACTTTCGCTGAATTAGGTGTCGATGCTAACAACGGTTTAGGGGATGTTTACGCAAAAATTGCCAAGCTGCCAGCCGATAAAAAAGCGGAGATTGAAGCCGATATCAAAGCTGTGTATGCCAAACAACCAGCTCTGGCCATGGTAAATTCTGATAAAGGCATCACCAACCTGCATGTACCAAGCGATGTCATTATCGACGCTTCTATGCCTGCCGCTATCCGTTCTTCTGGCCAAATGTGGGGCCCGGACGGCAAATTAAAAGACACCAAAGCTATTATTCCTGACCGTTGTTATGCTGGTGTGTATCAGGAAACCATCAATTTCTGCCGTGAACACGGTGCTTTTGACCCTCGTACTATGGGCTCAGTACCAAACGTCGGTTTAATGGCGCAAAAAGCCGAAGAATACGGCTCACACGACAAGACCTTCGAAATTAAAGCTGATGGTCAGGTGCGTGTTGTAGATGCTGCAGGCACAGTGCTTATTCAGCATAACGTTGAGCAAGGCGATATCTGGCGTATGTGTCAGGCCAAAGATGCTCCAATCCAGGATTGGGTGAAACTGGCGGTCAACCGTGCCCGTTTAAGCAAAACTCCTGCGGTATTCTGGTTAGACAAAAACCGTGCTCATGACGCTCAGCTGATTGCAAAAGTAGAACGTTACTTAAAAGATCACGACACCATCGGTTTAGATATTCAGATCATGTCGCCGGAAGAGGCCACCCGTCATACCTTAAAACGTATCAAAGCAGGTCTGGATACCATTTCTGTCACAGGCAACGTGTTACGTGATTACTTGACCGACTTATTCCCAATTCTGGAATTAGGTACCAGCGCGAAGATGCTATCTATCGTGCCTCTGATGAATGGCGGCGGTTTGTTTGAAACGGGCGCTGGTGGTTCTGCTCCTAAGCACGTTGAACAGTTTGTTGAAGAAAACCACTTACGTTGGGATTCGTTAGGTGAATTCCTGGCTCTGGCTGCCTCTCTGGAGCATTTAAGTCAGGTTACGGGCAATGCCAAAGCCCAGGTTCTGGCAGATGCGTTAGACCAGGCCACAGCTAAGTTCCTTGATAACGATAAATCTCCAACCCGTAAACTGGGTCAGTTGGATAACCGTGGCAGTCACTTCTATCTGGCATTCTACTGGGCTGAAGCTCTGGCCGCACAAAGCAAAGACGCAGCCTTAGCGGCCCGATTTGCGCCGCTGGCCAAAGCTTTGACAGAGAACGAAGCCAAAATTGTGCAGGAGTTAAATTCCGTGCAAGGCAAAGCGGTAGATATAGGCGGTTACTACAAGCCAGACGACGCATTAGCGTCTAAAGCCATGCGCCCAAGCGACACCTTTAATCAGGCATTAGCTGCACTGTAATTTCGGACAATCATCCTATGTAAATAAAGGCGCTTTGTGCGCCTTTTTACGTAGATATTCCTCAAAGTAATTGATGTTGCCGCTAGGCGGCAAACGCGCGAGACCCCAGGAGCACAGTTGTCCTATGTGCATTTGGATTGATGCGAGAACTCGCATGTCATGTCTGGTGAGTATTTTCAAGATAACAGGGGCGAGGAGTGCGGCCAACAACGCTGCCGCATCAAGTACGAAAGGGAAAAAAACATCTGGAATGTTTTTCACTCACATCATCCATGATGTTCGCCTTCGGCAGCTAAAGCTGTGCAAAACGGCTATCCTGCCGTTTTGTTAACAACGTGAAGCGTTGGCCCGAACGGGTGAGCGCCAGGGATGGCAGCGAATAAAGAAAAATGCCGGCTTATGCCGGCATTTCATATGGATAGTGAGCTTTAGAACCTTATTCAGGTTTATGGCCTTCTGGCAGTGCAATATTTACTGCATGTAACCCTTTTGGGCCCTCAGACAGGTCAAACACCACATCCTGGCCGGCCTTCAGCGTACGGTAGCCATCCATGTTAATGGTTGAATAATGGGCGAAGATATCTTCGTCACGACCATCTTCACGAATAAACCCAAATCCTTTGGCATTATTGAACCATTTCACTTTACCGGTAGCCATACTACTTCCTTCTCTAAGTTAGCTAAATTCTGTATTCTAAGACGGAGCAACAGGGAGCTGCGGGCAGACTCCACCATTTACTGTAGATAATTTGTGCAGCTAGTCAAGTTTTTTACACCCTTGTAAAGCGGCGTTGCAGGTACTATCTATAAGATAAGGCATACAGAGTGGCCGCAAAGCCTGTAGTGGCTTTGGGTCCGGTGAAAAAATTCATCAATGCAATTTTGATGCTTTGAACAGGCGTGGCTATAGTTTATGAGCGGTTATAAAGAAAACAACGTAATAGATCACGGAGTGGTGGAGAAAACCCGGCAACAGGTGAAACCTCCTTCCATGTATAAAGTCATACTTCATAACGACGATTACACCCCGATGGATTTTGTCATTGATGTGTTAACCCGGTTTTTTAATATGCAGTATGAAAAAGCCAGTGAAATTATGTTGAAAGTACATAATGAAGGTATGGCGGTTTGTGGCGTGTTCACAGCCGAGGTTGCGGAGACCAAAGTTCAGCAAGTGTCCATTTATGCGAAAGAGCACGAACATCCATTGTTATGCACTATGGAGCGGGCTTAACGCCAAACAACTGCTGTTGTAACTCAGGTGGATTAGGAGTGATGTTGTATGTTGAACAAAGATCTTGAGTTAACCTTAAATCTGGCGTTTCGGTTTGCGCGGGAAAAACGTCATGAGTACATGACGGTGGAACATTTATTATTAGCGCTGCTGGACAATCCGGCAGCAGGGGAAGCATTAAAGTCCTGCGGTGCCAATATAGACCGCCTGCGGCTTGACCTGTCGCATTTTATTGATTCAACCACCCCCTTATTGCCAGAAGATGACACAGACCGTGATACGCAGCCTACGCTCGGATTTCAGCGTGTGCTGCAACGTGCCGTGTTCCATGTG
The DNA here is from genome assembly GCF_001275035.1 of Rheinheimera sp. KL1. NCBI lineage: Bacteria > Pseudomonadati > Pseudomonadota > Gammaproteobacteria > Chromatiales > Chromatiaceae > Rheinheimera > Rheinheimera sp. KL1. The sequence goes on from NZ_LAMX01000021.1 coordinate 131,325, forward strand.
CAGTCCTCGGGCAAGTCAGAAGTCACGGGCGCTAACGTACTGGTCGCTATTTTCAGTGAGCAGGAATCTCAGGCTGTGTATTTGCTGAAGAAAATCGATATCAGTCGGTTGGATATCGTTAACTATATTTCGCACGGCGTGATTAAAACCGAAAAAATCGAGCAGCAGGACGAGCAGCAAGATGAAAACGGTGATGTGCAGATTGAAGAAAATAAATATCTGGAAAGCTTCACCGCCAATCTGAATATTCTAGCCAAAAATGGCCAAATTGATCCTTTGGTTGGCCGTGATATGGAGCTGGAACGTACTATTCAGGTGTTGTGCCGCCGTAAGAAAAACAACCCGTTACTAGTGGGTGAAGCTGGCGTCGGTAAAACTGCTATTGCCGAAGGTCTGGCCTATCGTATTGTCAATAATCAGGTGCCCGAAGTCATTGCCAATGCCACTATTTATTCGCTGGATATGGGCTCTTTACTGGCGGGTACCAAATACCGGGGTGACTTTGAGAAACGCTTAAAATCCTTGCTGAAAGAAATCGAAAACGAAAAAGATGCAGTGCTGTTTATTGATGAAATTCATACCGTCATCGGCGCAGGTGCGGCATCCGGTGGTGTGATGGATGCTTCTAACTTAATTAAGCCGCTGTTATCCAGTGGTCGTTTGCGCTGTATCGGCTCTACCACTTATCAGGAATTCAAGAACATCTTTGAAAAAGACACAGCGCTGGTGCGCCGTTTCCAGAAAATTGATGTAGTAGAACCTAGTGTGGATGACACTACGCAAATTCTGCTGGGTTTAAAAGAACGTTACGAAGCTCACCATGGCGTGCGTTATACCCAAAAAGCGCTACGTGCAGCAGCTGAGTTGTCTGCGAAATACATTAACGAGCGGCATTTGCCGGATAAAGCCATAGACGTGATTGACGAAGCTGGAGCCAGCCAGCGTTTATTGCCTGTATCTAAACGTAAAAAAGTCATTAATGTGCCGGAAATCGAACACATTATTGCCAAGATGGCGCGTATTCCTGAGAAGTCAGTGTCAGCCTCTGATAAAGATGTGCTGGCGAACTTAGACCGCAACTTAAAAATGGTGGTCTTTGGTCAGGATGAACCTATTGAAGTGTTAACTTCGGCTATTCGGTTATCCCGCTCAGGTTTGGGCAACGAGGAAAAACCTATAGGGAACTTCTTATTTGCAGGCCCAACAGGGGTAGGTAAAACTGAAGTCACGAAGCAACTGGCCAAAATTATGGGCGTGGAATTACTGCGTTTTGATATGTCCGAGTATATGGAGCGTCATGCGGTCAGCCGCCTTATTGGTGCGCCTCCTGGTTATGTCGGTTTTGATCAGGGCGGTTTACTGACCGATGCTGTGTCCAAACACCCGTACTCCGTCGTGCTTTTGGATGAAATCGAAAAAGCGCACACCGATATCTACAACATTTTGTTGCAGGTGATGGATCACGGTACGTTAACTGACAACAGCGGCCGCAAAGTCGATTTTCGGAATGTGATTTTGGTGATGACCACCAATGCCGGTGTGCAGGAGACGGTGCGTAAAACCATAGGCTTTAAACAGCAAGATCACAGCCATGATGCGTTAGCCGAAATTAACCGGACTTTTAGTCCTGAGTTCAGAAACCGTCTGGATGGCATCATTTGGTTTAAACATTTATCCCGCGACATTATTCTGCAAATTGTCGATAAGTTTGTCTGTGACCTGCAGGTGCAGCTGGATAAAAAACAAGTGTCGATGGAACTCAGTGGTGCCGCCCGTCAATGGCTGGCCGATAAAGGTTACGATCAGGCGATGGGGGCTCGCCCTATGGCGCGGGTGATCCAGGAGCAACTGAAAAAACCTTTAGCCAACGAAATATTGTTTGGACGACTGGCGCATGGCGGTGATGTGCGGATTGATCTGAAAGGCGACGAGCTGGAGTTTGATTACAACGAAGAAGAAATACTAGCTTAAGACAGCATCACGTAGTGAGAATACGAAAAAACCCGGCTTGGCCGGGTTTTTCTTTATGAAGCAAATAGCATTTTAATGCTATCTGGTTCCGTCAAATCTTAACGTTGACGGAACACGATGCGACCTTTGGTCAGATCGTAAGGAGTTAATTCAACAGTGACTTTGTCACCTGTCAGAATGCGAATGTAGTTTTTACGCATTTTGCCTGAAATATGGGCAATAACTACGTGGCCGTTTTCTAACTCGACCTTAAACATGGTATTTGGCAGGGTATCTAAGATAGTCCCTTGCATTTCAATTACGTCTTCTTTCGCCATTCAGCGTGCCAGCCTCTTATTTAAATTCATTAGTTCAAAAAACTGCCGCAGATTTTGCCGAAAAAGGGCGGATAAGTAAAGCAACATAGACAGATTTAGCGAAATGAGAGCCATTCTCCGGCTATAAAGCGTTGTTGTGGTAAAAATTTTGCCTTGTAACTCATTTTTTGACACTGCTGGATGTAATAGCCCAGATACACAAAACGGATGTTTTCTATTTTGGCCAGCTCAACTAAGGTCAGGATAGCTAAAGTGCCAAAAGCCAGTGCATGATCTGTCTGATAAAAAGTGTACACAGCGGAGAATGCATCGGCTGTGCAGTCGACTACTGTGACTGCCACCAGTTGATCGCCCAGATATTGCTCTAAAAATTGTATTTTCAACCAGGTGGCTTGCCACAAATAAGCCATTTGTTCCGGACTGGTCGGGGACATGGATCCGTCGGCATGTTTACTGTCGATATAAGACTGGTAGAGCGCATAATATTTTGCTGTGCAGCTGCTCTTGTCTTCAGTCTGTACCCACTGATAACGCCAGTCACTGCGTTTTGCTTTATTCCAAAGCCGACGTTGACTGTTGTTGAATTGGAATTCCTCGGCTATTAGCCTGACCGACTGACAATGCTGGCAGCCTTCACAATAGGTGGTATAAATTTGTTCACCGCTACGTCTGAAATTTAATGTCAAAAGTTGCTGGTAAAATTCTGGATTTAAAGGCTCATCCGGCAGCGTAAAAAGCAGGCGCTCCTGGCGGTCGGGCAGATAATTGCATGGTTGTTGCTGACTGACCCCAAGCTTTAAGCCCGACATTTTAAAACTCCAACTTTAGATCTTGCGCTTTCCAGCTACCGGCAGGGCAAAACAGGGCTTTGTGATTTGCCAGCAGCGTCAGATAGGTTCTGCGAGACAAAGGTTCTGCTCCTAACTGCTGTAAAAAAGGATTCATCATCTGACAATCAATATAGCCTGTGGCAAAAGTCGATAAATGCTGCTGTAGGGCGACAAGCGCGACTTTTGCTGTATTTGGCTGAGTATTGAACATGGATTCGCCACAAAATAGCTGACCGACCATCACACCGTAACAGCCACCAACCAGCTCACCTTCAGACCAGACTTCGATACTGTGGGCATGACCTTGTTGATGCAAAGCTACATAAGCCTGTTGAATATCCGGTACTATCCAGGTGCCTTGTTGTGAGGGGCGTGGTGCGCTGCAAGCTTTAATGACCGCAGAAAACGCCTTGTTTACGCTGATGTCAAAACTGCTGTGATGCAGCACCTTGCGCAACGTACGGTTAGGCTTTAATGCTCCGGGCATAAAGATGGCGCGTTGTGACGGGCTCCACCATAACAGCGGATCTCCGGGGCTAAACCAGGGAAAAATGCCACTGTGGTAGGCTTTGAGTAAACGTTCTGGTGACAAATCACCGCCCATAGCTAATAACCCGTCCGGCTCAGTCAAAGCCTGACTGACCGGAGGGAATTCAAGCGAGCTGTTGGATAACTCAGGTAAATAAATCACCACTATTTACCCTTTATAAGTCCGCGTGAAATTACTTGGCCAAAGCGTCTAAGTAACGTTCTGCATCTAAAGCGGCCATGCAACCCGTACCCGCCGAGGTAATAGCCTGACGGTAAATGTGATCCGACACGTCACCAGCAGCAAACACACCTTCAATGCTGGTTTGAGTCGCATTACCTTCAGTGCCACTTTGCACTTTCAGGTAACCACCATTCATCTCCAGCTGACCAGCAAAAATATCGGTGTTTGGTTTATGACCTATCGCAATAAAGACACCAGCAACAGCGACATCTTCAGTCGGCTGGCCATTGGTAGATTTTAAACGCATGCCGTTCACGCCCATATCATCGCCCAGAATTTCTTCCAGCTCACGGTGCGTGTGCAGAATAATATTGCCCGAGGCGACTTTCGCCATTAAACGGTCCACCAGAATTTTTTCCGCTTTGAAGGTATCGCGACGGTGCACTAAATGCACTTCTGAGGCGATATTGGCTAAATATAGCGCTTCTTCGACTGCTGTATTGCCACCACCTACCACTGCAACTTTTTGATTGCGGTAAAAGAAACCATCACAAGTGGCGCAGGCAGACACACCACGGCCGTTGTAGGTTTGCTCTGACGGCAGACCTAAGTACTTGGCTGAAGCGCCTGTGGCGATAATCAGGGCGTCACAGCTGTACTGGCCGTTGTCACCGGTCAGAACAAACGGACGTTGCTGTAAGTTCACTGTGTGAATATGGTCAAACAGAATTTCAGTGTTGAAGGTTTCTGCATGTGCTTTCATGCGATCCATCAGCGCTGGGCCTGTTAAACCGTGCGGGTCACCCGGCCAGTTTTCTACTTCAGTTGTTGTGGTTAACTGACCGCCCGCCTGCATACCGGTCAACAGCACCGGATTCAAATTAGCGCGCGCAGCATAAACAGCCGCAGTGTAGCCCGCAGGGCCAGAACCTAAAATCAATAAACGGCTGTGTTTAATAGTAGACATGCATTACTCCGGCATTTTTCTGTGGTGTATTCAGTTGAATCCTTAATGGGGCCGATTTTATGGCATTGCAATAGCGAGATAAAGCACAACTGCATTTTTTCCAATTCGGGATCTGGTAAGGATGCCATGCTATGGTATTGTTTGTTTACACCTATTTGCTGTTGTCCTTTTGCCGAGGTTTAAATTGCACTTTATTTCCCTGTTCTTGGTTATCGCAGAGACCTGAATACATGATGAGCAGGTTGTTGCATTTTCTGTTTATGTTGTGGCTGTTGTGCTGCAGTTTTATCTCGTTCGCACAAACGCACTTTACCCGCCTGAGCGTCGATGACGGCTTACCCAATGCCAGTATTTACCGGATAGTGCAGGATAAGGACGGTTATATCTGGTTGGGGTCAACCAACACGGGCTTATTGCGATACAACGGTTATGAATTGGAAGCTTTTGATGTACTGCCGGCCTCGGTCAGTAACAATATGCTGGTGCCCGATATTGATGCGCTCCTGATGGATCACAAGGATCAGTTGTGGATTGGCACCTGGGGGATGGGGTTGAGTAAAGTAGACACCCGAACAGGTGAAATCTCGCATTATTCTGACCGGCCTGAAAGTGCCTTCGTATTAACCAGTAATTATATTCAGAGCTTATTACTGGATAAGTCTGGTGTGTTGTGGATTGGCACCAATAAAGGGCTGCAACGATTGCTACCTGACGGAACTTTTCAACTGGTAGGTCAAGCCGATTCGGCTCAGCCGCTGATCAACCAACGGATCTGGGCGCTGGCTCAAACCGAAGATGATACCGTCTGGATTGCAACGGGCAGTGGCCTTCATCAGTGGACAAAACAAGACGGACTCAGTGAGCCTTATCAGGCGTTTGGTCAACACAGTGTCAACAATGAAATACGTACTTTGTTTGCCCAAGGGAACAAGGTGTGGGTAGGAGGGCGTAGCTCACTATTTCAGTTTGATCCTGCTTCATCTGAGTTTAAGAGCATTCCTTTTTTTGATAACGCCGTTAGTCCTATTATTAATGTGCTGGAAACCGATCAGCAAGGTAACTTACTGGTGGGCACCTTTGATGGTATTTATAAAGTCTCATTAACCTCAGGTGTCTTTGAATCTTTTGCCGATGGTAGACAGTTACTTCAAGGCATCAATGTGCGCTCTTTACTGGTTGATCGCAGTGGGTTGTTGTGGGTCGGCAGCCGGGAAAAGGGGTTATTTTATGGCAGACATCAGCCCTCGGCCTTTAGTGACTTAACCCAGTGGGGGCCTGCAGCGGCTACTTTAGCAAAACAGCAACTGACGGCTGTAAAGGTGGAAGATAACTTTTTATGGCTGGGTAGCTCCGATCAGTTTCATCAAATCAACAGAAAAACAGGTGCTGTGTTATCTCTGGCAATGCCTGCCCGAGTGAATGCTATCACCAGATCCACTCAGGGAGAGCTTTACATAGGTTCAGATAACGGTTTATGGCAATTTGATGAGGATACACAACAGCTGGTGCAGCTGGACTCGGGGCAAAGTCTCCAAGGTACTCCATGGCAAAACGTACGGGATCTGGTGAGTTTACCAGATGGCAGCTTGTATCTTGGCTTATGGCAAAACGGTCTGATGCGCTGGGATCCGGCAGGCAATCATCAGTTCTGGTTAGAGGACATGGCGCAGCAAAAAGTAGGTGACGCCGTGCAGGTGGTGCAGGAAATCCAGGGCAAAATCTGGGTTGGTACCCGTTATTCCGGTCTCTTTGTGCTTGACCCTTCCAGTGCTCAATTGCAGTCGTTAGCAAACTTAATTCCTGTGGCACAAGCTCTTGATATTCAATGCATAGCGCAAGGGCCTGACGACACAGTGCTGCTGTGCAGTCGCAGTGGGCTGGTCAGTCTTGATCCAAAGAACCCTGGTATCTCAGGTTTGGGAGATAGTATTTCCGCTGCTAAAGCAGAATTGTTGGGAGCTTATACCGATGCGCAGAAAAACATCTGGTTGCTTTCAGCTCAGGGGGTGAGTTTAAAACCTTACCAGCAAGAACGCCTGATCACCTTTACTGAGCAGGATGGTTTGAATAATAAGGAAATGATTTTTAAAGCATTTTCGGTATCTAAACGCGGGAACTTGTACTTGGGGACTGCAGGTGGTTTGTCTATTGTTCATGCTGAATTGTTGTGGCTGAATCAGCATAAAAGTACAACCCAAGTATCAGGGATATGGATTGATCAGAAAAAACTCAAACTAGGCATTATGCAAGGCTACAGCTCTGAAATTGAATTAAAACCTGGCGAAAGCATTAGTCTGGAATTGGCAAGCCTTGATTACCATGACCCGAAACGTAATCAGTTTATTTACCAATTGGCTGGTGTAGATACTGACTGGCAATACAGTACTGGCTACACAAAAGTGAATTACAGCCAGTTAGAACCCGGAACTTATCAGTTCAAAGCCTTGGGTTCAAATCAACATGCGTTGTTTTCCGATAAGCCCTATCTGCTTACTATTGAAGTATTGCCCTTGTGGTGGCAACGAGGCTGGGTGATAGCAGGGCTTGGGTTGTTGCTCCTGCTGCTGCTACTCGGAGGCCACGCTTACCGACTACGCCATATGCGACAAATTAATAAGCTGTTGCAGCACTCAGTGCAGGAAAGAGCATACAACCAGACTGTCCTGGAAACCATGGTGGAAGAGCGGACTAAAGCCTTGCAGGATAGCTCTGCCACTTTGTCTCTACGGACCAGGCAGTTAGAAGTGAGTTTGTCGCAGTTGGCTGAAAATAACAGAGAACTCAAACGGCTGAATACCTTAAAAGATGAGTTTATTTCAACCGTCAGTCACGAGCTACGCACGCCTTTAACTTCTATTCGTGGTGCTGTGGGTTTGCTTGCGAAAAAAGTGGTAGCCGAGGGCTCTGAGCATTACGAGCAATTGTTACAAACCGCGCTCGGTAATAGCGAACGTTTGTCTCAACTGATTAATGATTTATTGGATCTACAGAAGTTTGAGTCCGGTAATTTTAGCTTATCCTTTGCGGCAACTGACATGAAGCAACTGGTGTTACAGGCATTGGATAGTATTGCCCCTTATGCGGCCAGGTATCAGGTGAGTTTTCAGACTGAGTTGGCAGAGTGTCAGGTGGTGGCTGATCAAACCAGAATACGGCAAGTAGTGGATAACCTATTATCAAACGCCATTAAGTTTTCCACTTCGGGACAGACAGTGGCGGTGAAGTTAACTGAGCTGGTCGGGCGTATTCGTTTTGAAGTACAGGATCAGGGGTGTGGTATTCCTCAAAATTTCCGCAGCCGTGTTTTCGAAAAATTCTCTCAGGCAGACGGCTCTACCAGCCGCAAAGCCGAAGGCACAGGGCTTGGGTTAAATATCTGTAAGACCATTATCAGTGCGCACCATGGCGATATTGGTTTTGAAAGTGAACCCGACCATGGCGCATTATTTTGGTTTGAATTGCCCGTTGCACAAGCTTAAACCTGACGTTGGGGTAATACATACCAATACACCGCCAGAAAATGGCAAGTGCTGCCAGCAAGCACAAACAAGTGCCAGATCAGGTGGTGCATAAACAAGGTTTTTTGCACATAAAACAGCACGCCACCTGAGTAAAACAAGCCTCCTGCCAGTAACCACCACAAACCAGCCACGGGGACATGGCTCAACATAGGATCAATAGCGATCAGTACTATCCAGCCCATGACCAGATACAAAGCGATAGAAAGTTTTTGATACTTAGCACCGGTAAAGAGTTTTAACAGTACTCCGGCACAGGCAATGCTCCACACCAGCGTAAATAACCACCAGCCCCAGTTGTCTCTTAAACTGACAAGCGTAAAAGGGGTGTAGGTTCCGGCGATCAGAACAAAAATGGCGGAATGATCGAGTTTTCGAAGCCATAATTTATGTTTCAGATCCTGCACTGAGTGGTACACAGTCGAGCTGCCGTATAACAAAATTAAACTTAACCCAAAAACCCAACTGCTGACCTGACGCCAAAAATCGGTATTCGCCGTGAGCTCCAACATCAGATATAACCCCAGCAGGCTGGCTAAAACTCCAAGACCATGACTAATGGCATGACTTAACTCTTCTGATGCACTGTATTTGGTGGCTGCTTTCATATTCTGCTTTATCTGGACTGACCTCAAAGCACTATGGTAACACCGGGCCGATCAAAGCAACCAGTGCAATTCGTTATTTTCATTGGATAAAGGTAAACTAGCCGCCTTTGTATTTTTACAGTGAACAGTAGTTTTTATGGCTGTGCTTTTAGTGGTCGGTTATGTCTGGCCTGAACCTAATTCTTCTGCCGCGGGCAGCCGGATGCTGTCGTTGCTTTCTATGTTTCGCGAGCAGGACTGGACTATTATTTTTGCCAGTCCAGCGGAGAAAAGCCCACACCGTTTTGATTTAAGCCAGTGGCATATCGCTGAAGAGCAAATTCAGTTAAACGACAGTAGTTTTGACGAGCAACTCAAAGAGTGGCAACCCGACATAGTGATGTTTGACCGTTTTATGCTCGAAGAGCAGTTCGGTTGGCGGGTCGAGCAACAATGCCCGAACGCTTTACGGCTGTTGGATACTGAAGATCTGCATTTTTTACGTTTAGCCCGCCAGCACGCTTTTAAAGCGGGCAGGGCAGTGACACTGCAGGATTTGCACTCTGAACAGGCGCAGCGTGAAATCGCCGCTATTTATCGCTCTGATCTGACGTTGATTATTTCAGAAGCCGAAATACAGTTATTAACTGAGCATTTCAAAGTGCCGGCTGAGCTTTTGTGTTACAGCCCATTTTGGTTGGAAACTAAAGCCATTGAAGATTTACCACGATTCGAACAGCGCCAGCATTTTGTTTCTATTGGTAATTTTCGCCATGAGCCAAACTGGCAGGCGGTACTGTGGCTCAAACAGCAGATTTGGCCTTTGATCCGCAAACAACTGCCCAAAGCTGAACTGCATATTTATGGCGCTTATCCGCCACCTAAAGCCACACAGTTGCATCAGCCGAAAGAAGGGTTTCTTGTCAAAGGCTGTGCAGAAAATGCGGCAGAAGTGGTTAAACATGCCAGAGTTTTATTGGCGCCTTTACCTTTTGGGGCTGGTTTAAAAGGTAAGTTTATTGATGCAATGGCGCAGGGCACACCTAATGTCACCACAGCTGTAGGCGCTGAAGGCATGGTGCATCAAGGGCAATGGGCCGGGCTTTTGGCTGAAACTGCACAAGAAATAGCAGATGCGGCCGTGCTGTTGTATCAGGATGAGCAGTTATGGCAGCACAAACAGCAGCAAGGTTTTGTTATTTTGGCAGAACGTTTTGCCAGCCATCAGCATCAGCCCTGCGTCTGGCAGCAAGTGATGGATGTGCAGCAACAGCTGTCACAGCACAGATTAACCAACTTCACCGGCGCTATGCTCAGACATCATCAGCATCGCAGCACGCAATTTATGGCGCAGTGGATTGAAGCAAAAACTAAACTGGCAGAGCTGAAACAAAGCTCTGCCACGCAGGAGACAAAAGATGAGTGAAATCAGCCGTCAGGCGCTAATTCAACTGCTTGATCAGGAGCTACAAAGTGGTCTTATTAAGGACTATTGCCCTAATGGCTTGCAGGTTGAGGGCAAAAGCCAGATTAAAAAGATTGTCGCGGGTGTCACCGCCTCTCAGGCCTTGCTCGATGCAGCTGTGGCCGCTGGTGCTGATGCCATTATGGTGCATCATGGTTATTTCTGGAAAAACGAAGACTATGCCATTACTGGTATTAAAAAACGCCGCTTACAAAGCTTGCTCAAGCATGACATCAGCCTGATCGCCTACCATTTGCCTTTGGATGTGCATCCGCTGCTTGGCAATAACGCTCAGCTTGCGTTAAAGCTGGGGTTAACCAGTTGGCAGGCTGTGCCCGGTGTCAGTCCATCAGGTGTACTGATGCGTGGCACTTTAGCAAATCCTATGACCAGTCAGCAGATTGCAGACAGGCTGCATCTGGAGCTTAACCGCTTACCTCTGCTGCATGCAGTCTTGGATAAAGCAGTGACTGAACTGGCCTGGTGCACGGGCGGCGGCCAATCTTATATCGATCAGGCTTATGCTGCTGGTGCAGAGCTTTTTATCAGCGGTGAAGTGTCGGAGCAGACTATTCACAGCTCACGTGAGCTTGGCATCGATTTTATTGCCGCAGGCATCACGCCACAGAACGCTATGGCATTAAAGCGCTGGCTGAATTTGTGCAGCAGCGTACTGGTGTTGTCTGTGAATTTATTGATATCGATAATCCGGCTTAGGGCTATAAGTAGTGAGTAATTTGTGGTGAGTAAAAAACAGCAGGACCGTAATTTTGACGGCATAGCGGGCAAATTTCAGAAGAATATTTATCAGACTACCAAAGGCCGTTTGCGTCAGGCGGTATTGCTGCGTGATTTTGCTGAATGCGCCGATTTAGCCACACCAAGCCGCATTCTGGATGTAGGTGCAGGACAGGGCCAATTGGCGCTGGCGTTGGCGCAGCAAGGCCATCAGGTGACTTTAACTGACTTGTCGCAGGATATGCTGGATATGGCGCTTGAGGATGCAAAAGAGCGCGGTGTAGACACACAAATCCAGTGTCATCCGTTGGCGTTACAGCAGTTATCAGAGCAACAATGGCCCGCTTTTCCTGTGGTGCTTTGTCATGCTGTCCTGGAGTGGTTGCATGAACCTGCTGAAGCTATCAAACAGCTGCGTGCTTTGGTGCAAACAGGCGGGCTGGTGTCGTTGATGTTTTATAACAAAGATGCCAAACGCCTGAGCAATATTATTTATGGCAATTTTAACTATGTGCTGCGCGATTTAGCCTTTAAGAAAAAAGTCAGTTTAAGTCCACAAAATCCGCTGCAGCCAGAGGATGTCTATCGTTGGTGCAAAGAGGCAGGCTTTATCATTGAAGGCAAAACCGGCGTGCGTTGTTTTCATGATTATCTGCGTGACCGCTCCGAGCAGGAAACTGAATTCGATAAGCTGTTACAGGTCGAACTGCAGTACAACAGGCAAGAACCTTATGCCTCAATAGGGCGTTATCAGCACTTGTTGCTTCGCGCTGTATAACGAAAGCCTAAGACGGGGTTAGATCAGGTTGTTAATAATCTGAGCTAACCCCGTTTTTATTTGCTGAAAATTTAAAGTAAAAAAACAGTTGCAGTGTGGAATAAAGCTGTTATGATTGATTTCGTAATGCGAACCGTTATCATTTGCAAAATGCGTAATCAAGTGGGAAGTCTGCGCCCTGCCAGGAAGGCAGCTTGATTTCGTAGGCGGGTAATTGTTGTGTTACATGTTGTGACCCTATGACAACAGCGATGTTGTCGAACTCCGAAGTCTTTGCCCATCCAAAGACCACGTTCTGGCCCGGCCTTATAAGCCGGGCATTTTTTAATTTATGAACCGGACGCGCAGTTCTACTGCTTTAATCAAATTCAAACTTATAAAGAACATCCACCGCGCTATCCAGGCCTTGCACGGCCTCCAGATAAAGGTTCTTCATCAACTCGTACCTTAAGGTAAATTCACCTAAAGAGTTAAATATACCGACGCCATATTTTAATTGCAGTTTGGGTGATAAATAGCCGCTGACGGTAACCTGAGAATCATCCCCTGTGCCTGCTGTATCGAGTGTGAATTGCTCAAAACCAAAAGCTTTGCCTAACTGACTGACCATGCCATTACTGTTAGCTATGCCCAGACCTATCAAGCCACTGGTTAAAGGGTTACTTCTACTATCACCACTGCCGGACAAATCCCGGCCCATCAACAGATAAGATAAAGCGTTCGCCTGAGGTTTGGAGGGTTCAGAAAATATCACCACTGAAGCTTGATCGGCAGGGCCGTTTACTCTGATACCTGCTATCACATCATCTTCAGTGGAAGAGGGGTTGCGAATGGCCTCAATATTTAAAAATGGCTGATCGGCAGGACCATTAAATATCAGTTTGCCTTTACGGATCAGCAAATCCTGGCCGTAAGAGCGGAAGGTTCCATCCAGAATATTCACTTCGCCTTTTAAGCGTTGTTGTGGACCATTCTGGCTAAACAACAACTGACCTTTGAGCCGACTCTTTAAACCAAAAGCCTGCAAATTGACCTGATCGCCTAAAATCAGTCGCATTTCGGTGACTAGTTTGACTGCACTGGTTGTAGCACCACGCCTTACTTCTAGCTCCTTGTTTAGCAGAATTTCATCATCCGAAACTTGTACCGCATTTTGTGGCAAGTCGTCTATGGCTAGATCGGCTCTGGGGATCTGAATCGTACCTTGCACCGCAACGACTTGATTCTGTGCCAGTACCGTCATCTCTGGATTGATATAGACTATGCCCTGCGGCAGATTCAGCGGCAGTTGTTGCCCGCTTAACGCTAAACGAGCCTGATAGTTGGCCAAGTTAAACCAGTCAGCATAGCCTGACAATTGTGCTTTACCTTCACCACTTTGGATCTCTGCCGTCAGCAGGGCTTTTTGTTGTAAAAAGTCCAGCTGCAGATGGCCTTGCTCTATATCCAGCGGGGCATTATGACCTTGCAGTTTCATCTCACTGACTTTGATCTGCCCCGATAATAAAGGCCGGCCTAAAGTACCGCTGGCACGGACCTGGCCATCCAGAGTGGCAAAAAATTCACTTTGTTCTGGTAATAAGGTGCGTAAAAAACTCAGATCCAGTCGGGTTAACGTCAGCTCTGCTTCCAGCTTTTTGTCTGCTGCAGTGAAGTCGGGCAGGGAGGCTGAACCTTTGAGTGAACGGTCATCACTAAACTGTATTTGCCAGTTCGTGGACAGCTTTTTAGGGGTCAGTACCAGTGCCGCATCCCAGCTTTGCCACGGCAGTTGTAAAGGATTGACATCGGTTTGTTGCCATTTTCCCGCTGTGCCTGTTAATTTTACTGTTGCATTCAGACCTTGTTTTTTACTCCAGCTCAACTGCAGATTTGCATCGGCTTCGCCCGTCAATCGTTGTGATTCGCCAATAAAAGGTTCCAGCAAAGCCAGCTGAAACTGTTGCAACCGTACCGCCAGGTCACCCTGGCTGCTGCTGATATTGCTGGCTTTTTCCAGGCAGAGTCTACCTGGCTCTGATGACCAGCAATGAGCTGGCACACTGAGTTGCTGTTTTGGCCAATCCAGCGTCATCAGTATCGTGTCGGTTAAAGCCCAATGGCCAACAGGAGTCTGCAATTGAGTTTGTTGCAGCTCTATGTGCCACTGCTGTTTAGGCTTTGCCGTGGCTGCAGCCTGTAGCTGTGCTTTGTAGTCGGCACCGTCCAGCTGGATTACCAAATCGCTGCTGTTTTTATTGCCCGTCAGCAGCAACTGGGCTGAATTCAGTGGTTGTCCTGACAGCGTGCCTTTACCCAAGGTCAGTTCCAGTTGATGATCCAGATTATTGCTGTTGATCAATGCATTCAGGCTGATGTTTTGCAGACGCATTAGCTTTTTATAGCGCAGCTTCTCACCCTGCAGCTTGATATCCAGAGCCGGGTGTTGTTGTGGGCCTGTGACCTTGGCATCGGCCATTAGGCTGCCTTGAGCGCCCTGAATGGAGCTTGCCAGATCGGCAACCTCCACAGACAAGGCCATTTGCCATTTGTCTGTCACTTGGCCTTCAGCGGTCACTTTATTGGAGCCATGCTGCAGCACCAGTGTCTTACTGCTTAATTGCTCAACGGTCAGCTCTTTACCTTTGGCCTGTAATTGACCCGATAAAGACAGCGGTTGCTGCCGCACCTGCCCCTGAATGGCTAAAGTTGGCAGTTCAAGCTGCCATTGTTGCTGGTGGTAACTGGCTTTGAGTTTGATATCGCCACTGAGTTGGCCCGGATAATCTTTTAGCCATGGCTCCAACTGCATTTGATCAAGCGACAGAGCTGCATCCAGCGCCAGTTCTTTGGTTAAATCCAAAGCACCTGTACTGCTCAGATTACCCCGCGCGGAATTCAGCGTGAATCCAGACCAGCTCAACACCGGGGCTTGCCAGTGTGCATTGAACTGCAATTGACTATCGGGCAACTGAGGAAGTTGTTGCTGGCTTTGTAAAGTGAGTTTCAAATCCGCTAATGAACCTTCCGCATCAATCAGCAGTTGCTGCATTTTGTACAAAGGTTCGCCTTGCAGTGGCCACTGCAGGCTGCGGGCCTTTAAGTGCAGTTGTATCGGCAGTCCAGCGGTCAGAGGGGCCACTTCCACTTTGGCTGTAGCTTGCTGAGTGCCTGTCAGTTCAAGGCCTAGCTGCAATTGGTCCAACGAACCGGCTATGCTGCTATTGAGTACTAAGCCAGAGCTTTGGGCTCTGACAAAGCCCTGCAATGCAAAGGGAGTGGAATTGGTCAGACTCAGTTGTGCTTGCGCATTAATAGCGTTGTCTTGCAAATCCGGCTGGATTATCCACAGCTCTGTCAGTTTAAACTCGGTGAGTTCAAACTGATCCGGATTGGCTTCCAGTGAAAAACTAAGCTGCTCTGCCGAAAGTTGCTGTGCACCTGTGACTTTAGGCTGTTGTAATGTGAGCTTTTTTACGCTCAGCCACAGCGGCAATTCAAGGCGCGTCAGTTGTGGCACCTGATAATGCCACCAGGCCGCACTGTTGGTGGTTGCGGTACTGGCTTTTGTTGTGCTGGTTGAAGTGCTGTTTTGTGCTAAAGACTCTGGCAGATGCAGCTGCAATTGATCCAATAGCGTATCGCCCAGCGATAGGTGCTGACCAGCTAATTTCAGCTCTGTACTCAAGCTATTGAGGCTAAGCTGCAGTTCACCTTGTTGTACCCTCAAATCAGTGATCTGTAGTTGCTTAATACGGACTTTGGGTAGTTCCAGTACTGTATCAGCTTGCTCTGGTGCAGTTTCTGCTAGGGTAGACGAACTAAGTACCAGGTTCACACCTTGTGCTGTTGCGCTGTCCAGACAAATCTCAAACCGGCCTAAACAATACCAGCTCACTTTAGCTGCAAGGCTGTTGATCTGAAGTGTTACACCGTCCTGCTGAAACTGCAGTCCAGTCAGTGTAAAACCTTCGGCCAGCGTGCCACTGATTTGGGCTATTTGAACTGGGCTGTCGTCCGGTAACAAACGGTTCAGCAGTTGCAGAGGTTTGTTGGTATAAAACAGCACAATCAGGCTGAGCAACAGCACTAAACTGGAGCTTAAAAGGAATTTCTTCCAACTAAAAGCTGAGCTGACATTTTTTACATCAGGCATGGTAGTGCGCTCTTCGCTGCCATTGATACTCATAATTCCGGCCCCAAACTAAAATGCAACTGCAGGGCCTGATCGGAGGGCACATCCAACCCCCATGCAATATCAATACGAATAGGGCCAACAGGGGAGGCCCAGCGCACACCTAAACCTACACCACGGTAAATATCGGCTTTGTCATTCCAGGCACTACCGGCGTCAAAAAATGCTGCGGCCCACCAGTTACCTGACACTCTGTGCTGGTATTCAAGTGCGGCTGTCGCCAGATAACGTGCTCCTAACAAATTGCCTTCAGTATCGACTGGAGAAATGGATTCGTAGGAGTAACCACGAATACTGTTATCTCCACCTGCAAAAAAACGTAACGAAGGGGGAAGTTCGGTGATGGCTTCCATTAATACGGCACCTGCATCTACCCGTACCAGATAACGTTGATCATCGGAGAAAGAGCCTATCCAGCCAACCCGACTACGCACACGGACAAAACTACTGTCGGAGCCCCAGGCGGGATCTGAAACTTCAGTGCCAATTAAATATCGACTGGCTTCAGCGGGCATACTGCCACCACTGTCCCAACTGCGGCTGAAACTAATACCCGGCATAATCAAATTTGCACTGCCAGAGTCTGTGCCCTGCACATAATCTTCATATAACCAGCGTATTGACGCTGTTCTGTACCACGCATCCTCCAGCAGCCAGTGTCGTTCCAGCGAGGTATTGTATTCCTGACTGCGAGTATCTTCTAAGTCTTTATTTTTTACACCGAAATTGAGTTTATAAAAATCTTCAGTGACGTTTTTCTTCGGCCATTTATACCCGACTTCCACTGTTTGTTCAGGAGCAGATAAGGCCATTTTACTCGACAAACTGTGACCTCTGTCATTCAACCACGGCTTGTTCCAATTCAGTTTAATACGAGGCCCCAGATCGGTGGAGTAACCCAGACCTGTCTCTACGATATTACGGATCTGAGGCTCTACCTTGACCTGTACCGCCAGATGTTGATCAACAGTTTCCGGATCGTCCACTGTGACGTCTATGCTGCGAAACCAGTTGGTTTCAGCCAGACTTTGGTTGAGCTCACCCAGTTGACTGGACTGATAATACTCGCCGGGTTTGAACGGCAGCATGGAATGCAAGCGCTCCTCACGAATTTGGCTGCCTTCGAATGTCACCTCACCAAAGTGATAACGTGGGCCTGAGTCAAACTGAATATGAATAAAGCCCTGAAGCAAGCGCGGGGCGACGGATAGTTCTTGTTTGACAAATTTCGCCTGAAAATAGCCCCGGCGTAGCGCTAGCGAGTTCAGCTGATTTTTGATTTCTTCATAGCGGCCATGATGCACTCTGTGATTCACTTTTGGCCCTATCTGTTTGACTAATTTGCCAAATTCAGGGTCTGTGGCAGCTTCGCCAGTAATCTCTACTTTAACTGATTTGAGCCGTACAGCCTCGCCCGGTGTAATGGTCAGTCGTAGTTTTTGTTTATTTTCCTTACCGACCAGACTGGGTTCGATGCTCATGCGGTAATAACCGACGGCGCGACCCGCGAGTTTGACATCCTCTATAACTTTGGTTTGAAAACGTCTGGAACCCAGGTTGTTTTTTGCAGGCAGCCTGTCTAGGTACAGTTCAATATTATCGGCAAGGGAGCCTGAAACGCCCTTGAGTTCAATTTGGGGATGCGCTGCGGCGGCAGAGGCGGCAAACAGAGCCAGAGTGGCCAGAGTCCTGTACAACAAAATGCGAACTATCCTTCGTGTTAGAACCGGGTCAGTGGCACCCGGTTGTGTTCTAAGAGTATAACAGTCACACGAAGTTCAGTACGTTTTCAACAGCTTCCCAGACCAGTTGCTTGTTTTTTATTCTTTCACGCTCGCAAACAAAAAGGTTTTCATCAGCAAACACCCTTTTGTTTTTTTACCCTAGATCCGAATGCCTGGCTCATATACCCCGCAAGCTGCACTTTTTGCTGATTGCCTTTGTATTCATTACTGATTTATCTGGCGTTCGGACCTGGTCAGTCGATCTGCCTGTGAATTAAGAGCGGATTTCCCCGTCACTCGGGCCTAACAGAGCAAAAATCTGACCTGATTGAACCTCAAAACTAATACGGCTGACCGCTTTGACAGTGCAGTAACTTTTTTCTATCTGGTATGGATAAATCCTTATCAAGCGGCGCCTGCACGCTAGTGGCTCACGCATATCAATGCCATCGCTTTTGTCAAAAGAGTGACGTGTAACCATTTATTAAGCGAAACGCGACGTTTTTTGTCAGCACTTTGTCATCTGCCTACAGTACACTGAACAGCAGGACGGGTAATGGTGATATGGACGGATGAAGATAAGCATGGCTCATACCATAGTGTTGCTGCCTGGGTTGGATGGAACCGGGATTTTATATCAGCAACTGGCGCAGCAGTTAGCTCCTGAGTATGAACTTCAGGTGATCGCTTACCCTCTGGATCAGCTGTTGGATTACTCCGAGCTACTTGACTTTATCCGGCCGCAATTGCCGGAGCATCCTTTTGTGGTGTTGGCTGAATCTTTTTCCGGACCTTTAGGGATTTTGCTGGCTGCAGAGCAGCCACACAATTTAACAGCTCTGGTGTTGTGTGCCACGTTTGGCCGCAATCCTTTACCCGCGTTCAAAGGTTTGATTCATGCGGTGGACAAACTGCCGTGGAACGAGCTGGTTCATCATTGGACAGCCTTGTGGTTACAAGGGCGTTATGCCAGTGCAGAGTTATCTGCGTTGCTGGAAAAAGCCCTGACTATGGTGTCAGAGCCGGTAATTAAATACAGGGCTAAACAAGTGTTGCAGGTGGATGTACTGAAAGAATTTGCGACTTTAACTTTGCCACTGATGTATTTGCAGGCAAGGCAAGACAGGTTGATTTGGGCTTTTAATGCGAAAGCCTTGTTACAGTTGCAACCTGATATGCAACTGATCCGTTTGGATGCACCACATTTTTTATTGCAGGCTATACCAGAGCAGGCTGCGGCACAGTTGAAGCAGTTTATTCAACATCAGCTCAATCCCAGACAAGCCACTGAAGATGCGGTTCTGGCATAAAAGTTTTGATTTACAGAGAGATAAAACCTGTACTGACTCTGCCAAGCTGGGTAAAGCAAATCAATGAAATCCTTGTGCACTGACTCCGGTAGGATCAGAACAACGGAGTCAGCAGAACCTCTGTTTTTACGGCAGTTCAGGGATAAAAAACCAGTCAAATACTAATTCGTCGGTGTTTTGTCCGCCTGTGCAGTCAGTAAAAACAAGATCTTATCCATATTCAGCTTTTCATACGGCATTAAACGTTCAGGTTTACCTTCACGCCTGATAGACAAATGGCCTGCCGTAAAGGCCAGCACCGCAGAAGACGTGGTAATGGTATTGCCTTCGACTTTGTAATGGCAGTGGGCCAGATCTAAAAAAGCTAAAATACGATTCCGGATACTGATCATCATGGATTGAGCTCCTGTGTAGCGCTTTTTAATAATATTCCCTTGTGGTGAATTACTTCTCTCACTCCGGGAGGAGTTCTCATGCACAGGCTCAGACAAAAGCACCGTCGGCTTTGTTCCGCCGCTTGGTAAAAAAGTTTGAAAATAACGATGAATCTCGGCTGAATTCAGTTGAATGGTGTAAATATTGCGATTGATTAAATAAAGCCCTTAGTTTATTAATATGCCTGTAACATGATTAACCTCTAATGTTTACCCGTTAAAATTATAAATAACTCAAAAGTGAACTCCATGAGCATAAAAAACCTATGTGCTGTTGCCGTTGCGCTGGCACTCAGTCCACAACTGCACGCCGAATTACTGATTTCCGAATATGTTGAAGGGTCTTCCAATAACAAAGCCGTAGAACTGGTGAATCTGGGCAGTCAGACTGTTGATTTAAGCCAGTACAAACTGCAGATGTTTTTTAATGGCAACACCACTGCCGCTACCACTATAAATTTAACCGGCAATCTGGCACCCGGTGCTGTCTATGTGATTGCCAACAGTAATTCTGTTGCTGCACTGAAAGACAAAGCCCAGTTGCTCAATAGCTCATCCTGGTACAATGGTGATGATGCGCTGGTGTTGTCCAAAGGCGATCAGGTCATTGATTCTTTTGGTCAGGTTGGCTTTGATCCGGGCAGTGCGTGGAATAGCGGTGGTGTTTCGAGTATTGATAAAAGCTTAAGACGTAAAGCGTCAGTCACTACAGGGGATATCACAACCACTGATGTATTTGACCCTTCATTGCAATACGATCAGTTTGCACAGGATGATTTCAGCGACATTGGCAGCTACAAGGGTTCAGGTTCAGGCACACCGCAAGAGCCTGTTTATGTGCATGGCCAATGTGGTGATGCAACCACGCTGATTTCCGCCATTCAGGGCGAGACAGATGTATCTCCTTTGAAAGGTCAGACTGTGTCAGTCGAAGCCGTAGTGACTGCCAGTTTCCAGGACAGCTCCGGTTTAAAAGGTTTCTTTATTCAGGAAGAAGCTGCCGATCAGGATCAGAATGCGACCACCTCTGAAGCTGTGTTTGTCTATGATAACCTGTCTGGCAAAGCCGCAGTAGTTGGCGACAAGGTTCGGGTTAGTGCTTTGGTTGAAGAGTCTTTTGGTCAGACGCAACTGGCAAAACTGGTGGATTTAACCTCTTGTGGCGCAGGTGAAGCTGTAGCTGCGGTACCTGTTACTTTACCTGTCGCCAGTTTAAGCCAATTTGAAGCCCTTGAAGGCATGAAAGTGCGTTTAGCAGAGCCTCTGGTAGTGACAGACAACTATGGTTTAGGCCGTTACAATGAGCTTGGCTTGTCGTCTGAGCGTTTGTATCAGCCGACACAAATTGCATTGCCGGGTGATGCGGCTAAAGCTGTGATGGCAGCCAACAGCCTGAATAAACTGGTACTGGACGACGGATCTAACCTGCAAAATAAAGATACTTTGTATCCTGCTCCGGGTTTATCCGCCAGCAATACAGTGCGGGTTGGTGATGAAGTTTTACCTTTTGATGCAGTGCTGGGTTACGGTTTCAGTAAATACCGGGTTCACCCATTAACTGAACCTGTATTTGTCAGCAGCAATCCACGCACAGAACAACCTGCGATCAGCAAAGGCGATTATCGTATAGCCAGCATCAATGTGCTGAACTACTTCAATGGTGATGGCGCAGGCAATGGTTTCCCGACCTCGCGCGGTGCTTCTACAGCTGTTGAATTTGCCAAACAACGCGACAAAATTATTACCGCCATCTCGGCGATGAACGCCGATTTGGTCGGTTTACTGGAAATTGAAAACGACGGCTTTTCCGAGCAATCGGCCATTGCCGATTTAGTGCGCGGTTTAAATGCAAAAGCCGGTGCTGATGTCTGGGCTTTTGTTGATTTTAGCGTTACGAAAGTGGGCACCGATGAAATCACTTCTGCGATGATTTATCGCAAAGACAAAGTCGTACAGGCAGGCACAGCCGCTATTGGCAATGCGGCTCCTTTTGATTACGGCAACAGACCTTTAATCAGCCAGAGCTTTAAACTGCAGCAATCCGGTGAACTGCTGAATTTGACTGTGGTGCACTTAAAGTCCAAAGGCAGCTGCCCGAGTAATAAAGCTGATCTGGCGAACATCGACTCAGGTGATGGTCAGGGCTGCTGGAATGGTTTACGTCTGCAGGCTGCAACAGCCATGGGCAACTGGCTGGCCAGTTACCCAACAGGTATAGAAACAGACAACAGCGTGATTGTGGGTGACTTTAATGCCTATATGCAGGAAGACCCAATCCGCGCGATGAATGACTCAGGTTATGTGCAGGTCAGTCAGCAGGTGCATGGCAATAAAGTCAGCTCTTACTTGTTTAATGGCGAATCGGGCACACTGGATCATGTATTTGCCGCAGGTGACATTAAAAACCGTGTCGCTGAAGTGACTGAGTGGGCTATCAACGCTGATGAACCTGTGATCCTGGATTACAACGAAGAGTTTAAATCTGAAGTTGCCAAAGCCAACTTCTATGCGCCAGGCCCATTCCGCTCTTCGGATCACGATCCTTTGGTGATGTCGGTGTATTTTGCCAAGCCAGTTGTGCAAGACCAGTTTTTCCTGCTGGATGAGCAAGCCGCCGCTGGCACTGTGGTAGGCCAGATTGTGACCAGCTCTGCGGTAACTATTACCGGTTACCCGTTATCAGGTGAGCAGGCCGACTTATTCAGTGTCAATGCCAACGGCCAGTTAGTGGTAGCAGCCGGCGCCGAACTGGATTTTGAAAGCCGTCAGGTGCTGCGTTTTGAACTGACCGCAGAAACTGAAACAGGTCTGCTATCTGAACCTGCCCGCATTGAAGTGCAACTGAATGATTTACCTGAGTTGCCTGTGATTCGCTTAGAAGGCTTGCCCACTGTGATTTCCGACAGTATTCGTCCCGGTACTGTGCTGGCGACAGTCAAGGCTGAAGCGACAGGCAACAACGCCAGTATTCAAAGCCTGGAGCTGATTGACAACAACAAATACCTGATCTTTAACAAGGGTCAACTGACCCTGAAAAAGAAATTGAACGCTAAACATCAGCCTGAACTTAAATTCAGCATCAAAGCGACAGACTCTTTGGGCGTCAGCACTACTGTCCATTACGTTATTGAAGTAAAAGACAGCAAAGGTAATGCGGTAGTACAGTGGGTGATTTCGGTGATTAACGCTGTATTGGGGTGGTTATTTGGTTAATTCCTGTCTGAATCAGACTTGCGTCTAGTGAGACAGCCACCTGCGGGTGGCTGTTTTTTTGAATGCTCATCTGGGTTATTTTGTGTTACAAGGAATCTAACAGGTTAGCCAGAGTCTGGTTAACCCAGATCTAACGCGTTCATGCAGCTCAACTGCTTAGTAAAAGGAAAATTATCAGGTGAAACCACAGTATTGGGTAGCTCTTGTGAGTGTAGTTATGTTGCTTGCCGGATGTTCTTCAACTCCCCATAAGCGCTCTGAGGCGAGGGCCGTGTTTAAGGCCTGCGTGCATCCGGATCAAAGCAAACAATTCAGTTATCGCAAAGGTCGTCCTATGCAGATAGAGCAAAAAGTGATGATGCAGCGTATGGCAGAGGAGCGCTCTATGCAAAGACGAACCAGGCCTATCAATATAGACAGATATGACAAAGAACCGGGCGAAGGACCTTTGTACGACGAACTGGCTGAACTGATGGAAACAAAACAGTTTTGCAAAGAAGGCTATTTTGAACTCGACAGCAGTTTTGAGCATGGTTACGAGCGAATTATTGGCGAATGTAACGACAGCGCCACAGAGCAAGAGATGCAAAAACTGCCAGCTTGTGGGCCAGAGGACAGGCTTTAATACAAGAGTGAATGCACTGTGGCTCTCGGGTTCCTTTGCATTGACCTGAGCCACCAGATTTACTTTAACCAGAATGAAAAGTGAAATGCAAAAAAGAGGTGAACAGATTCACCCTGTCACATCAGTTGCCCCTAAGCATTTGCCGTTCGTCGCAAACGTGCTCCATTCTGATATCTTTGACCTTTACTTGAGTTAAATCAATATCAAAGACCTGATCAGTGATCATAATCAGGCTTTGGAGTGCTAGTAATCTGTTGATAAACCTCTGGTTCCATACGTCAGTGCCTATATCTGGTCCGGTCTATGTTTTTAACGCTAAAAGTGATAAAAATGATATTAAAGTTGTGCGCATCATGGTATAAATGATAAAAATGCTAAGTTAGGGGCTTTAATTTATGAACTTCAATAGTATTCGCGTGAAAAGCAGTATTCCAACCCTATTGATGGCGATCACTGTGCTTGTTGTGATCACGCTTTTTAGTTATCTCAATTCATTGCAGCGACGTGCGTTGAGCATCGAGGACGAAAATTTTTTGCCGGCCGTATCTACGGTACTTAATGCTGATCGGGATTTGTATCAGGCGAAGTTAGCCTTAGCAATCTTAAAAAGCGGTAATACCAAAGAGGGGGATGCTGCAAAAGCAGACTTCGATGAGAATGCACTTCAGGTCCAACAGCGTTTTAACGAATATTTGGGATTTTTGTCTGACTATCCAGAGATCGCAGTAAAATTTGCAGATTTTGAAAAGAATTATCAAAGCTGGCGGCAAAGCGCCGTGGTTCTTTTTAATGCGCAGACTGAGCTTGAATTCAATTCGTTGTTATCAGTGGAAGATGGCAAATTCGCAGAATTGAGGAAAATACTGAATCTGGCAGGCGAAGTCGCTTTGGAACTGTCAGAGCAGGAACAAGCCAAGTTAGATGCGCAAATACAATGGTTTACCAACATAACATACGGCTTTGCTTTCATATTGTTGCTGATTTCCAGCTGGTTTAGTTATAAAGGCCCACGCGATCTGACCCGACAAATTAATGCACTGACTCAGCGTCTTGGTGAAATAGCGAGCGGTGATGGTGACTTAACGGCGCGTCTTCAGATCAGCAGTAAAGACGAATTTGCCGATTTAGCTGTGCAGTTCAATAGTTTTATTGCCAATCAATGCGACATGATTGCGGCTATTTTGCAGCAGGCCCGTCAACTTAGTCAGTTAACTACCCAGTTGTCTGATTCAGCAGTAAAAACCAATGCCATTACCTCGTCGTTGAATATTGCCTCTGATTCTATTGTCAGTGCTGTGCACGAGATGACATTAGCCAATAAAGAAATGGCACAAGTAGCCACAGAAACAGCTCAGGAGTCAGATCAGGCACGTAAAAGTGCAGGCCTTGGTCTGGAGGTTGTAGCCAAAGTGACTCATAGCATGGATAAATTAACTGCTGATGTAGATGCTGCTTTGGGATTCTCCACCGATCTGGAAAAAAGCTCGGGCACTATCAGTTCTGTACTTGAAGTGATCCGTAGTATTGCCGAGCAGACCAATTTACTGGCATTAAATGCGGCAATAGAGGCTGCTCGTGCAGGCGAACAGGGCCGAGGTTTTGCGGTGGTGGCAGATGAAGTGAGAACTCTTGCGTCAAGAACCCAACAAAGTACCAATCATATTCAGGAGATTATTGTCCAGTTACAAAACCGGGTGTCTGAGTCGACTCATGCCATCACGAGCGGTAAGCAAAATGCCGATTTGACTGTGGAGAATTTTGGGCAGGCTGAGCAAGTGTTCCATCTGATTATGCAATCTTCAGTGCAAGTCAACGATATGGCTATTCGTACCGCAGCAGCAACAGAAGAGCAGGCTGTGGTATCGGAAGAGATCACTAAGAACTTATACGCATTACACGACCAGGCCAGCGCAGCTGGTGATGTAGCCAAAGAAAACAATAAATTATCGGCGGAGATCCGGCAGTTATCTGACGTACTTTTTAATCTGGTGGGTAAGTTTAAAATCAGCTGAGTGATCCGGCTAAAGATGCTTCAAAGCCTGCGGCAGAAAGGTTGCAGGCTTTTTTCTGCAATAAAGCAACTGACGTTTTTAAGAGTCAAAGATTGCGGTTCACAACCCAGCTGATCACCATAACGAGGGCTCAGCAAGTTGCTAACACTTTGAGTTTGATTGGCTGGGCAACGCAAAGCCGACACTGTTTAGCCAGTCTAAAGCGTCTTGCTGATGGGTGAACATCTTTTTTGGGCTCGTATCGCTTGCTTGGTTTATCAGTTTATCTAATTGATGTTCCCTGAGGTGGCTCGGCTGAAAGACATAAGCTGTATACTTCAACTGATGCGATACACACCAGCTCATCAGATCTTTCATTACTTTTTCAAAATCCGGTGTGCCTAGTTGCCACTGGTCCAAAAAGACCATCCGTGCCCATGGTTGGCCATTCATGGATAGCGCCAGATCTTTTAACTGAGTTGCGTAATCCGCTGCAGTATCCGCTCCATGCACCGTATACCTTTGCAACTATCAGCTGATTTTCCCGCCAGAGTGTAAAATGTCCGTGGTAATTCATTCTTTGCATTTCTTCCTTGGTAAGCGCTCTGTTCTGAATACTCACTATGGAACAGGTCGTCCGATCCAACAAGGGACAATTTTGCCGCAAAGTGGCGAGATCGGGCAAAACTGAGATAAGCTGGCTATTTACCGCTTGTTTTCGGGGATAGTATGCAATTATCTGATGTGGTTATTCTTGCTGGTGCCCGCACTGCTATTGGTAGTTTTGCTGGTGCGCTTTCGTCCTTAAGCCCTGTACAGCTGGGAACTGCTGCAGCTAAAGCGGCCATAGAGCGCAGTGGTGTGGCTGCTGCGCAAATCGATCATGCTGTCTTTGGTCATATTATTACCACAGGTCCTGAAGATGCTTATCTAGCCCGTCATATTGCGCTGAATTCTGCTATGCCTGTCAGCAGCGCGGCTTTTAATGTCAATCGTTTATGTGGTTCGGCGCTGCAAGCTGTGATTTCTGCTGCTCAGCTTATTCAGTTGGGGCAGAGCCAAATCGCTTTAGCAGGTGGCGCTGAGAGTATGAGCAATGGCGCTTATTTGTTGCCTGCGGTGCGTAAGGGCTTGCGCTTGGGTCATGCTGCGGTTACAGATTTAACTTTAGGTATTTTGTCCGACCCCTTTGGTACTGGTCATATGGGCCTGACGGCCGAAACTATTGCTACTCAGTATGGCTTTAGCCGGGCAGAGCTGGATAGTTTTGCTGCAGAAAGCCAGCGCCGAGCTGCGTATGCCCAGCAACAAGGTTATTTTGACCAGCAAATTACGCCGGTTTTAGTGCAATCGCGCCAGTCTGAACTTTGGATCGATAAGGATGAACACCTAAGGCCGCAGACTACGGTCGAGAGCTTAAGTACTCTTAAAGCTGCGTTTAAAAAAGACGGACTAGTGACCGCGGGCAATGCTTCAGGTTTAAATGACGGTGCCGCAGCTTTGGTGCTCACCAGTTTGCGTGAGGCGAATCGTCTTGGTGCAAGGCCGCAGGCCCGCATCGTTGGTTATAGTTTTGCCGGTGTTGAACCTGCCTTGATGGGATTAGGGCCGATACCTGCGGTACAGAAACTACTGACACAGACGGGTATAGCGTTGAGTGATATTGATGTGATTGAATCCAATGAAGCTTTTGCGTCGCAAGCGATGGCTGTCAGTCAGACTCTTGGTTTTGACCCTGCTACAGTAAATCCAAACGGTGGCGCTATAGCTTTAGGGCATCCGGTTGGCGCGACGGGTGCCATATTGGTGGTGAAAGCTTTGGCAGAATTACAAAGAACCGCAGGGCGTTATGGCCTTGTCACCATGTGTATTGGCGGGGGACAGGGCATAGCGCTGTTGATTGAGCGGCTTCATTAGTCGCCAGCAACAGAACTTGATCCTGGTCACAATCAAAGGTTGTAAAAAGGGTTAACCTGATCTGGTGTTTAATTAAAATTGGACTTTTATGCGTTGCCACTCAGCCGAACAAGCTCTTTCACTGATCCAAAATGGTGAAACCATTTGGTGCCACTCTATGGCCGCAACCCCTTATGCCATGCTCAATAGTCTGGCTAAAGTTGCGCTTGATAAGCAGAATTTAACTTTGCTTAGTTTACATACCGAGCATAGCGATGTACTAGCAGCTCCTGAGCTACAAGGGCATTTACGTCAGCGGGTATTTTTTGTTGGCCGCCCCAGCCGTCCCGCGGTGAATGCAGGATTGGCCGATTATGTGCCGGCTTTTTTGTCGGAAATACCCAAGTTGTTCCGAAGCGGAGAACAACAGCTTGATACCGCCATTATTCAGGTGTCACCACCGGATAAACATGGCTTGTGCAGCCTGGGGATTTCAGTGGAAGCGACCAGAGCTGCGTTACAATCGGCGAAAAAAATCATCGCGCAAATTAATCCCAATATGCCGCGCACTCACGGCGACTCTTTTGTGCATCTGTCTGACTTTGCTGCTTATGTTGAACTGGAAAGTCAAATTCCTTTGCATCTGCCCGCGGTACAGGATCCGATCACAGCGCAAATAGGCCGTCATGTTGCGACTTTAGTTCGGGACGGCGATTGCCTGCAGATGGGCATAGGCGCAATTCCGGATGCGACTTTGGCTTGCCTTGGCGACCGGCAGCATTTAGGGATTCACACCGAGATGTTTTCCGATGGTGTATTGCCGCTGCTGGAAAAAGGCGTGTTCACCAATCGCAATAAGAAAAAACATCCGGGCAAAATAGTGACGACCTTTGCGATGGGCAGCCAGGCCTTATACGACTTTGTTGATGACAATCCGGAAGTGGTATTTTTGGATGTAGCTTACACCAATGACACCGCTGTGATCCGGCAAAACCTGCAGGTGATGGCTATAAACAGTGCCTTGCAGGTCGATTTGTCAGGTCAGGTCTGTGCTGATTCGCTTGGAACTCGCATTTATTCCGGCGTAGGTGGTCAGATGGATTTTGTTCGTGGTGCGGCTCTATCAGAAGGCGGACGCTCCGTGATTGCATTACCGGCTACAGCGGCTGGAGGCACAGTGTCCCGTATCAGTTCCCTGTTAGCTCCAGGTGCAGGCGTAGTTACCACCCGTGCTCATGTGCATTATGTGGTGACTGAATATGGTGTGGCGAATTTGCGTGCACGTAGTTTAACCGAACGAGCCAAAGCTTTAATTGAGATAGCAGCGCCACAATTTCGTGAGCAGTTGGCAAAAGCCGCTTATGGCGATTGGGGTTTGCTGGTTTAACTTTTAATTTAACATCGAGCCTGAACAAAAACTGCAGCCTTTTAATGAGTCTTGGTTTGGGTCTGCTAGCGGCTCTGTGTTACCTTTTGCTTTGACACTCAGCTTTGATAACTCGAAGACTGACCATGAACAACTTTAGGGATTATCAGATGAACTATAACAAAATCATGCTGGCGTTAAGCCTTGGCGGTGCTTTGGCTTTAACGGCCTGTAAGCCTGCGCCAGAGCAGAAGACAGAACAACAGACTGCAGCAGTCACAGAGCAAGCTGCTCCTGCCGGATCAGCAACAGCCTTAGTTTCAGGCTTTGAAAAACGCCTGGATATTTACCGTACTGTAGATTTAACCGCAGATTTATCCGCTGTATCAGCCCAGCATAAACAAATGCTGGGTAAATTAATTGAAGCTGCAGAAATCATGGACCAGTTATTCTGGAAACAGGCTTTTTCAGAGGATAAACAAAGCTTTTTAGGCAAAATTACCGATGCCAAAACCAAAGCTTTTGCCGATGTAAACTATGGCCCATGGGACAGATTGCAAGGCGATGAGGTGTTTTTAACAGGCTATGCCGCTAAGCCTCTGGGCGCGCAATTTTATCCTGCGGATATGAGCAAAGAAGAGTTTGAAAAAGCCGACTTTGCCGACAAAAACGGCCTGTATTCGATAGTGCAGCGCGACAAAGACGGCAAATTAGTGGCCGTGCCTTATTCACAAGTCTACAAAACTGAATTGACAGCAGCAGCGGATTTATTAAAACAAGCCGCGGCTTTATCGGAAGATAAAGACTTCGCTAACTACTTGACGATGCGCGCTGAAGCCTTAATGACGGATAAGTACCAAGCCTCAGACTTTGCCTGGATGGCGATGAAAACCAACCCTATTGATTTGGTGATAGGTCCTATTGAAACCTATGAAGATCAATTATTTGGTTACCGCGCTGCTTTTGAAGCTTATGTATTGGTGAAAGATTTAGCCTGGAGTGAGCGTTTGGCTAAATATGCGGCCACTTTGCCAGCATTGCAAAAAGGCTTGCCTGTACCTGAGCAATACAAAACTGAAAGCCCGGGATCGGATGCCGACTTAAATGCTTATGACGTGATTTATTACGCTGGTCATTCCAACTCAGGTGGCAAAACTATCGCTATTAACCTGCCCAACGACGAGCAGGTACAACTGGAAAAAGGCACCCGCCGTTTGCAGTTAAAAAATGCGATGCAAGCCAAGTTTGAACATATTATGTCGCCTATTGCCGACTTACTGATCGCGCCATCACAGCGTCAGCATGTGACTTTTGATGCCTTTTTTAACAACGTCATGTTCCACGAAGTGGCGCATGGTTTAGGTATTAAAAATACCATCAACGGGAAAGGTACTGTGCGTCAGAGCTTAAAAGAGCTGTCGGGTGGGCTGGAAGAAGGCAAAGCCGATATTTTAGGCTTGTATATGATTTCCCAGCTGTCAGAGCAGGGGTTATTGCCTGACGCCAAAATGGAAGATTTTTATACCACCTTTATGGCCGGTATTTTCCGCTCAGTACGTTTTGGTGCTTCAAGCGCCCATGGCAAAGCCAATATGGTGTGTTTTAACTATTTTGCCGAGCAAGGCGCTTTTGTCCGTAATGACGATGGCACCTATCAGGTGGATTACGTCAAAATGAAACAGGCGATGACGTCGTTGTCACAACTCATCCTGACGTTACAAGGGGATGGTAACTACGAAGGTGTAGCGTCTTTGATGGCGGATAAAGGCGTGATTAAACAGCAATTAGCCGATGATTTAGCCCGACTGACTACGGCTAATATCCCGGTGGATATTATCTTTAATCAGGGTAAAGGCGTATTGGGTTTGTAGCATAACAGGGTCAGAGCTTAGGCTCTGACCCTCTATGTTTTGCGGTGAACAGCATCAAAAGTGCTGAATTATTTAAAATTTATGGGGCAATTTCCATAAACAATAATCCTCTAATTAGCCATCTATCCTACTGAGTTCCCCATTTATCCCGTTTTTCCTGTTCAAATTTGGCCTGAGCTTTGTGCTGCGTTACCCTAGATAAGCGTTCTATACCCAAAGTAATGTTTGTCCTGGACAGACACAACAGCTTAGTCAACTCCGCTGTTGCTGGTACTTAGGTATTTCTTCTCACTACTTACCAAAGGTTATTCAATGGTTAAGCCCACACTTCTGGCTCTGTCTATTGCAGCGGCCTGTCCTTCTATTGTGTATGCAACGGATAGTTTAAATACTGCAGAGCAGCAGGACTTAGCGACACAACTACAACAACTGAAACTTCAGGTTGAGGCTTTGGAAAGCCGTTTAGCCAAAAAGTCTGAACAAGAAGCTGAAGACAACGATCAGCAAAACATAGCAGCAGCCGAAGCTGAAAAACCGGACGCTGAAACAGCGGCAGATGGTATTGAGGTGGGTGGCGCAGTACGCACCAATTTCAGTTACACCTCCTATGATGAAGGCAATAAAAACCGCGGTGGTGATTTTGACTTCGACCTGCTGCGCTTGGATTTTCGTGGCACAGTCGGGGATGTCAGCTTAAATGCCGAAATCCGTTTTTTTGATTACATGACAGCCGTAAAAAAAGCTTATGTGGCTTATCAACTGGACGAGCTGTGGCAAGCCCAGTTGGGGATTACACAGGTGCCTTTTGGCAACTGGCCTTACAACTCCAATAACTACTTTTTTAGCAGCAATTATTACCTGGGTTTAGAAGACGACCACGATTTGGGCCTGCTGTTTAAACGCCAGCTTTCTGATCAGTGGCAATTGGATATCGGCTTTTTCAAAAATGATGAACTCGGTGGCATAGATGGTTATGTCTCAGATAAAACCGACCGCTATTCCTACGATATAGTGGGCGCTCGCGGAGCGGCCGAAGATATTTACGGCGAACCTATTCAGGCGCTTGCTGAAACCAATACCCTGGTCAGTCGTTTTGGTTATCACCTGACGCAAGGTCAGTTAACTACTGAACTTGGTTTTTCCGTCTTGTCCGGCAAGCTGCACGATGGTGTGCGTAATGCCGGTGATTCCCAAGCCTATGCCTTACATCTGAATAGCCGTTATCAGCGCTGGCAGCTACAACTGCAACATAGCCAATATCAGTATGATCTGGATGGTATAGAGCGCATTGCTGTAGGGGCTTATGGTTTTTATGACTCTATAGCAGCAGAAGCAAAATCAGCTACAGTCAATCTGGCTTACGATTTGCCAGTGCAATGGGGCCCTGTGACTGATGTGCAGTTTTATAACAACTACAGTTTGGTGTATGACAAATCCGATCAAAGCCGCACTACTTTGATGAATGTCACTGGTTTTTCTCTTGCAGCAGGTTCACTTTTTACCTACATCGATTATGTGCATGCCCGCAACCAGCCTTTTGTCGGCGGCAGTATGGCCGGCGACAGTGTGGAGGAGGAACAACGTTTTAATATCAATATTGGCTATTACTTTTAGCCGGTCTTTTTCCTGACATTTTAACCGCGAAGCCCGCAATAACTGTTCACTCAAAAGGGGAGCAGTGTAGGCGAACACTAAAACTACAGCAGGTACAGAATGAACGAACAAAAAGATCCAATGATCCCTGATGGCAAGGTGAATGCCATCGACACCGACTACCAGGTCGGGCAAGACAATATACTGGTAAAACTTGGCCCCTTTGGTCTGGATATTCATAACAGAGTATTTTTGATTTCAGGCCTGAGCATTGTGGCTTTTGTCATTATTACCTTGTTATTCCAAAACCAGACAGCCCCGGTATTTTCTGCCATGCGTGGCTGGCTGACCAGCAATCTGGACTGGTTTTTTATCAGTGCGGCTAATATTTTTGTGCTGCTTTGTCTGGCGCTAATTGTGTCGCCTTTGGGCAAAGTCCGGCTGGGAGGAACAAAAGCCAAACCTGATTACAGCTATCTCGGCTGGTTTTCGATGCTATTTGCCGCCGGTATGGGCATAGGGCTGATGTTTTATGGCGTGTCAGAACCTTTGTCGCATTTTAGCAGCGCGTTAAGCGGGCCTGTACTGGAAAATGGCAGCCGCACCGACTGGGCGCCACTTGCTGGTGCTACCGGCGACTCGGTCGAAGCGGCACGTTTGGGTATGGCAGCTACTATTTACCACTGGGCGCTACATCCATGGGCTATTTACGCCATTCTTGCCCTAGGCTTGGCACTATTTTCTTTTAATAAAGGTTTGCCACTGACCATCAGGTCGGTGTTTTATCCTTTGTTAGGGGAAAGAGTTTGGGGCTGGCCGGGCCATTGCATTGATATTCTTGCGGTATTTGCCACCTTATTTGGTTTGGCTAC
Source organism: Rheinheimera sp. KL1 (assembly GCF_001275035.1). NCBI lineage: Bacteria > Pseudomonadati > Pseudomonadota > Gammaproteobacteria > Chromatiales > Chromatiaceae > Rheinheimera > Rheinheimera sp. KL1. Next base: position 164,277 of record NZ_LAMX01000021.1, read on the forward strand.
GTCTCTGGGTTTAGGTTCTGCTCAGGCTGCTGCCGGTTTGCACTTGTTGTTTGGTGTGCCAGAAGGCCAGACCACGCAGATAGTGCTGGTGGTGGTGATTACGCTGATTGCGTTAGTCTCCGTGGTAGCAGGGCTGGATGCGGGTGTAAAACGTTTATCTGAAATCAATATGGCACTGGCTGCTTTGTTATTGCTGGCGGTGATTGTGCTTGGGCCAACGCTAGTGATTCTAAGTGGCGTACTGGATAATCTGGGTGCTTATTTGCAGCATTTACCTGCGCTTGCCAACCCGGTCGGACGCGAAGATACCAACTTCTTGCAAGGCTGGACGGCCTTTTATTGGGCTTGGTGGATCAGCTGGTCGCCTTTTGTCGGCATGTTTATTGCCCGTGTATCCAGAGGCCGTACTGTGCGTGAGTTTTTAATTTCAGTGCTGCTGGTGCCTTCCTTTGCTTGTGTGCTGTGGATGACTGTGTTTGGTTCTACCGCTATCCATCAACTAGTACAGGATAGTTATCAGGCTGCTGCTTCGGCTGAATTGCCACTGCAATTGTTCCAGATGCTGCAGGCGTTGCCGCTGGCTAATATCACCTCCTTTATTGCCATAGTGCTGGTGGTGGTGTTTTTTGTCACCTCCTCTGATTCTGGTTCGCTGGTGATCGATACCATAGCGGCAGGAGGGAAAGTCGACGTGCCTGTGGCTCAGCGCGTGTTCTGGTGTACCTTCGAAGGACTGGTCGCTATCGCACTGGTGCTGGGAGGCGGTTTAGTGGCCTTACAAGCCATGGCGGTATCGACCGGCTTTCCTTTTGCTTTGGTGTTATTAGCCTCTTGTGTGTCTGTTGTGATAGGGCTGAGATCAGAACCTCGTGGTTAACAACTCAAGAAGGGGGAGGGCTTAGCCTCCCCATTGAAGTTTTAAGGCAAGCGGATGCAAATAGAACAAGTAGAGATCCTGAATTTTTTAAAACGCTTTAGCCCTTTTAAAGAGTTGTCGGATGATTTATTGCAGCACACTGCGATGCAGGTGGATATTGGCTATTTTAAAGCCGGTACGCCTATTTTGCGTTTTGGTGAGCCGCTGCAAGCTTTGCATCTGGTTCGTAGTGGTGCCGTTGAAACTTACAGACGCAATGGCGTGTTGTACAACAGACTCAGTGAAGGCGGTATTTTTGCAGAGCAAGGTTTGCTGCGTGATAAAAGCGTGATTTTCCCTGCGACAGCTATCGAAGATAGCCTGATCTATTTTATTCCCGCTGAGTGTTTTGACCTGCTGTATCAATCCGATGAAGTCTTTGCCGACTATGTCGAGATAGGCGACACCCAACGGAAAAAAGGCGGGGTCTTAGCCGACAAAAGCAGTAATGATTTAATGAGCTCTGAGGTGCGGCAGTTAATTAGCAGGCCTGCTGTGACTTTAGCCGCAGATGCCACAGTGCAGCAGGCTGCCCAGTTGATGCAGCAAGAATCTGTATCGTCTTTGTTGATTGTCTCCGATGACTCTGCGGATGCGGCTTTGGTCGGCATAGTCACAGACCGTGATCTACGCAACAGACTGATAGCTGTAGGATTGGATTATCAGCAACCTGTATCCGTCATCATGACGACAGAACTGGTGTGTATTGAATCAAACCAGTTTGTGTTTGAGGCCATGTTAGTGATGCTGCGCCACAATGTGCATCATTTACCTGTATTGGCTGGCGGCAAGGTACTTGGCATTATCACTATCGCCGATGTGATCCGCTATGAGTCACAAAACAGCCTCTATATTGTCAGTAGTATTTTCCGCCAGCAGACCGTGGCTGAGCTACAAAGCCTGAGCACTGAATTAGCCTCCTGTTTTGTCCGTATGGTCAATGAAGATGCCAACTCCAGAATGATTGGTGCTGCTATGGCGGTGACGGGCCGTAGTTTTAAACAACGTTTACTGGAGCTGGCAGAGCAACAATTGGGACCACCTCCTGTGCCTTATTGTTTTCTGGCGTTGGGCTCTATGGCACGGGATGAACAGCTGATAGTGACGGATCAGGACAACGCCTTAGTGCTGCACAATGACTATGACCCAGAGCTACATCAGGATTATTTTGCTGCGTTGGCGCAGTTTGTTTGTGATGGTTTAGCCGCTTGTGGTTACAGCTACTGCAGCGGCGATATTATGGCGACCAACAGTCAATGGCGACAGCCGCTGCGGGTCTGGCAGCAGTATTTCACCGACTGGATTGAACAACCTGATGCGCAGCGATTGCTCAACAGCGGTATATTTTTTGACTTAGAAGGGGTCTGGGGCCAGGTGCACTGGGGCGATCAACTAAATCAACAAATCAGACGCCAGGTCAAAGCCAATCCGGATTTTTTAGCCTGTATGGCCAGAAATGCCATCAGCCGGACGCCACCTTTAGGTTTCTTTAAGGATTTTGTGCTGGAAAATGATGGCCAGCAAAATAACTCACTGGACATTAAGCGCAGAGGCACAGCACCTTTGGCCGACCTGGTCCGAGTGCATGCATTATCTATTGGCTGCACTGCCACTAATACCTACGAGCGATTGTTGGCAGTCAAAGCGGCGGGCATATTACCTAAGGGCAGGGCGGATGACTTGCTAGATGCGCTGGAGCTGATAGCTATGGTACGAATTCGTCAACAAGCCAAAGCGATACAAGCGGGCAGAGTGGCGGATAACAAAGTTAAACCTGAAGAACTCTCTGCATTTGAGCGTAAGACCTTAAAAGAAGCCTTTCAGATTCTAAGCTACGCGCAAAAGTTTCTGAAGTTTCGCTACGCCGGCGGGCGACAGTAACAGAGGTGTCATGTTTTATCTGAAAAAGCAGGAACTAACCACAGATCCACTGCAACTGCTAAGCAAAAACTGGCAAAAAACCATGCAACAATTGGAGTTATCCGCCAAGGATGCCAGATTAAGGGCTTTTTATCAGGCTGGCGCTGTAGCTGCTGGTACTGCGTTGCAGGAGCTCTCTTTTGTTGCTCTGGATTTTGAAACCACAGGCCTGGACCCGGTGCGTGACGGCATTGTTAGTATAGGCTTGGTGCCGCTGACGTTAGAGAGAATTCAGAGCAGCAAGGCGCAAAGTTATCTGGTCAAACCCAGAATACAGCTCAAAGACAGTTCGGTGATAGTGCACGGTATTACCGATAGCGTCATAGCGCAGGCACCTGATCTAGAGCAGTATATTGAACCTTTATTGCAGGCGTTAGCCGGAAAAGTGGTGCTGGTGCATCATCTGCCTATAGAGCGCGCTTTTTTGTATCATGGATTAATGAGCCGGATAAAAGAAGGTGTCGTATTTCCAATGATTGATACATTGGCGTTAGAACGGGGTTTTACACAGTCTGGATTAAAAGGCAGGTGGCGAAGTATGACAGCACAAGCTAAGCCATCATTAAGACTCGCAGACTGCCGGCGGCGTTATCAGCTACCTGCTTATCAACCTCATCATGCGGTGACAGACGCCATGGGCTGTGCTGAATTATTTCAGGCTCAGGTGGCACGGCATCTTTCGGCATCAACTCCAGTGGGCAAACTCTGGAGTTGATGCCGTTCTAACCTGTTGGTGCTACTGAGGTTGATAAGGCAAAGAAGAGTGGTGCAGTACTATGCGTAATTTACCATCTGCATCTTTTTTAAAGCCCCAGCTTTTATCTACCGTAGTGACTTTGCCATTTTTATCCGTCAGCATCACATGACCCGTGGTTAACGCCATATCACCATTGATATAAACCGCGGCGTTTTTATAGTCATAGGCTGTCCAGCCTTTGAGTGCAAAACCTGTGTCTGCAGGAAAGTTTTTGTCATCGCCAACAAAATAGGCTAGTGCTCCCTGATAAGTGGTACGGAAAGTTTGTCTACCTGTGGCCAGGGTTGGCTTAAATAACACAGGAGTGATGTTGTAACCATAAGCCGTGTCCAGCACAGTTTTTGCGGTAATTTTTGCTTTTTCAAGTCCGGATTTTTCGTAATCAGAGCTGATCTGGATCAGTGCTTGCCCCCAGGCGTCCTGAGCCGCCTTTAATTCGGCTTCCGTGATGGCTGTGTTGGCATAAGCCAGTGGAGCGTACCAGGCTACAAAAGTCAGTCCAAGTATGCTGGTTATTTTAAGGTTCATATTTTTTTCCTTGCTGTATTCAATCATTGGTCTGGGTTCAGTATCTGCCAGTCAACAGAGTAATTTGCTGCATCTACCATGAAGTTTGCCTGCACTGAAGATTAAAAACAGATGAACAAAGCAGTCTTTAGCTCTAACTTGCATTACTCTGTTTGCATCAATGAGCATGGAACCGGAGGGGTTGTGTTTCGAAGTAAACTGTATCTTGCGTTTTTTTTGTTGCTGGCAATCACCTTGGTGCAGGCAGGCCTTGCGATATGGGCTTCCGGTGTGGCCAGTTATCATGTAGAGCGCAGTCGGGTAGCCAATCAGATGTTGGCTGAATTTATTACACTTGGAGCTGACAAGCAGCGGCTTAAAGTCTGGCTGGCCCAGTCGTTGCTAACGAAAGACAGCACTGTAGAGCAACGGGATCAATACCTTGGGCAAATGCAGCAAAGTCTGGCTGATTTAAATACCTTGTTGCAGCATGATCAGCGGTTGTCGGAACATCCGGATGACTTTGCTGCTATAAGCCAGCAGCTAAAGTCCCTGTCTATTCTTGAGACGAACGTCGCAGCTTTGGAACAAAGTTTAAAGAATAAACAAGTCCGACCCGAGCGCGAAGCGCAAATATGGCGGTTGTTGATCCAAACTTTCGATAATCTGGAAGGGCTGGACTTGAAGCATCTGATTGCTGACTCTATTGAATTACAACGCCAGCGCTCAGAGCAAGCCGAAGAAAAAGCGGCAACAGCATTGCAACAGGTCAAAGTTCTGGTCGTGGTTGTGTCTTTGTTTGGCGTGGCTTGTGCTGTCAGTCTTGCACTTGTGTTATCCAGAGCTTTGTATCAGCCAGTGCAGCAGTTACTGACAGGCACTTCAGCTCTGGCTGATGGCCAACTAAATTACCGTTTGCCAGAGCAGGGACCGGCTGAGTTCAGCATGCTTGCCCGAAGCTTTAATCTGATGGCTACAGGTTTGGAGCGGGCCAGACAACAAGAAGAAGATCATACCCGCAGAGTGGAGCTTGAGGTCGCAGAGCGCACGGCTCAATTGCGACACGCACTTGAACAGTTACAGCATGCAGAACAGCAACAGCAACGTTTTTTGGCTGATGTTAGTCATGAGTTGCGTACTCCTGCGACAGCGATTCGGGGGGAAGCCGAAATTAGTCTGCGTGGCGCTGATAAAACCGCTGATTTTTACAAGGACAGCTTGCTGCGCATCGCTCAAACCAGTGTGCAGTTGTCCAGTCGTATTGATGATCTACTGATGCTGGTGCGAGGTGCACAACAACTACAGTTGCGGCCCCGGACTCTGACCCTTGGCGAGTTATGGCAACAGATCACTGTATTAGCCCGGCAGTTGTCTGCTAGTCAGTCAGTGCAGATCCAGTGTGCAGAATTGCCTGCTAACGCAGCCACAGCGTTGTTGTGGCTTGATCTGGATAAGTTGCTGCAGGCATTACAAATTATCCTCGACAATGCAGTGCGGTACAGCAGTACAGGGCAGCAGGTTGAATTAAGTGTTGTAGTGGCAGAGCAATGTGTTATTCGGGTGCAGGACCATGGTATAGGTATTTTGCCTGGTGATTTACCTCATGTATTTGACCGCTATTTCAGAGCAGATAATGCCCGCCAGCTCAGACCTGACGGACTGGGGATAGGTTTATCATTGTGTCAGACCTTAGTACAAAGCCAGCATGCAGAGCTGACAGTGAGCAGTGATGATCAACAAGGTACTTGTGTCAGAATTATTTTACCTTTAGTTGAAGAGGACAACGCATGCATATCCTGATCGTGGAAGATGAAAAAAAAGTGGCAGACTTTCTGATCAGGGGACTGAAAGCCGAAGGTTATTTTGTCGATTGGGTTGGCGATGGCAGTGAGGCTTTACCTGCATTACTGGCGCAACAACCACAGTTGGTTGTTCTGGATCGGATGCTGCCCAAAATGGATGGTTTACAAATCTGTCGGTTAATACGTTCCCAACAGTTATCGGTAAAGGTACTGATGTTATCGGCTTTGGCTGAAGTCTCTGACAGGGTGGATGGTTTAAAAGCTGGGGCTGATGACTACCTGGTGAAACCTTTTGCTTTTGAAGAATTATTAGCAAGGATTGAGGCGTTATCTAAACGTAATCCTTTTGCTGCGGTTCGGCGCCAACTGACAGTAGGTGATTTGGAATTAGATTTGGATTCTATGCAGGCCAGACGACAAGGCCAACTACTGCAGCTGACCGCCAAAGAGCTGGCTGTGCTCGAGCTACTGATGTCCAGTCCACAAAAAGTATTTAGTCGCGAGCGGGTGCTTTCAACGGTATGGGGTATTAATGAAGACCCGTTGACTAACGTGGTGGATGTTTATGTCAGGCGTTTACGAAAAAAAGTCGATGAGCCTTTTGGCCAAAGTTATATCAGAACGTTAAGAGGCATAGGGTACTATTTATCAGACGAAAGCTGACGTCATCTGACTATCAGCTCAACCGCTTTCTATGCTAAAACGGCTGAGCTGAAGTTGTGTTTAGGATCAGGCAGGTTCTGTTTCTGTCGAAACTTGTTGTTCAATTTCACCCGCTACCGGAATTTTTTCACATAAAATCCAGTCTTTTTCATCGACCCAGTTTTGCGCGCCACCAGCTACAGTACGGATAGGCACTATATAGCGGCACGAAGTCTGAGGTTTTACCGAAGCGAAAATTGGCACAAAACCAAAGTTCAGTGCGGTTTCAATCAGGGCCTGCTGGTTATGTGGGTCAATATCGGCTGCTTCGTCGATATAAATTGGAATACGGTATTTACCGCGTTCGCGTTCAGCCAGCAACTGGCGGATAAATAACATACCGCACAATAACTTGATGGTAATACGGGTACCGTTGGAGCCCGCCGAGTCAATTTTGTCGAAAAACTCCACTTCACCGGCGCGGTTTATTACTTTAAAACGGATATCAAACAAGTCCGATAAAGTTAAACCCCCTTTTTCGCTGGCCGCCTGAATTAAATAGTCTTTCGCAGCCTGCACTTCACGTTCGTTGCTACTGGCGTTTGGCGCTAATAAATCCAGTGTATCGCCTTGCTGGTAGGCTTCTGAGGTGGTCAGGATAGTGTCGATATGGCCAACCAATAAAGCGCGGTCAACAATTTCAATTTTAAAATCCTGTAAGTTGGAAATCTGATGACGCCAGATGCCGCGGTTAAAGCTATTCAGCTCCCGGTGCAGACGGTTTAAGTCATCGCGTAAGCCTTTGAGTGTGGAGGCGACTTCAGTCAGCGCAACCCGGGCACGACGTTCAATGGCTTCGCGCTCCTTGTCCAGGTGATGGAAAGCGCTGATAAGTTTCTGGAACTTCAGCTCTTCGTCCGTCTCGACTTCAAACTTGGTAATACCGGCGTTAAATATAAACAAGTAGGTATTTTTGATATTCACATCAATCAGTTTCAGCTCATTACACTGCTTATTAAAGTCGCGTAATACGTCGGCTAAGTTGTCAAAATCCAGAGTCACTTCAATAGGATAAGGCGTTACTTTGCCAGAGTAGAAATCGAGCTGGAAGTCGATACGCTCTTTTTTCTCCTGCTCAATTCGCTCCGCCTGACGCTTAATTTGTTCCTGCTTATTAGAAACTAAGTTGCGACGGTCGGACAGGGTAGAGGCCTTGTGCTGTACTTCAGCCAACTGTTCCTGCAGCTTGTCTTCTTCAATTTCAAGCTCTGATTGCAGCGCCTGTTGCTCGTCACTGATGTCCAGCATTTGCTGGTAGCGGCCAAACTTTTTGATGTCTTCTTCAGCTTGTAATAGATCCTGATACAAACGGTCTTTTTCGCGGGTTTTACCGGCCAAATCGCCAGCAACAGCTAGCTGCTGCTCCAGCGTATGTAAAGTTTGCTGCAGTGCATCAATTTGCTCTTTTAGCTGGATTTTGTTCTCTAAACTGTTTTGCTCAACAGGTTGCAGGTGATGCAGGTCTATCACTACACCAGGTAAATGCAGTTTGCCTTGTTTAAAGCAATCGGCGATTTTTTCCAGCTGCTCTGAAAACAACGCATCGTCCAGAATTTCAATATCACCGCCACCTGTGGTGGATAGCGACAACAAATCCGGGTTTAAAATGCGGGTGATTTGCTGAACTTCCGGCAAGCTTAAATCTTCGCGTAAGCGGGAGTACAGGTTAAATTCGAGGTTCTTCAGCTGTAGCTTTAAGCTTTGCAGCTGTTTGGCACTTTGGCTTTTCTGATGCGCCAAAGTGGTGGCATTGACCTGGCTGGCGCCTTGTAAGCTATGACTTAACTGCTCGTAGGCAGCGCGGATATTGCTTAAATTGGTCTGCAAAGTGGCTTCATTACTTAAGCTGAATTTTTGATGCAACGCATCAAATTCGCCAAACCACTGTTGCAGTTGCTGCTGACGACCTGACAGTTCTTTAATTTGGCCAACATACAAACGTTGACGTTCTTCCAGTTGGCTTTTCTCAGCCAAAAGACCAGTCAACTGCTCGTTCAGAAGCTCTTGCTGATCGTCAAAGTAGCTATGAAATTCAGTTAAAGCCACATCCAGCTTAGGGGCATAAGTCGCTAAACGACCTTTTAATACTGAGCGGTTGTCGAGCAGGCTTTCAAGGGCTGTGACGGCTTCCTGCTGGTTTTCCAAGGCTTTAAGTTCACGTCTGTCTTTATTGACCTTTTCAAAGGCGTTGTGCCAGACCTGATAAAAATCGACCTTAGGGTCGCCTAAATGCCGGGCAAAGACAGGCAATAACAGCCGTTTGACATCCTGCGCTGTTAAGCGGTGCAGGTTTAGAATGCGACGGAAAATGTCTTTGTAGACGGGCGCATCCGACACGTTAGCCAGTGGGATCATCCGAAGGTTAATGCGACTGTCAAAAGGCGTAGCGCCACCCGTCAGCATAGCATTGAGTTCAGACTGTTTTAATTCAATAGGATCAAAACCTAAGCTGCGTAAATGATGGTCCAGCTTGTTGTAACGCACATAACTTTTGCCATCTAAATAATGGTTTAAGTCCAGTTTGCCTTTGTAGCAAAAATACTGAAACGCATAACCTGCAATTTTACCGCGGCCTGCTACACCAATGACGACAGGGCCGTCTGGCAAATTGGCTTCGAGCAGTATGTAGCTTTGGTCAGTGCCGAAATAAAACTTACGGGTTTCGTCTAAGTCGTGGCCGTCCCATTCTGTTAAACGCAAATCGTTAATCAGTGGGAACTGCAGGGCGTTAATCACCGAACTTTTACCCGTATTATTCGGGGCGCAAATAGAGGATGAATCATCCAGCGGGATCACACATTTGGCGTAGCCCGCTGTATTCAGTAGCGCCAGTTTGGTTAAGCCATATAGTTCTTGTTTTTGTTGCTCAGACATCTGCGTTCTCCTCTGTGACTGCGCTGTGATCCACATCCATTAACGCATCTAAATAACGATACACAGGGGATAATAATTTGATCTGATCGCCGCTTGGCCGTGCCAGGCCATAACGTAATAAGCGGTTGGCAATTTCACGTTTCATGTCGGTGACTGAGAATATTTCCAATTGTTCGAATAAGTGGTATTGCTGCTGCAGCAACTGGCCCCAGATTTCTGTGGTGATTTCATGTTCAAACAAGGCGCGCAACGGGTCCTGACCTTTGTCGGCATAAAACTCGACCAAAGCAAATAAGGTCAACGCAAACAGACGGGAAATTTTACCCATGCTGGCGGTGGCGTCGTCGACTTCAAAATAAAAGAAACCACGACTGTCGCGTTTTAATGTATTGCCTAAAGCGCCAAACAAGGCGGTATAGGAGTCTTCCTGCAGATCCAGTTCCTGCCATAAGGCAAAATCCTGTTCGCTGATATGGTAACCGTTCGACAGCTTTTTGCTGATTTCAGCCAGTTGGGTCAGTTCATCTAAATTTAATTGCATTTATAAAGTCCCGGCTTCGCTGCTTTGAAAAGGATGTAAGGTCAGCTTGTAGCCATTGAGTGTCAATTCTGTGTGGTGTTCGCTGTGTTCTAACGTCAGCTCATCTGAGCGTGAAAGCTCCTGATACAGGAAAAGCAGTTCATCCACTGGTAGTTCAGGGTAGCTCTCAGCCAGCCAGCGACTTAAATCCGGTAGTTTTTTCAGTGTTTTAGCTTTGTGCACTACGTCTTTAAGTTCAGGTACCTGCATCAGCATGCTGTGATTGCTGAGAATTTCTTCCGGTAGCTGATAAGCATCATGTTCGTACTGACACAGCTCCGCCATATAGCTGGTGATTTGATTAGCAGAGCCTAAAGAGAAACGCTGGCTGTCAGAGCTGATGGCTGGTACTAAAGGTTCTAACGTCAGATCTATGCCTTTTTTACGCATCTGTCCTAATAAGAAACTGGCGTTACGGGACAGCAATGTATTGCGGCGCAGCTCATCCCTAAGCGGCATCAGCAAGTCAGCACAGCGGCTTAAACTTTCACGGCCGACCTGGTTCATTTCAATCAATCGGGTGCGCAGCTGAATGAGTGTTTCTTTTTCAGTGTTCAGTGTGCCTGTGACTTCGATAATTTGCAGCAACTCGCTGAGCATAACCTCAACAGCTGAGACGGTAAGCTGGAAAGGGCCATTGATATCGACCAATGCCAAAACAGGATCGATGTAGTCATCAAAAGCATCCATCACAGCAGCATAACGCCGCGCTAAACTCAACTTGCCTTCATCTGCTTTGGCGCGTTCTACTAAAGACAAAATGGCGCTTTCATTCTGGCCAAAATGTTTTAGTACTTCACGGATACGTTCGTCCATGACACGGGAAAAACGACGCAGCTCACTGCTATCACGGCTTTGGGCAGCCTCCTGCATACGTTTGGATAAACGTTTCAGCTCCAGAATACGGCTTTCAATATCGGTCGCAAGGCCTAATTGCTGCTCCTGCATCAGTTGCTGAGCAAACTCCAGCACGGAGCGATTTAGCTCCAACTGACTGGATTTAGCCAGCGGGATCAGAATTTCCAGTTGCAAAAAACGTTGTGCTTCACGGAACACCTGTTCACTACTCATGCCATTGTTGTGGCGCAGGATCAGATGCTGTACATCCTGAAAACTGAAGTTACCGCTGATACTTCGTTCAACCAACTGCTCAATGACAGTCCAGTGCTCATCTAAGCAGCGGATAATTTTACGTGGCGCTATCATTTGTCCTTTCTTTTCATGCTGATCATAAATATTTCACAAATGTGACTTTGGTAGGGTAGTGGCATCTGGCGCGGACTGGTAGAATACCGCCCCGCAAATTCCTTCCTTTTCCACAACTTTAAAGCTGGTACTACATCATGGTAAGCGCAGTAATTTTGGCTCTGGTGGCAATAGCCTTTGTGATGATCGTTATAGAGGATATTATCCACGTAAACAAGGCAAAAACGACACTTTTTTTCGGTACTCTTTGCTGGATCCTTGCTTTTATCTTTCCAATGCACGGTGCTACAAGCAGCGAAATCAGCGAGCAGCTGAATCATAACTTACTAGAAATCGCTACGTTGTGGCTGTTTTTAATGTCAACTATGACTTTTGTTGCATATCTCAATAGCAAAGGCTTTATTTCTCAGGTCGTTCAGCGCTTATTGCCAGCTGAATTATCAGAGCGTCGCCTGATGTTTATTATCGCGGTATTCGCTTTTATCTTCTCGTCTTTTGCCGATAACGTGACTGCCACGCTAGTGGCTATTGCGGTGATTAGCAGTATCAAGCTGGAAGTGAAAAAACGTATTCAGTACGCCACTTTGATTATTTTTGCAGTGAATAGTGGCGGCGTGTCATTGATTACAGGTGATGTGACGACGCTGATGTTCTTTTTAGCGGGTAAAGTCACTATTGCTAACCTGCTGCTGCTGATCTTGCCTTCGCTCTTTGCTGTCGCTGTGCTGGCGATTTTATTATCCCGCAAAATGAAAGGTCGTATCGTGCTGGACAAATCACCTAAGTCGATTGAAAAAGCGGATGTGATTATCGCCGCCATTTTTGCATCCACTATAGGCTCTACACTGCTGTTTAATATTCTGTTTCAGATCCCACCTGTACTGACTTTCCTGTTTGGTTTAGGTGTGATGTTTCTGGCCGCTCAGTATCTGCTGCGTAAGAAAACCGGCGTCAATATTTTAAGTTATATCCGCGAAGTCGAGTTTGATACCTTACTGTTTTTCTTAGGTGTTTTATTGTTGGTTGGCATTATGAAAGAAATCGGTGTGCTGACCAATATCACCCATCTGTATCAGTATTTAGAGCCTGTACAAGCCAACTACCTGATGGGCTTAATGTCAGCTCTGATTGATAACGTGCCTTTAACTGCGGCTTTATTAAAAGCAGATTTAACCATGACGACTGCTGAATGGCTGACATTGACGTACGCGACTGGGGTAGGTGGTTCTATTTTGATCATAGGTTCAGCCGCCGGTATTATTGCCATGAGTAAAGTAAAAGAGCTGACCTTTGGCACTTACTTTAAAATGGCGGGTTACCTGCTTGGCTGTTACAGCCTGGGTTATGTTGGCGTCTATTTTGTTGGGCAGACCTTCTTATCCTGAGCAACAACACAGCCTTAAGCTGTTGCCGTTTTTTGTAATTGAATTAAAGAAAACGGCAAAGACGGCTAAACGGCTATTGCCTTTTGTAAGAAAGTCACTTAAGCTCAGCGCCGTCAATCATACGTGATTATGAGATACCTGACGTAATTGGAACTGTGACGCAGCAATGTAGGGGCGGGGTTTATCCCCGCCCGTCTCGCTAACAAAGCTGCAGCTTCAAGAACGTCGGGTATAGACCAGAAGAGGAGCGTTAACCAGGTAGAACATCTCAGGCTGCTACAAGCCGCAGGATGTTTGAGGGGGATTAACGCCGAGGATCAGATGCTGTAGCGGCAGATGATTCGGTTGTTAAGGCTGAATCCTTACGACTGTCACCTGTTTTTTGTGGTGGAGAGCTTCTGGCCTTTGTGTGTCTGTGATCAGTTGTTTGCAGCATCGAGCCTGCATCACAACTTTATTTACTGCCTGCAAATGCCATGCTCTGCCTTATGACTTTTTGAATAAGGAGAGACTCGAATGTCTAATCAACTTATCGTCGCCAAATTTGGCGGAACTTCAGTGGCCGATTTTCCGGCTATGTCCCGTTGTGCTGATATTGTGTTAGCCGATCCGAATATCCGTCTGGTGGCTGTCAGTGCCAGTTCAGGTGTGACTAACTTATTGGTCGATATCACCAAACAAACCGAAGTTCAGGCCCGTTACACCTCCTATGAGGGCATAGAGCGTATTACGCTGGCTGTACTGAATGCTTTGCAGCAACCTGAAGCTGTGGCTGCACAAATCAACACCCTGCTGGATGATTTACGTAATCTGATTGAAACCGGTGGCGCTGTGTATTCTGGTGCGCACAAAGATCTGATCCAGTCTTTTGGTGAGCGTTTAAGTTCGGTGTTATTTACTCAGGTGTTAGTGGAACGCGGCGCAGCAGCAGAGTGTTTTGATGTGCGCCGTGTGCTTCGTACCGATAGTCGTTTTGGTAAAGGTGAGCCGCAAATTCACCTGATTGCTGAATTAGCGCAAAGCCATTTGCAGCCTTTGCTGTCAGAACAGATAGTAGTGACCCAAGGTTTTATTGGTGCTGATGAAGCAGGGCAAACTACGACTCTAGGCCGTGGCGGCTCTGATTACAGTGCAGCCTTGTTAGGTGAAGCTTTAAACGCGCACATTGTACAAATCTGGACTGATGTGGTGGGTATTTTCACCACAGATCCACGCCTGACCTCAGATGCCCGTTGTATCAATGAAATCAGTTTTGATGAAGCGGCTGAAATGGCCACTTTTGGCGCCAAAGTATTGCATCCTGCGACCTTAATTCCGGCGATGCGTCGCAATATCAAAGTTTTTGTCGGCTCCAGCCGCGAACCAGAAGCCGGTGGTACCTGGATTGCAAAATCGGTTGAACATAAACCAGCCTATCGCGCTATAGCTTTGCGTAAATCCCAGACGCTGATCACAGTAAAAAGCCCGGAAATGCTGCATGCGGCAGGCTTTTTAGCCCGGGTTTTTGATATTTTAAGCCGTCACCAGATCTCAGTCGATTTAGTGACGACGTCGGAAATTTCGGTGGCTTTAACGCTGGACGAGTCTTCAGGGAGTGCTTTTAATTCTGCGATTGAACCTGCACTGGATGAGCTCAAAGCATTCTGTGAAGTAACGGTAGAGCAGGGCTTAAGTCTGGTGGCTGTGATAGGCAATCATCTGCATAGCACCAAAGGCGTAACGGGTGAGCTGTTTAGTGCATTGGAGCAAATTAATATGCGGCTGATTTGTCATGGTGCTTCGCGCCATAACCTGTGCTTTTTAGTACAGGATGCGTCAGCTGCTTCAGTAGTAAAAGAGTTACATCAGAAGTTATTTAACTAAAAATCAGAATGGGGTCAAATCACATTGTTAACAATGATTTGACCCCAATTTAAATTAAACAAACAGCTGCTTCATATCCTGATAAATCACAGTAAATTCAGGAGAGCGGTAGAAATCTACACCTGTAATTAAACCGCGATCCGCAAAAGGTTTTAATGCCAGACGAGGTTCTGTTTTATCTTTGCAATGGCCTTTTTGAATAGTGGCTATTCGGATAAAGTCGAGATAATTCACTTTATCAGTATGTGGCAATTTGGTGTTCCATTGTTCAGCTACTTCTACCAGCTCGTCCGGGAATTCCCATTTACGTAAAATGCTGCCACCTATACCGCCAGCTAAATCTGTGATGCAGCCTGCGATAAAGTCTTTGTCACCAAACTGATCCATATGTTTTTCGGCTTCAGTCAAAATAGGCAAAGCGCCGATGTTATGAATTAAACCAGCTAAAGTCATAGTGTCAAAATTCACCGGGCTGACTTTTAAGTTGCTGTTGTAAAGCTGCATAGCTGCAAGCGCTACGGCCGCTACTTCTAAGGTGTCTTGCCATACTTTGCTCATCATGCCTTTAATTAAACTTGAATGAGAAACAAACAATTGCTCTACCGCCATAGCAGTCACTATGTTTTTGATATAACGTAAACCAATACGTGTCACTGCCTGATGCAGGGAATTGACATGAACAGAGCGGCCTAAAAAGGCGCTGTTAGCGATTTTCATCATACGTGCTGACATGGCAGGGTCGTGCGAGATAATGTCTGCCATCTGGTTTAAATTCACATTTGGATCTTCCGCCATTTTACGAATTCGTAAGGCAATTTCAGGAAGACTTGGCAGCACCAAGGTATCATTCTGGATTTTTTCAACCAGCAAGCTTAATAACGCGTTTTCGTTTGACATAAACTGCAACCCTGTGACAAAAAAGGAGAACTAACTGTGTGGTGTCTTTTATTTTGTTGTAGACGAACAGCTTTATTAGTAGCGAATTTTATTGGCTTTGCCCAGTAGTAAAGCAAAAGAATTTTTCATTTCGTCCATATTCCGGGAATTATTCAGCGTCTTTACCCTGAATTTGAAACAACTTGTCACGGATTTGCCAAAATCGACCGTCCTTGCGCGCTATGATAGCCTCTGGCGGTTGAAATCTATGGGCTTGTTGCAGCACTTTACTGACCGTGGTTTCCGTAAAAGGTCTGTGTCTGTCTACCAGGTGAGGTGGTACAAACAAAGTTAAAAACTTTTGTTTTTGCGCTTTGGTCTGCAAGCTCCAGTATTCGGAAATTTCGGCGCCTTCAGCGGAAAAGTAACTCACTTTGAGTGAGGTTTTACCTTCTTTACTCTGATGGCTTTGCAGCTGCATTCGTGTGACATATAGTACCAATGCGTCTTTTAAGCTTAAGGCTTCTTTGAGTTTCTTATCCGGGTCGACCAGCACCAGGCCGCAGTCACCGCAGTTGCGGGCTGCAATATCATTTTCAGCGCCACAGTCCGGGCAAAACTTGGCTTTAAAGCGATAACCGCAGGCTTGAGGTTTGGCGTTTTCATCCTCCTTGTAGCCCTGACAGCGACGGCCATAGTGTTCCACTACTAAGCCTCTATCCTCTGTTTTTCCCCAGAAATTATTAAAAAAGCCACAGAGTGGGCAAGGCACTGTCACCAGCTCTGTGCCGGGGGCTGGCCGCAGCTCACCGATATCGGGCTGCTCCAGATTAAAGCGGTTCCCGGCATAATCCAAAACCAGACAGTCAGTTTTTCCTGGGCTTAATCGAAGCCCCCGACCAACAATTTGCTGATACAAAGTGACAGATTCAGTAGGGCGTAAAATAGCGATTAAGTCGATATGGGGCGCATCAAAACCAGTCGTTAATACAGCCACATTGACCAGGTACTTCAGTTGTTTTTGTTTAAAGCTATGGATCAGCGCATCCCGCTCTTTTTGTGGGGTGTCGCCTAATATCAGCGCAGTTTCTGCGCCAGGCAAATAACCTAAAATCTCGCGGGCATGGGCTGTGGTCGCGGCAAAAATCATCACGCCAGTGCGGTTTTTCGCATGTTGTATCACTTGCTGAATGATTTGTGGGGTAGCGCGCTGCTGCTGATGAATACGTAAATCCAGATCAGCTTCTTTAAAATAGCCACTTGCTGTCGGTTTTAAACCGGCGAAGTCGTAACTTAATATAGGCGCATCCATCAGTACGGCTGGAGTTAAATAACCTTCGCCTAATAAAAAACGGATAGGTAAATCAAAAATGCAGTATTTAAAAAAGCGGGGGTCTTCGGTACGAATAAGGCCCCGGCTATGGTACTGGTAAATCCAGCCGGAACCTAACCTGTATGGAGTCGCCGTTAACCCCAGCACTTTCAAATCCGGATTTTGTGTTTGTAACGCGCGAATCACTTTTAAGTAACTGCTGTCCTCGTCATCACCCACTCGGTGGCATTCGTCTATCACCAATAAGCTGTACTGTTCAGTAAATTCAGCCAGGTTGCGCGCTACTGACTGCACTGAGGCAAACACTACTTTGGCTGCAGTTTCTTTGCGGCCGAGGCTGGCAGAAAAAATGGCGGCTTCTAAACCATAACTTTGGTATTTGGCATGGTTTTGTTCCACCAGTTCTTTGACATGAGCCAATACCAACACCCGACCACGTGCCAGGCGGGCCAATTCAGCTATCACCAAACTTTTGCCTGCGCCCGTAGGCAATACCAGCACTGCAGCATCAGTTTTTTGGCGAAAATGCACTAAGACAGCTTTAACAGCCTGTTGTTGATAGTCTCTAAGTTGCAGCATTACAGAGATTTACGCAGAAAGAAGGGGCCAGTTACAGCCCCTTGGTGACTTAAGCTGATGATTACTGAATACCGTGGTTGGAAAAAACAGTAGCACGGTCAGCTAAAAAGGTAATTTTGATATTTTTTTCATCATCACCCCAGCGGCAGCTCTTTGTGCCGATCGCTTCGTCACAATGAGTCGCGGCTCCTAATATACCGGACACTTCGTCGTAGGTCATACCAGCTTTGACTTGATTGTAATTGTCTTGAGTCAGTTTGCTACAAGCTCCCAGCAGGCTGAGTGCAGCTAACAAAACCATGATTTTTTTCATAACAGATTCCTTGTGTTATTTAATTGTCTAAAGTGTTGCCGTCCCTGTTGATTCGGGCGGAGTAAAACGTTTCACCTGAATAATCACACCTAAACGTGGATGATCCAAATAATGAATTTGGCCTAAAGTTAAGCGCGCACTTTGTTTAATGGCAATTTGGGCTGGCTGAGCGGCGTCGTCACTCTGGCGCAAATAAAAAGTACCATCAAACTGGATAAAGCGACCCAAACGTAGTTGAACTAAAGAATCAAATTGCCACGGGCTGTACCATAATTGCAAGCCACTTTGACCTTGTTGCACAGCCGCTAACTGTTGCTGTACTTGCTGCATCAAATCAATGTTTTGTTCAGTTTGGGTCTCTGTTTCATTCTGGTATATACCTGCATACCAACGACTGCGGCTGTTGCGGCCTGACACTAAAGGCTGGCGCCATGCTGTATGCAACAGAAGCTGTTTACCCGCTTCGCGTTGTAATTGATAGGCCAGGTTTTTCAGTTGTAACCCATCTGAGCCTACCAGATAGGCCCCCTCTTTAGCCTGACCATCACCGGTAAAGGTGGCTGGAATTTGCGCAGGTGCAGGTAACTGTAAGGCTAGCTCTTCTGTTGTTAATGGCCTGCTGATTAACTGGCCATCTGCATCCCACTGTTCCATCTGACAATTCTGAACGTTCAGTTGATACAAAGATGCAGCTACAGCTGCGGTGTCTGATTGCACATCAAGAGCGTCAGGCTCAGCAGTTACGGCTTGCTTATTTTGCTGATGTTCACTTAATAGTTGCTGAATTTGTTGCTGTACAGTCGCAGAAACTGCGGGAGAGGCTGTGCTTGACGTGACAGAATTAGCAGTACAAGCAGGTATGGCTTTAATTAAATCAGCCAATGCGGGTTGCACCAGTGGACGCATTAAGTCCATAGCATTGCTGGTTTTAAGCTCTTGAGTTGGTGCGTCAAACTGCTCTTTTAAACTTTTATCCGCACTTCGACTAAAAGCGATCAGTTCAATTTCATACCAGCTATTGGCAAAGGCTGTGCTTGTGGTGAATAAAGCCACTAACGTCAGTCCCAGCGATGTTAAACGCAGAGGTTTCATGATGCTCCTGTCTGATGTTTAGCAAAGTCATCCAGCATAAAGCTGACAAAGGCGAATCTGCTATTGGTATCAGGTAATTCTTTGATAAATTTCAGTTTATTGCCACCTTCGAGCTTAAAGACTTTCGACTGAGTCTGAATAAGCTGAATAATGTAAGATGGGTTTACTGAGGTCCGTTCGGCGAATTCTAGCACACCACCTTTGCTGTTGGCTTCCAGTCGTTTAATTCCAAGCTGTTGCGCCTGCATTTTTAACTCTGTAATTTTGACCAGATTTTTCGCAGCATCCGGTAATAAGCCAAAACGGTCGATCAATTCCACTTGCACATCATCCAGTTCCTGTTCATCGCGACAGGAGGCTAGGCGTTTGTAAAAAGATAATCGTAAACTAACATCCGGTATATACGAATCTGGCAGCAGGGCAGGCAGTTTCATATCCAGCTCAGTTTGTTGGGTTAGAAGTGCATCCAGGCTCGGCTCTTTACCCGCTTTTAACGCTTCTACCGCTTGCTCCAGCATTTCCATATACAAACTAAAGCCAACAGATTCAATTTGGCCACTTTGCTCATCACCTAAAAGCTCACCGGCTCCACGAATTTCCATATCCTGACTGGCGAGTGCAAAACCAGCACCTAAATCTTCTAAGGCGGAAATGGCTTCGAGGCGTTTTTCAGCATCTTTGGTTAAGCGTTTTGGTGGCGGCGTCAGTAAATAAGCATAAGCCTGATGGTGCGAGCGACCGACCCGGCCTCTAAGCTGGTGCAACTGCGCCAGACCAAAGTTATCTGCTCTGTTGATAATAATGGTATTGGCGGTGGGCACGTCTATGCCCGTTTCGATAATGGTCGAACACAGCAACAGGTTAAAACGCTGATGGTAAAAATCAGCCATGATTTGCTCCAGCTCGCGCTCCCGCATCTGGCCATGGGCTATACCAATTAAAGCTTCCGGCAGCAATAAGGCTAAGTCAGCTGCAGCTTTTTCTATGGTCGCCACGTCATTGTGTAGGAAATACACCTGACCACCACGGGATATTTCCCTAAGCACAGCTTCACGTATTAAGCCTTCTTCATGCTCACGTACAAAAGTTTTTACGGCCAGACGTTTGGCTGGTGGCGTGGCGATAATGGATAAATCGCGCATACCAGACATCGACATATTTAAAGTACGCGGAATAGGGGTAGCCGTTAAGGTCAGGATATCGATGTTGGCCCGCAAGGCTTTGATTTTATCTTTTTGCCTCACGCCAAAACGGTGTTCTTCATCAACAATCAGCAGGCCCAAGTCTTTGAACTTGATATCGTCCTGTAATAATTTGTGAGTCCCGATCAGGATATCGACTTTGCCTTGTTCGGTCTCTTCCAAAATGGCTTTTTGTTCTTTGGCGCTGATAAAACGCGACAACACTGCGACTTTAACCGGCCAGTTGGCGAAACGATCACGGAAGTTTTCAAAATGTTGTTGTGCCAATAGCGTGGTGGGCACTAACACCGCTACTTGTTTATTGTCATTGACTGCAACAAAAGCTGCGCGCATCGCGACTTCTGTTTTACCAAAACCTACATCACCACAGACTAATCTGTCCATGGCGCGCTCGGCCTGCATATCGGCCAGCACTGCGGCTATCGCATCGAGCTGATCCACTGTCTCCTGATAAGGGAAACCATCGGCAAAGATGTCGTATTGCTCAGCGTCCAGTTTGAAGCCATAGCCGGTCTGAGCTGCGCGCTGGGCATACACATCCAACAATTCTGCGGCCACATCCCGCACTTTTTCTGCGGCTTTACGCCGGGCTTTTTCCCAGCTGTCGTTGCCAAGCTTGTGCAGCGGTGCGTTGTCTTGATCCGAACCTGTATAACGGCTGATTAAATGCAAAGACGACACAGGCACGTACAACTTACTGCCACCTGCGTACTCAATGGTGACGAACTCTGCACTAATGCCTGCAGCATCCAACACCTGCAAACCCTGATAACGACCTATACCATGTTGTAAATGCACCACAGGTTGACCCACAGACAACTCGGCCAGATTACGGATGATAGTGTCGCCAGAGATTTGTTGACTGTGTTTGCGTTTGCGTCTTTGGGTAACTTTTTGACCAAATAATTCGTTTTCACTGACTAAAGCTAAAGGCTCTTCACCTGTTTTGATCTTGGCTGCTTTCGCAGGTAAAGAGCTGGCTTGCAGCAAGCAGCCTTGCGCTAACGAGCCAATGACTATGCCCAAATCAACCTGATCAGTTAAAAACTCTTCGACACAAGCAAATTGCTGCAATCGAATTTGATTGCGTTGCATCAGCTGCAACAAGCTTTCGCGCCGGCCCTCAGATTCTACGAAAAACAGCACTCGCCCTTGCTGTTTCTTGATATCAATAATAAATTGCTGCAGCTTTTCCAGTGGATTTTTCAGCTGGTGATTGACCGTCAGCTCAGGCAAATCAGCCACAGCAGCGTTGGATTGTCCAGCGCGTTCCGGCAGTTCAGCCCGACTTAAACGCAAGCGCGGCCACTGCTTTAGCTCTGCAAAAAATTCATCAACCGCTAAATACAATTCCTGCGGTTTTAAAATAGGCTTGAGTAAATCTATCGCTCTGTCCTGATAACGACGTTGTAAGTCGTGCCAGAAACGCGCTGCCGCAGCTTCCAAATCACCCACAGCCAGCATCACGGTTTGTTTGGGTAACATCGAAAATAACGGTACTGTTTGTTCTGCAAACAACGGCAGGTAATATTCAATACCAGCAGGCATCAGGCCTTGGCTGACTTGCATATAGAGTGATTCTTTTTCGCTACGCGCCGGAAAGCGTTCACGATAACGAATACGGAAACGTTCTATCGCTGCTTTATCCTGCGGGAACTCGTGGGCAGGCAGCAGTTCAATTTCATGAACTTGCTGCACAGTGCGCTGATTATCCGGATCAAAGAGGCGAATACCGTCAATTTCATCGTCTAAAAAGTCAATCCGATACGGCAGGGTGCTGCCCATTGGATACAGATCGAGCAAGGATCCTCGCACCGAAAACTCGCCATGTTCCATCACCTGATCCACAGCACGATAACCCACAGCGGCCAATTGCTGACGCAGTGCTGTTAAATCCAGCTGCTGGCCTTTTTTCAGTACCAGACTGTATTGCTGTAAATAGCTGGCATCAGTTAAACGCAGTAAGGCCGTATTCAGCGGCACTATCACTATGCCATGCTGTAAACGTGGCAAGCTGTACAGGGTTTTTATGCGCTGAGAAATAATATCCTGATGGGGTGAAAATACATCATAAGGCAAGGTTTCCCAGTCAGGGAAAGTCCAAACCTCAGCAGCATGTTCATGGAAAAAAACCATCAACTCCTGCTCCAAACGCAGTGCAGTGGTGGTGTCCGGCACTATGACGACATAAAGACCTTTCTGACGCTGATACAGCTGATAAATAGCCCAGGGCAAGGCAGCGCCGGATAGACGGCCCCATTGTTTTACATCGTTGCTGGAGGTAGGGGCTGGTAATGCTTCAATACGGATCATCAGGGAAATTCTTTACTCGTTATAAAAAGACCGCATGTTAGTACGGCCTGTTGGTTTATTTAGTTTCAACATTGCTCAATCTACACCCAAAGTAATTGGAGTTGCACAGAGGCGACAAGAGTGCGAGACCCTAGGAGCATAGTTTACCTATGTGACCAGGGCGAGAGCACGCAGTCAACAAAGCTGCAGCTTCACGTACGATGGGTATTTTACTGCTGTTGAGTCTGCTGCGCTTGCTGCTGACGCAATTCAGCTTTGCGTTTCAGTTGTCTGGATTGTTCATGCAAGCTGGCTCTGACCACCATGTCTCTGTCTTCATCGCGTATGCGGCGAAATAAAATTTTCACCAGATACTGCGGTGGCTGTCCAGGTTCTGCTTCTTGCTGTTCAGTCACTTGAATGACCTGACCCAAGCAATACAAAGCACCGTCGTTGTTATCTAAAAACAGTTTTACTTCGTAAATTTGGTCTTGTTTTATCACCTCATTCGTCCACACCTGAACACCAGAACCGCCATAACTGAAGGTATGAAAACGTTGTTTGGGGTCGTCTTGCGAGCGCAACACATAATGAGTCAGTGCATCCAGTTTACGGGCTTGTTGCTGTAAATACAGTGCTAAGTCGCTGGATAAATCTTTTATTGCATTCAAAGTGCGAATCGAGGAGTTGTTTAACTGGCTTAGTTCACTGGTCATTTTAAACGCATCAGGGATAAGGCGTAAAAAGCCATCCTGATCCGGCAGCGGCCCGGAAAATGGCACTAAATTGACAGTCGTCTGATGTTCAATCTGAAAGTAATCCGCAAATTCGTCTGCTAATTCTGCGGCTAGGGTTGTATTGCCAGGCTGTTGCATAAGGATACCTCGGGTAGCAAGCTTGTAACCTTAACGGATAATCACTATTATCGCAGCAATTTCTTCATCAACCCAAGTGGAAGTCTGTGAAAAGCCTGCAATTCCCCCTGAGTGTCCGTATCGGTTTGCGTTATAGCCAAAGCCGGAAAGGTCATGGCTTTTTATCCTTTATTACGCTGTTTTCTGTCACAGGTATTTTTTTAGGGGTAATGGCACTGACTATTGTCAGCTCGGTCATGAACGGTTTTGAAGCTGAACTAAAAAAACGCATCCTTGGTGTGATCCCGCATTTAATAGTACAAAGCGAAGCCACTCAGCAGGTGGATATAGCAGCTTTACAGCAACAATATCGACAAATTCTGCAGGCTACGCCTTATTTGCAGCTTGAAGCCTTAGCACAAAGCCCGGGTCAACTGACGGCTGTTTTATTGCAAGGTATTGAACCTACCCAAATCCCCGCCTTTTTACAGCAGTCTTTGGTCGCCGGTGCTTGGTCTGATTTAACAAAACAGCCTTATTCAGTGATCCTGGGGGCAGGTCTTGCCGATGAGCTAAAGGTTGGACCTGGTCAGCAAATCCGTTTATTACTGGCCGAAGGTGGCAGTTTTACGCCTATGGGCTGGTTGCCACGCCAGCGACTCTTTACGGTAGCAGGCTTAATTAATACCGGCTCTGAAGTGGATAATGGCGTGGCTTTGGTGCATTTACCTGATTTAAAACGTCTTGGCAGCAAAGCCAAAGATGCACCGCTGTGGCGTTTAAGTTTAACAGAGCCCTTTGCCGCACCTGCTTTAGCCAACGAAATATCGAACTTTCCTGCCGTCGCTAAAGTGACAGACTGGCGCGACAGTCATGGCAAATTATTCTCTGCAGTGGCAATGGAAAAAGCCATGATGTGGCTGATGTTATTGCTGATAGTGGCCGTAGCTGCTTTTAATATTGTCTCAGCGCTGGTGATGATGGTGACGGAAAAACAGCGGGAAGTAGCCATTTTAAAAACTCAGGGCATGACAGATACTCAGCTTTTTACTGTCTTTGCCGTGCAAGGTATGAATAACGGCCTGCTCGGTACATTAACTGGTGCTTTGGCAGGTATTGTTATTGCGTGGCAACTGAACGGTATTTTGTCACTGTTGGGCATTAGTGTGGTCGCTGGCGTAGCTTTGCCGGTGGATATTCAGCCCGTGCAAATTTTCTTTATCGTAGTCTGTGCTTTAGTACTGACGGCATTGGCCGTGGTCTATCCAGCCTGGCGTGCGGTGCAAGTGCAACCGGCAGAGGTTCTTCGCGATGAATAGTTTCCTCGTCGTACTTGAAGCTGCAGCTTTGTTGACGGCGCGCTTTCGCCCCGGTCACATAGGTGAACTATGCTCCCGGAGGCTCAATCACTTGTCGCCGCGCTGCAACTCCAATTACTTAGAGGACACCTCGTCATTGGGTTCAGCAGCTTTGTTGCCTGCGCGCTTTCGCTCAAACACCGGTTTATCTACAAGACGGGCGGGTACAAGACCCGCCCCTACAGTGTCGTCGCGCTGTACTTTCAATTTTTTGGATAGGATCTAATGACCAGTATTTTAACGGCCCGTCAAATCAGCAAAAGTTACACAGATGGTGCTAATGTCACGCCTGTGTTGCATCAGGTCAGTCTTGAAGTAAAAGCCGGCGATATGCTGGCTATCGTCGGTAGCTCTGGCTCTGGCAAAAGCACCTTGTTGCATATACTGGGTACTTTGGACCAGCCAGACAGCGGTGAAATGGTGCTTTTGGGGCAATCTGTCGCTAAGTTATCGGCCAATGCCAAAGCTAAACTGCGTAATGAAAAACTGGGTTTTATTTATCAGTTTCACCATCTGTTGATGGATTTTACTGCGCTGGAAAATGTGGCTATGCCATTACTTATTCGTGGTGAATCCAATGAAAAGGCAGAGCAAAAAGCGACAGCTATGTTAACTCGTGTCGGTCTTGCGCATCGTATCAAACACAGACCTGCTGAACTCAGTGGTGGTGAACGTCAGCGTGTGGCTATAGCCAGGGCATTAGTTGGGGAACCTGCGCTGGTGCTGGCGGATGAGCCTACGGGTAATCTGGATCATCAAACCGCTGAGAGTATTTATAAGCTACTGCGTGAATTAAACCGGGAGCTGAAAACCAGTTTTATTGTGGTGACTCATGATTTGGCGCTGGCGAAGAAACTGGATCAACAGTATTGGATGCGGGATGGTCATTTAGGTAAAACGATGGATGGCTTACCTCATGGCTAGTTTGTCCTGGCAACTGGCACAGCGTTATCGCAAAAGCCGTAACAGCAACGCTTTTATTCGTTTTATCGCGGCATCTTCCACTATAGGCATAGGTCTGGGAGTTGCTATTCTTATTCTGGCCTTGTCAGTGATGAATGGCTTTGAGCTGGCATTAAAAGACAAGCTGTTGTCTGTGATCCCTCATGTTGAGTTGCAGGCGGTGTCTGACCCCATTGCCAACTGGCAGAAGAAAATCAGGCCCTTGCAACAGCATCCCGGCGTGGTGGCTGGTGCTCCTTACATCAAGACCAATACCATGATCCGTAGCGGCGCTAAGGTCAAAGCGGCCAATTTACGCGGTATTGATTTGCAGTTGGAGCAAGGCATCAGCGCGTTAGGCTCTTTTGTGGTGGCTGGGGATTTAAGCCACATCAGCGAATATCAGATTGTTTTGGGCAAAGGCATAGCGGACGAAGTGCAAGCGAAAGTAGGGGATGAAGTACAACTGATGCTGCCGCAAGTGACAGCAGACGGTAAGCTCGCCAGCCATAAGCATGTCAGCTTAACACTAGTCGCTATCGTCAGTATTGGCGGTCAGCTGGATTATCAGCAAGCCTGGGTTGATATTCATGCTTTAGGACAGTGGCTGAATTACCCACCAGGTGCAGTGCAGGGCTTTGCTTTTAAAATTGCTGATATTTTTAAAGCGCCCACTTTGTCACGTGAGCTTGGCAATATGGCCACTGATTATGTCTACATGCTGGATTGGTTCCGTACTCAGGGCCATTTGTACAATGATATTCAGATGGTACGCAGTATTTTGTATCTGGTGTTAGTGCTGGTATTGGCTGTGGCCTGTTTTAATATTGTTGCCACTTTAGTGATGGCGGTACGGGAAAAACAAGGTGATATCGCTATTTTACTGACCATGGGTATGCCGAGGCGTCGCATTGTTAAGGCGTTTATGTGGCTTGGCTGGCTAAACGGTTTAACCGGGACTTTGGTCGGTGGTGCCGTGGGGCTAGTATTGGCCTGGCAAATAGAGCCGCTGTTTCGTTTAATCACCAGCTTAACCGGCTTTAGCTTGCTCGATTCCAGCATCTACTTTGTCGATTATGTACCTTCTCATATTGAGCCGGTGCAAGTGGTGATGACCATAGGCATAGCCTTGGTTATGAGCTTGCTGGCCACTATTTATCCTGCGCTTAGCGCCAGTAAAGTACAGCCTGCTTTTGTCTTAGGACAACGCTAGCTGATAAACAACGTCAGAGTCAGTCGGATTCAATCTGACTCTGACGTTGTTGAATACGATCCTTCCAGGCTTTTTTCGCCGACAAGCACCAAAAGTAATCCACCAGTACATAACCTAAGGCGGACAAGGTAGAGCCCACAATAAGGCTGCCGAGCAAGAAGGGTTTACCTATGGTATCCAGACTATCGAGCAACCAGCTTAAACTTACCTGAGCTTCTACATGATGACCAGGATGACCTAAAATCAGCGCTCCTAACTGATAGCAGACAAAAAATATCGGCCCCATGGTCAATGGATTGGTCAGCCAGACCAAAGCGGCTGACAAGGGTAAGTTGACTCTGAACAAAATGGCCAAAGCAGCGGCTAGTACCATCTGAAATGGCATAGGGATCAGTGCAACAAACAAACCTACTGCAAAAGCACCACGGGCTGAGCGGCGGTTAAAATGCCACAAATTGTTGTCATGCAACAAAGTGCCAAAGATCTTTAGCGAAGGGTGTTGCTTGATTTTTTCTGTATCTGGTAGATATTTCTTAATTAGATTCTTTGCCATTACAACTCATTAATGAATAATTAACGTGAACCGTTTTTTCATTGGCGTGATCAGCGGATGCCTATTGTCATTATTTTTACCAATAGTGCCAGAGCTTTTGTGGCTTATTTTCCTGCTGTGCTTGATCCTGATCTGCATTTACTATCGTTTGTTGTTTTTCACTGGTCTTTGTTGCGCTTTAAGCCTTTGGTTGTGGCAGGTACAGCAGCATCAATCGCATACTGAACTGTTACTTCACTTGTCCGAACCATGGCTCAAAGGTCAAGTTGTCAGTATCAGACAACAGGATCAGGACTTCAGCAGATTTTTATGGCAAATCAATGAAGGGCCACAGCAAGGTTACTTAGTAAGAATGCGCTGGCAGCATGCACCAGAGCTGTTGGGGCAGGGGCAAGACTGGTGGCTGAAGGTACGCTGCAAAGCCGTAAGGGCGCCAGCCAATCCTGGTTCAGTGCATATTGAAGCCAATGCTTATGTGCTGGGTATTATTGGTAATTGTGTGGTGAAAGATGGACTGTTACTTAATGCAGACTGGGATCATCGTCAGCAGTTGTATCAGCGCTTGCAGCAAAAAATTGGCGACCTGCCATCTTTTTCACTGATCACAGCTTTTACTCTAGGTGAACGGCCTTTTAGTGACGAGTTGTGGTTGGGGTTACAAGCCACAGCCTTAGGTCATTTAATTTCGATATCCGGTTTTCATATTGGTCTGCTGTTTGGCTGGGTCTATGGCTTGATGTTGTGCTTCGCCAAAATGCATATCCAGCTGCTGTGGTGCAGAAAAGCAGCACCTTTTGTCGCTCTCTTCGCTGCATGGTATTACAGCTTATTGGCAGGTTTTGCCATCCCTACGTTACGAGCTTTACTCGCTTTGGCTTTGACTGTGTATTTGCTGCAGCAGCACAGGCGCTTAAGTTATAGCCAAAGCTGGCTTTTGGTCTGCGGGCTTTTGTTGTTAATTAATCCTTTATGGGTGATGAGCATTAGTTTTTGGCTGACGCTTTATGCGGTGGCTTTAATTTTTTTATTTGTCTGGAGTTATCCGCTGACCGATCGTAGCGACTGGGGCGTCATCAAGCATGCTTTAAAATTTCAGGCGGTAATGACGCTGTTAATGAGTGCGCCTACTTTATTATTTTTTCATGGTATAGCGCCTCTGGCGTTGCTGTCGAATCTGATTTTTGTGCCCTGGTGCTCGCTTTTGGTGATCCCTTATCTGCTGATTGCTTTACTACTGGAGCTGATTTTGCCTGCAGAAGTACTCTGGCACTGGCAACTGGCGGATCTGTTGTTATCTCCTTTACAGCAGTGGCTGATGGCAGGAGCTTCTATGGATTATTGGTGGTTACTACCGGCGCAAACGGTATTTTCTGCCCTTTGTATCGCCTTGTTATTGCTCGCGTTATTTTTTCTGCCCGCTGCTGCACCAAACTACAGAATGGCGCTGCTGTTATTGCCTTTTATTTTTTTGTTGTGGCCCAAAGCAGCGCACTGGCAATTGCATGTTATTGATGTCGGGCAGGGCACGGCCGTGCTGTTGCAAAAAGGCGATAGAGGCTTGTTGTACGATGTTGGGCCTGTGTATGGCAGTTTTAATGCCACCGAAGCTTATGTGTTGCCTTATTTGCATTATCAGGGGGTACGGCAACTGGATTATTTAGTGTTAAGCCATGCCGATACTGATCACACAGGCGCTTTTGCTGAAGTGTTAAAGTCTTATCCCGGAGTACAATTGATTGCTGACTTTGACACAGGCTTCCCGCAGCGTCCTTGTTTATCTTTGCCTGCTTATTATCTGGATGCAAAGCTGTGGTCTTTTCGAAGTCAATTCCAGACAGAGGAAGGTAATAACAGCTCTTGTGTGCTGGCAATAATAACAGCCGGATGGCAAACCTTGTTGACTGGCGACATAGCACATAGCGTCGAAGCTGAGTTATTAATTGCTCAGCCCAACTTAAAGGCCGATTTGTTGTTGCTGGGGCATCATGGCAGTAAAAGCTCCAGTCAGTTGAATTTCTTAAGCAGCATACAACCACTATTGGCGCTGAACAGTGCCGCTGCCAATAATGCCTACGGTCACCCCAGTGCAGAGGTGTTGGGGCGACTGGCATTGCTGCAAATTCCACTACTCAATACTGCAGATCAAGGCGCTGTGCGGATTGAAATGACTGAGCAACAGCTCCATATCTGGCCCTATCGGCAGCAGCCTTTGCCATTTTGGCTGCAAAAGCAGTGAACAATTGCTGAAAGCGCCTGCACAACAAGGTAGAATGGCGACGGTTTTCTTATTCTTTGGGGTTAAATTTGTCTTCACAAACAACGGGTTCAATTAGTACCTTTAAGCGCCTGATGCGTTATTTAAAACCCTACAAAGCGGGGTTTGCTCTGGCGATGTTTGGTATGGCGGGTTACGCCTGTGTCGATATTTATTTTATTTCTCAGTTTTCCAGCTTTATTGACCGTGGGATCACCCAAAAAGATACGGCTTATTTAGCCTGGGCTCCGGTTTTTGTCGTCGGTATGTTTTTCCTGCGTGGTGTGTTTCATTTTATCTCCAGCTACTGCCTGAACTGGGCTGGTACTCATATCGTCAAAGACTTACGCCAGCAACTGTTCCGTCAGATGATTGCTTTGCCTGTCAGTTACCATGACAAACACTCGACGGGCGAGCTGATTTCAAAAATCACCTACGATGCTGAACAAATTAAGCAAGCGTCCAGCAAAGCCTTAGTTGTGCTTATTCATGAAGGTGTGTTTGTTTTAGGTTGTTTAGGCCTGATGTTTTACAACAGCTGGCAGCTATCCTTGATTTTTTTAGTCATAGCACCTGTGATTGCCGTCATAGTAGCGCAGGTATCGAAACGTTTTCGTAAAATCAGCAGTAATATGCAAAATGCGATGGGTGATGTCACCACCAGTTCAGAGCAGATGCTGAACGGCCATAAAGTGATTTTATCTTTTGGCGCAGGCGATTTAGAAAACAACAGATTTAAAGCCGTGAATAACCGCAACCGGCAGCTGGATGTAAAGATGGAAGCGACGCGCGCTATCAGCGTTTCGCTGATCCAGCTGATTGCTTCTTTTGCTTTGGCTTTTGTGATTTATTTAGCCAGTTTCCCGGCTATGCTGGACACCTTAACGCCTGGTACTTTCAGTGAGATGATCACGGCCATGATGTTGCTGTTAAAACCGCTAAAACAACTGACCACAGTCAATAGTGATTTTCAGCGCGGTATGGCAGCAGCGGCTAACGTCTTTATTGTTTTGGATGAAAAACCAGAGCAGGACACTGGAACCATTGAACTGAAACAGGTGACAGGTGCTATTGCAATTAAAGACTTAAGCTTTCACTACCCTGGCCATGAAAAACAAGTGCTAAAGCAGATCAATATCAACGTTGAACCTGGTCAGACAGTGGCTTTAGTCGGTCGCTCTGGCAGCGGTAAAACCACTATTTCCAGCTTATTGCCACGTTTTTATGAAATTGAGCAAGGTGAAATTTTACTCGATGGCATTAACACCAAAGACTGCACGCTGGATTCATTGCGCTCACAAATGGCTGTGGTATCGCAGCATGTGGTGCTGTTTAACGACACCATCGCCAATAATATTGCTTATGGTTATCGTGGTGAATTAAGTCCTGAACGTTTACTGGAAGTGGCAGAAAAAGCTCATGTGATGGAATTTGTGCAGCAGATGCCGGAAGGGCTAGATACTGAAATTGGTGAAAACGGTGTGACTTTATCCGGTGGTCAACGCCAGCGTATTGCTATAGCCCGGGCTTTGTTACGTCAGGCTCCTGTGCTGATTCTGGATGAAGCGACTTCTGCGCTGGATACAGAATCAGAGCGTAAAATTCAGGGCGCATTGGATGAATTGTTTAAAGGCCGCACCAGTATTGTTATAGCGCACCGCTTGTCCACCATTGAAAATGCCGACCAGATATTGGTGATGGATCAGGGCCAGATTGTCGAGCAGGGCAACCATCAGTCCTTGCTGGCACAAAATGGCTACTATGCTCAGCTGTATAAAATGCAATTTAGCGAAGTCGGATGAACTGGTGGGAGAAAGGCTGGTATCGCCAGCACTCTTTTACATTACTGTTCTGGCCACTGAGTCTGCTCTATCGGCTGGTCGCTGTGATCCGCCGTTTTGGCTATCAGCGCGGCTGGTTTGTATCTTTTTCTGTAGAAAAACCCGTTGTTATTGTCGGTAATATCTCAGTCGGTGGCACAGGTAAAACGCCTTTCACTTTGTGGCTTTGTAAGTTTTTAGCAGAGCAGGGCTTTACTCCTGGTATTGTCAGCCGGGGTTATGGTGCCCGTATCACAGCGCCTGTGCGCGTTACTTCGTTGCATTTGGCCGCAGATGTTGGCGATGAACCTTTGCTTTTGGCGAGCAAAAGTCATTGTCCTGTAGTGGTCTGTCCGGACAGAGTGGCAGCAGCGCACTATCTGCTGGGGACTACAGACTGCGATATAGTGATTAGCGACGATGGTCTGCAGCATTATAGGTTACAGCGCGATTTAGAACTGGTGCTGATCGACGGCCAACGAGGTTTGGGCAATCAGCAGCTATTGCCCGCAGGGCCTTTGCGCGAACCTGTATCGCGTTTACAAAGCGTCGATGCGGTTATTGTGAATAGCGGTGACTTTGAGTCGGCGCAATATAAAATGCTGTTAAAGCCTGTTAAGCCTCTGGCATTAGATGGTCAAAGCCAATGGCCAGAACGAGCTCAGGCTGTGACTTTAGTAGCAGCCATAGGCAATCCACAACGTTTTGTTGATACGGTAAAGAACTTTGGTATTGAGGTGAAAGCCACCGTCTTTTTCCGTGATCATTTTGCTTTTGATGAACAGAGTCTGGCTAATATCGAAGGCCCGGTATTAATGACAGAAAAAGATGCGGTGAAATGCCGTGCTTTTGCTAAACCCAATTGGTATTACCTGCCGGTCGAGGCCGACCTGTCGGACGAATTTAAATTCTGGCTGCAGCACCAACTGCGTCAATGGAGAGAAGACTAATGGCTTTAAATATCGCCTTACTGGACATCATTGCTTGTCCTTTGTGTAAAAACAAATTGAAACTGGATAAAGAAAAGCAGGAACTGATTTGCACAGCAGATCGTTTGGCTTATCCGGTCAAACAACATATTCCGGTGTTATTAACCTCTGAAGCTCGTTCTATAAGTCTGGAAGAGGCTGAGCAATGGCGTTAGTACAGGCGGCGTCAGCAAAAACTGGGTTTCTGGTCGTTATTCCGGCCCGTTACGCCAGTAGCCGTTTGCCAGGCAAACCTCTGGCTGACATTGCAGGTCAGAGCATGATTGAACGGGTGTACCGTCAGGCTATTAAAAGTGGTGCACAGCGGGTGGTGATTGCAACTGACGATGCACGTGTGAAACAGGAATGCGAAGGCTTTGGCGCTGAAGTTTGTATGACCAGTCCGGCCCATAACTCCGGCACTGAACGTCTGGCCGAAGTGGTGTCTTTATTGGATCTGGCGGACGATACAGTGGTGGTGAATGTACAAGGCGACGAGCCTTTTATTCCGCCCGCTATTATCCGTCAGGTCGCACAGAACCTCGCGAGTCAAAGCAAAGCCCGTATGGCCACTTTATCTGTGCCTATCGAGCATAGCGACGAAGTACACAATCCTAATGTGGTGAAAGTACAAAGCGATAAACATGGTTATGCACTCTATTTCAGCCGCTCTGTGATCCCATTTGACAGAGATAAAGCTTTTACAACACAACTGGCTGATATCTATCGTCGTCATATAGGTATTTATGCTTACCGTGCTGGTTTTATTAAAGAGTACGTTAGTTGGCCGGCATCTCAGTTAGAGCAGATTGAATGCTTGGAGCAGCTGAGAGTCTTGTGGCAAGGCGAAGCTATACATGTGGCTACTGCGTTTGAAGTTCCTGCTGTGGGCGTGGATACGCCAGAGGATTTAGAACGTGCCCGCCTGGTTGCGGCTACTCTGTAAATGACATTAAAACTGGTTTTTGAGCACACCGATTTTCTGGTGCTGGATAAACCATCCGGTATCAGTTTTCATTCCGAGTTTGAACCCGGTGTTGTCGCTTTAGCTGAAGCCCAGTTTGGGCTGAAGTTGTATGCTGTGCATCGGTTGGATAAAGGCACATCAGGTTTATTGCTGCTGGCTAAAAGCAGTGAAGCGGCAGCGAAGTTGGCTGAATTGTTTCAAAGCCAACAGATCCAAAAGTTTTATTTAGCGCTGACCGATCAAAAACCAAAGAAAAAACAAGGCTGGGTTAAAGGTGATATGGTGCAGGCGCGCCGTTCGGCCTGGAAGCTGATCAGCACTTTAAGCAATCCTGCTATCAGCTATTTTGTCTCGGCTTTTTACGAGGTGGCAGGGCGCAGAGTTTTTTTGGTCAAGCCTTTTACCGGTAAAACTCATCAGGTGCGGGTGGCTTTAAAAAGTGTCAGCGCTGCTATTTTGGGTGATGCGTTGTATCAGGGGACAGCTGCAGATCGTCTCTACCTGCACGCTTATGCACTGTATTTTAGCTGGGATGGTGCGCAAATTAAGCTGGTGTTGCCACCCTCTGCTGGCACAGAATTTTTATCGTCACCCTTGTTACAGCATCTGAATCAGCACTGGGCAGAACCTGTATTACTGGATTGGCCTTCTTATCAAAAACCAACTACGTCTAAAGTTGTTGAGTAAAAGAGTAATTTACGTGTCCGATTATTTATTACGTTTTGCCGGCATAGGCCGTTTGTATGGTACCAAAGCATTGGACGCCTTTCAGAGTGCCCATGTTTGTGTGGTGGGCATTGGTGGTGTCGGTAGCTGGGCTGCTGAAGCTTTGGCTCGCTCTGGCATAGGCGAAATAACTCTGATTGATTTAGATGATATTTGTATCAGCAACACCAACAGGCAGCTGCATGCTTTATCCGATAGCATAGGCAAAGATAAAGTAGCGGTAATGGCTGAACGTATTCAAGCCATTAACCCGGATTGCAAAGTGCACCAGGTCGAAGATTTTGTTAGTCATGACAATTTATTTGAGCTGATGAGCACCGATTTTGACTATGTGGTGGACTGCATCGATTCCATCAAAGCCAAAGTGGCGCTGATAGCGCACTGCAAACGCAATAAAATTGCCATAGTCACAGTGGGTGGTGCTGGCGGGCAGGTGGATCCTACTCAAATTCAGCTGGCCGATTTAAGCCAGACGGTCTACGACCCTTTGTTATCCAAAGTGCGTAATACCTTGCGTCGTGACTACAACTACAGCCGCAATACCAAAAGACGTTTTGGCATAGATGCGGTGTATTCAACTGAGCAATTGGTGTATCCAAAAGGCGATGGTACTGTCTGTCAGACTAAACCAGAATTGGATGGCCCAATGCGCTTAGATTGCAGTGGTGGTTTTGGTGCAGTTACTGTAGTGACAGGCTCTTTTGCTTTTGTGGCTGTCTCCCGTGTTTTGAAAAAACTTGCTGAGAAAGCCAATAAAGCCTGACGCTTAAATTTGGGTGTGGGTCAGAGCGAGGCCTTGACCCGATTCAATACAGCTAGCAAACCATTACTGCGGGACTGACTGATATTTTGTTGCAGCTGTAATTCGCTCAGTAATAATTCAGGCTTCGCGTGCGCTAACTCTTCCGATGTCAGTCCATTCAACTGCACTAACAGCAGAATAATCAGCCCCTTCACAATACGGGCATCGCTGTCAAAAGCCCAAAAGTGCTGATTTGTCGTTGGATCCTGATAATGCAGCAGCCAGGCTTTGCTCTCACAACCTTGTACTAAAAATTCATCTCTGTGCCACTCGCTGTCAAAAGTAGGTAATTCTTTGCCTAGCGTCATTAAAATCCGGTATTTACTTTGCCAGTCTTTCAACTGGCGCAACTGTGGCAGTTGGTTAACGTAAATTTTTTTTAGCGCAGTAGCGGTTTCTGTAAAGATATCTGGTCGGATCATTCGGCAAGTAACTCCACTGCTGTAGCTAAAGCGGTCAAAGTTCGGTCAATTTCGTCGAAACTGTTGTAACAGGCGAATGAGAAACGTACAGAACCCTTGACATTTAATGCCTGAAACAACGGCATAGCACAGTGAGTTCCGGCCCGAACTGCGATATTTTGCTGGTCGAGTAAGGTGGCGAGGTCGGCAGGGTGCTCATTTTTCAGGATGAGCGCCACAATTCCTGCGTTAGTTGTCGGACCAGATAACAGCTCCAGAGCAGAAATTTGCTGACAACCGGCATAAAACCGTTGCACCAGCGCTGATTTGTGCTGCTGAAATGCGGTCAAATCCTGCTGTTGTAGCCATAAAATAGCAGCAGCAAGACCAATAGCGCCCGCCATGTTGGGCGTTCCAGCCTCTAATCTGTAAGGTAAATCGTTCCAGCTGCTGCTCGAAAAACTGACAGTTTTAATCATTTCACCACCGCCCAACAGTGGCCGCAGCAGCTCTAAATATTGTGTTTTGCCATATAAAACGCCAATGCCTGTTGGGCCATACAACTTGTGACCAGAGAACAGATAAAAATCTACATCCAGCGCCTGCACGTCGACCTTCTCCCAGACAATGCCCTGGGCGCCGTCCAGCACCACTAGAGCGCCTGCTTCCTTAGCCAGACGCACTATGTCGGCTATCGGCTGAATATGGCCCAGCGCATTAGAGACATGGCTGATGCTAACGACCTTAGGTTTAAGCTTTAATAATTCGCTAAAAGCAGCGAGGTCAAATCTATGGTCAGCTGTTAAAGGCACCACATCCAGCTGCACACCAAAAGGCAGAGCATGGATATGCCAGGGCACAATATTGGCGTGATGTTCCATAGATGAAATTAATACCCGATCGCCGGACTGCAACACTGGCCCCATCAGGCCAAATACCAGTTGATTAAAACCTGCTGTAGTGCCGCTGGTCCAGATGATTTCATGCGAAAAACGGGCTTTTAGAAACTGAGCTACCGTGGTTCTGGCCGCTTCAAAAGCCGCTGTGGCTTGTTGGCTTAAGCCATGGGCAGAGCGATGAACATTACTGTTATGCTGGCTGTAAAAGGTATTCATAGCATCAAGCACGGCTTGAGGTTTATGCAAAGTGGCGGCGTTATCCAGATAGATCCAATCAGGATGTGCGCTAAAAAACGGGAATTGTTGACGTAAAGAGAGTAGATCGAAGTTCACGATGGCCAACCGAACAGAAAAAACGAGGCCGGATCATAACATCCGGCCTCATGAGCTGGTTAGGCTTTTTTATAATCGCGTTTGGTGTAGCCGGTGTACAACTGACGCGGACGACCAATTTTGTGGCCCTTGTCGGACAGCATTTCGTCCCAGTGAGAGATCCAGCCTACAGTACGTGACATAGCGAAAATCACTGTAAACATGCTGGTTGGAATACCAATGGCTTTTAGAATGATGCCTGAGTAGAAATCAACGTTTGGATAGAGTTTCTTCTCGATGAAGTACGGGTCTGACAGCGCAATACGCTCCAGCTCCATCGCCACATCCAGCAGAGGATCCTTGATGTTCAGCTCTTTTAATACTTCGTGGCAGGTTTCACGCATCACTTTGGCACGAGGGTCAAAGTTTTTGTAAACGCGGTGACCAAAGCCCATCAGACGGAAACTGTCGTTTTTGTCTTTAGCACGAGCCACAAACTCAGGAATACGCTCTACAGAGCCGATTTCCTGCAACATTTTTAAGCAGGCTTCGTTAGCGCCACCGTGGGCAGGGCCCCATAAAGAAGCTACGCCAGCAGCGATACAAGCGTACGGATTAGCGCCTGAAGAGCCAGCTAAACGCACTGTGGAGGTAGATGCGTTTTGCTCATGGTCTGCGTGCAGCATAAAAATACGGTCCATAGCTTTAGCAAGAATTGGACTGACTTTGTAATCTTCAGCTGGCACAGAGAACATCATATGCAGGAAGTTTTCTGCATAAGTTAAGTCATTGCGTGGATACACAAAAGGCTGACCCACAGTGTATTTATACGCCATGGCAGAGATAGTAGGTAACTTGGCAATTAAGCGATGAGCACTGCGTTTACGCTGCTCCGGGTCGTTAATATCCAGGTCTGAATGGTAAAAAGACGACAGCGCGCCAACCACGCCACAGAGCATGGCCATAGGGTGAGCGTCAACGCGGAAGCCCTGGAAAAATGAGGCAATTTTTTCATGCACCATGGTGTGGCGCGTGATGGTATGCACAAACTCTTCGTACTTAGCTTTCGTCGGCAATTCGCCTTCCAATAACAGGTAGCAGGTTTCCAGATAATCTGAATGTTCTGCCAATTGTTCTATTGGGTAACCCCGGTGTAACAACACGCCATTGTCACCATCGATATAGGTGATTTTTGATTCGCACGAACCCGTAGCCATAAAGCCCGGATCGAAGGTGAAGTATCCTTGCTGACCTAAAGCACGAACATCAATAACATCAGTGCCTGCAGTGCCAGAATAGATAGGAAGTTCAAATGGTGCCTGTCCTTCGATCTGCACGACAGCTTTTTTATCTGCCATTGGATTTCTCCTGTTGTTTTAATTGGGTTAAACCTTCATTGCACCTATTCTAACGTCAAGTGCTGCCTAAAAGTCAATTTTAATGCGTGATTGGATAATAAGTATTCGACTCTGGTCGTATTGTCATCAAAGTGGAATGCTGTACTCTCTGTCTACGCAGAAATTCGATAACCAAATCAAACATAAATTGTAATCCGAAGTAGTGAATTATATACTGTCGCGGGTTTTAAACCTGTTCAGCGTTTGATCGATAAAAAAACAGGCTGAACCACAACGAGCTGTAGCCTGTATATCCATTGGGCGTTGACTGATTATTCAGCAACACATAATGACAACAAAGCTCTATAAAGAGCGTCGATGGGCAAGAAACTGTGAAAAAGCAAAGACCTGTAAATCTAGACCTTACAACAATATCTTTTCCTGCTCCTGCGTTAGCGTCGATCCTGCACCGCGTAACTGGCGTAGCCATGTTTTTCGCTCTGGTGTTTGTGATCTGGGCTTGGGCAGTCTCTTTGTCTTCTGCGGAAGGCTTTGAGCAAGTGAAATTGGTATTACAATCCTTCATCGCCAAGTTTATCGCTTGGGGTACTATCACAGTTTTGCTGTATCACATGATTGGTGGCATTCGTCATTTGATTATGGACATGGGGCACTGGGAAGAACTTCAATCCGGTAAAACCAGCGCAGTCGTGACTATCGTACTGTGGATTGTATTAGCTGTTTTAGCAGGAGTTTGGTTATGGTTCTGAATCAAGCCAGTTTAAAGCGCGACGGTGTCCAGGACTACGTCTCGTTACGTGCCACAGCAGTCATTCTGACGCTGTACACTCTGTTTATTCTGGGATTTTTCCTGGTTACTCCTGAAGTAACCTACGATGTCTGGAAAGCGCTGTTTTCCAGTCTACTGATGAAAGCTTTCACTTTATTAACCTTAGTTTGTATCGCAGTGCACACCAAAATCGGTCTGTGGCAGGTATTAACTGACTACGTCAAAAACGCAGCGTTGCGTGGCGTGTTGCAGTTCCTGTTATACACCTTAGCTTTTGGCTATGTCGCTGTTGGTCTCTTTGTTCTGTGGGGTGTTTAAGTGAATATTCCAGTACGCGAATTTGATGCCGTAGTAATAGGCGCAGGTGGTGCGGGTATGCGCGCCGCTCTGCAAATTACTGAATCAGGTTTAACCTGTGCTTTGTTATCCAAAGTATTCCCAACCCGTTCTCACACTGTATCTGCGCAAGGTGGTATCACTGTTGCGTTAGGTAACTCTCACCCGGACAACTGGGAATGGCACATGTTTGATACCGTCAAAGGTTCCGATTATATCGGTGATCAGGACGCTATCGAATACATGTGTAAAACTGGTCCTGAAGCCATTACTGAATTGGAAAACATGGGCTTACCTTTCTCTCGTTTTGAGAACGGCCGTGTCTATCAGCGTCCTTTTGGTGGTCAGTCGAAAAACTTTGGTGGCGAACAGGCCGCTCGTACCGCAGCTGCAGCTGACCGTACTGGTCATGCCTTATTGCACCTGTTGTACCAACAAAACGTAAAAAACAAAACTCAGGTATTTTCTGAGTGGTACGCCTTAGATCTGGTGAAAAACCAGGATGGTGCCGTGGTGGGTTGTACTGCCATTGAAATTGAAACCGGTCAAATTGTTTACTTCAAATCCCGTGCTGTTGTTCTGGCAACAGGTGGTGCAGGTCGTATTTACGCCTCCACTACAAACGCTCACATCAACACTGGTGACGGTGTAGGTATGGCTTTACGTGCCGGTGTGCCACTGCAGGATATGGAAATGTGGCAATTCCACCCGACAGGTATTGCAGGCGCCGGTACGCTGGTGACTGAAGGTTGTCGTGGTGAGGGCGGTTACTTATTGAACAAAGACGGCGAGCGTTTCATGGAGCGTTATGCACCAAACGCCAAAGACTTAGCGGGTCGCGACGTTGTAGCTCGTTCTATGATGACTGAAATCCGTGAAGGCCGTGGTTGTGATGGTCCATGGGGTCCACACATCAAGCTAAAACTTGACCACTTAGGTGCGGAAGTTTTAGAAAGCCGTTTACCAGGTGTCTGTGAATTGTCGAAGACGTTCGCGCACGTTGACCCGGTGAAAGAGCCAATTCCTGTAATTCCAACCTGTCACTATATGATGGGTGGTATTCCTACTAACGTACATGGTCAGGTTATTCATCCAAAAGCGGACGGTTCTGAGTCTGTAGTTCCAGGCTTATTCGCTTGTGGTGAAATCGCTTGTGTGTCTGTACACGGTGCGAACCGCTTAGGTGGTAACTCCTTATTAGACTTAGTGGTGTTCGGCCGCGCTACAGGTTTACACTTGGGTGAAGCTCTGGCTGCGACCACTGAACAGCGCGCTGCATCCGATTCCGATCTGCAAGCTGCGTTAGCCCGTACTCAACGTTGGGAAGAAACGAAGCCAGGTCAGGGTGAAGATCCGGTTCAAATCAAAAAAGACTTACAGCAATGTATGCAACTGAACTTCTCGGTATTCCGTGAAGGTGCTGCTATGGCTGAAGGTTTAGCAGAGCTGAAAGAAATCCGTGAGCGTCTGAAATATGCACGTCTGGATGACAAGAGCTCAGACTTCAATACCATGCGTATTGAATGTTTAGAACTGGACAACCTGATGGAAACCGCGTTTCTACTGCAGTTGCTGCCAACTACAGAACGGAGAGCCGTGGTGCCCACGCTCGTTTTGACTTCCCGGACCGTGACGACGAAAACTGGTTATGCCACAGCGTCTACACGCCAGATACTGAATCAATGTTTAAGCGTAAAGTGAATATGGAACCTAAGTTCCGTGACGCTTTCCCGCCTAAAGCACGTACGTACTAAGAGGGATGCAGAATGAAGAAGTTAGTATTCTCTGTCTATCGTTACAACCCTGACGTTGATAAAGCGCCACGTATGCAAGACTATACTCTGGATAATCCAGAGGGTCGTGACATGATGGTGTTAGACGCACTGTTGAAATTAAAAGAACAAGACCCAACCTTATCATTCCGTCGCAGCTGCCGTGAAGGGGTTTGTGGTTCAGATGGTCTGAACATGAATGGTAAAAATGGTCTGGCTTGTATCACCCCATTGTCTGCATTGGGCAAAGGCAAAGGCGGCAAGCTGGTGATCCGTCCATTACCAGGTTTACCTGTAGTGCGTGACTTAGTGGTCGATATGACTCAGTTCTACACTCAGTATGAAAAGGTCAAACCTTACCTGATCAATGACGAGTTACCGCCAGCAGGTGAATACCTGCAATCGCCTGAAGATCGCGAAAAGTTAGACGGCCTGTACGAATGTATTTTGTGCGCCTGCTGTTCAACTTCTTGCCCTTCATTCTGGTGGAATCCGGATAAATTTATCGGACCAGCTGGTTTGTTACACGCCTACCGCTTCTTAGCTGACAGCCGTGATACTGCCACTGAACAGCGTTTAAACGATTTAGACGATGCATTCAGCGTGTTCCGCTGCCACGGCATCATGAACTGTGTCAACGTATGTCCTAAAGGTTTGAACCCGACCAAAGCTATAGGTCAGATCAAATCTATGCTGTTAAACCGGGCGCTGTAAGCGCCCTTTGTCAGAGCGAAACAGCCCTGATTGGTATAAAATGAAGCGCGCTCATATGTATGGGGCGCTTTTTGCTAATTTTTTCCAGGTGCTTCGAATAAGGGAAACTAAATGCACGAAGGTGTAATGAAGGCGTGGTTAGAGTCTTCTCATTTAGGCGGTGGTAACATGGCCTATGTAGATGAGCTCTATGAATCCTACTTAGCTGAACCTACCAGCGTCAGTGATGAGTGGCGTGAGTTTTTTGCCAGTCTGCCAAAAATTGACGGCGTAGAACTCGAATCCCGTCACAGCGACATTCGCCAGCAATTCGCTGAACTCGCCAAAAACAAACACCGTGAAGTTATTACGGTGAATGCAGGTGGTTCAGATCAGCGCCAGGTGAAAGTTCTGCAATTAATCAATGCCTTCCGTTTCCGTGGTCATCAGCATGCAAACCTCGACCCGCTGAACCTGTGGAAGCAGCCGCGAGTGCGTGATTTGGAGTTGTCCTACCACGATCTGACTCAGGCTGATTTTGATACCGAATTTAATGTCGGCTCTTTTGCTGGTGGCGAAACCAGTATGAAGTTAGGCGACTTATACAAAGCGCTGGAATCCACGTATTGTGGTTCTATCGGTGCAGAGTATATGCATATAGTGTCGACGGACGAAAAACGTTGGATCCAACAACGTTTAGAAGGCCAACAGGCCTCACGTGCGCTTGGCAAAGAAGAAAAAACCAAACTGTTGCAAGGCTTGGTGGCCGCAGACGGTCTGGAAAAATACCTGGCTTCTAAATTCCCTGGCGCCAAGCGTTTTGGTTTAGAAGGTGGCGACGCATGATACCAATGCTCAAAGCCATGATCCATCGTGCAGGCGAGCAGGGCGCTAAAGACTGTATTATCGGT
Source organism: Rheinheimera sp. KL1 (assembly GCF_001275035.1). Taxonomy (NCBI): domain Bacteria; kingdom Pseudomonadati; phylum Pseudomonadota; class Gammaproteobacteria; order Chromatiales; family Chromatiaceae; genus Rheinheimera; species Rheinheimera sp. KL1. The sequence continues at coordinate 206,384 of NZ_LAMX01000021.1, forward strand.
ATGGCGCACCGTGGTCGTTTAAACACCCTGATCAACGTACTGGGCAAAAACCCAAGCAAGTTGTTTGATGAGTTCGCCGGTAAATACGAAGTAGTCGGCGCAGGCGATGTGAAATACCATATGGGTTTCTCATCTGACTTCGAAACTAAAGGTGGCAATGTCCATTTAGCGTTAGCTTTCAACCCGTCGCACTTAGAAATCGTGAACCCTGTAGTAATGGGCTCTGTCCGCGCCCGTTTAGACCGCCGCGGTAGCACAGACGGTACCTTGGCTCTGCCTATCACCATTCACGGTGACTCTGCTTTTGCTGGTCAGGGCGTGGTTGCAGAAACCTTTAATATCTCTCAGACCCGTGCTTTCAAAGTGGGTGGTTCTATCCGTCTGGTCATCAACAACCAGGTTGGTTTCACTACCTCTAACCCAGAAGACACGCGTTCTACGCCATACTGTACTGATATCGCCAAGATGGTTCAGGCACCGATTTTCCACGTCAATGGGGATGATCCGGAAGCTGTGATTTTTGTCGCTCAGTTGGCTGTAGACTACCGCAATACGTTCAAACGTGATGTGGTGATCGACTTGGTTTGTTACCGTCGTAACGGTCACAACGAAGCGGACGAGCCAAATGCGACTCAGCCGCTGATGTACCAGAAAATCAAAAAACACCCAACGCCACGTGAGTTGTACGCCCAGAAGCTGATTGCTGAAGGTGTGGTGACTGCTGAACAAGTGCAGCTGATGGTTGATAGCTACCGCGATGCCTTAGATAAAGGCGACTGCGTAGTTGAAGAATGGCGTCCTATGACTGAAGTTGCAGTCGACTGGACTCCGTACATCGGCCACGACTGGACTGCAGCTTACGATGCCAGCATGACAGTACCAACTTTAGTCACTTTAGGTGAAAAAGCTATTGCTGTGCCTGAATCTCATGCGTTGCAGCGTCAGGTTGGCAAAGTCTATGAAGACCGAGCGTTAATGCTTAAAGGCGAGAAAAAAATCGACTGGGGTTTTGCTGAAATTCTGGCGTACGCTTCTATTGTGGAAGCTGGCAGTCGTATCCGTATCGTCGGTCAGGATTCAGGCCGTGGTACTTTTTTCCACCGCCATGCGGTACTGCACAATCAGAACGATGCAAGCACCTATACACCACTGGAACATATCAGCGACTCACAAGGTCCATTCCAAGTGTACGACTCAGCTTTGTCTGAAGAAGCGGTATTAGCCTTTGAATACGGTTATGCCACAGCTGAACCTCGTGCTTTAGTGATTTGGGAAGGCCAGTTTGGCGACTTCGCCAACGGCGCTCAGGTGGTGATTGACCAGTTCTTAAGCTCAGGCGAGCAGAAGTGGGGCCGTTTATGTGGTCTGACATTATTGTTGCCTCATGGCTACGAAGGTCAGGGCCCTGAGCACTCCTCAGCCCGTTTAGAGCGTTTCCTGCAACTCTGTGCTGATCACAATATGCAGGTGGTGGTTCCAACTACTCCGGCTCAGGTGTATGCCATGATCCGCCGTCAGATGGTGCGCCCAATGCGTCGTCCTCTGATTGTGATGTCACCTAAATCATTGTTACGCCATCCGTTAGCTACTTCTTCCTTAGAAGAAATCGCATCTGGTGTATTCCAGAACGCTATAGGTGAGATTGATCCAATTAAGCCAGCTGATGTGAAGCGTGTGGTGATGTGTAGCGGTAAAGTTTACTACGATCTGTTGGAAGAGCGTCGTAAACGCAACATCACCGACATAGCTATAGTTCGGATTGAACAGTTGTATCCTTTCCCAGCGGAAGAAATGGCAACTATCATGAAAGACTACCAGCATGTAAAAGATTTTGTCTGGTGTCAGGAAGAACCTCAAAACCAGGGCGCCTGGTACTGCAGTCAACACCATTTCTGGTCTTCCATACCAGCAACTGGAAAACTGACGTATGCCGGCCGCGAAGCGTCGTCTTCACCTGCGGTAGGTTACTTGTCTGTTCACAACAAACAGCAACAGGCTTTAGTCAACGCAGCTTTAACTATTGCTTAAAAATTAAGGCGCAGCATCAGCTGCGCTCTTTTGTATTCTGTCAGTGCGGCCGTAAGGCGCTCTGATTTTAGTTTTAGTAACGAAACAAAACCCAATTTTAAAAAAGGTGACAAAGTGGAAATTAAAGTCCCGGTACTACCAGAATCAGTTGCAGACGCAACAATCGCCACCTGGCATGTAAAAACAGGTGAAGCCGTTAGCCGTGATCAAGTCCTGGTTGACATTGAAACCGATAAAGTTGTTTTAGAAGTTGTTGCTCAGGCTGATGGCGTGATGGGCGAAATCGTCCACGCTGAAGGTGCGACTGTATTGGCTGAACAAGTGATTGGTCACATGAACGCTGGCGCTGCTGCTCCTGCCGCCGCACCTGCTGCCAAAGCTGACGCTGCTCCGGCCGCTGCTGCTCCTGCTGCTGAATCAGATGAGGTGTTAACTCCATCTGTTCGTCGCCTCATTGCTGAAAAAGGCTTAGACGCTGCTAAAATCCAGGGTTCTGGTAAAAATGGCCGTGTGACGAAAGAAGATGTAGAGAAATTCCTGGCCGGCGCACCTGCTGCTCCAGCTAAAGCTGCTGTTGCTGCACCAGCTCCGGTACAAGGTGATCGTTCACAAAAACGTGTACCTATGACACGTTTACGCAAAACTATCGCGAACCGTCTGCTCGAAGCGAAAAATTCTACCGCCATGTTAACGACCTTCAACGAAGTGAACATGAAGCCAATTATGGATCTGCGTAAGCAGTACCAGGACGTGTTCGAGAAAAAACACGGCATCCGTTTAGGTTTTATGTCTTTCTACGTCAAAGCTGTGACAGAAGCGCTGAAACGTTTCCCTGAAGTGAACGCTGCTATCGATGGCGATGACATCGTGTATCATAATTTCTTCGACGTCAGCATCGCAGTGTCTACACCTCGTGGCCTGGTGACACCAGTTCTGCGTGACTGTGACAAAATGAATTTGGCTGAAATCGAAAAAGCCATCAAAGATTTAGCCATCAAAGGCCGTGACGGTAAGTTGTCTATGGACGACTTAACAGGCGGTAACTTCACTATCACCAACGGTGGTGTGTTTGGTTCTCTGATGTCTACTCCAATCATCAACCCACCACAGTCTGCTATTCTTGGCATGCACAAGATCCAGGACCGTGTGATGGTGGTGGACGGCAAGATGGAAATTCTGCCAATGATGTACTTAGCACTGTCATACGACCACCGTATCATCGATGGTAAAGAGTCAGTCGGCTTCCTGGTGACCATTAAAGAGTTACTGGAAGATCCAACCCGTATTCTGCTGGATATCTGATATCTGGAAAAAGTAACTAAAAATGCTGTTGTTTTCGGGCGACAGCATTTTTTATCAGACTGATTGGCACTATAATACGCGCCGATCTAAAGGTCAGGTCGCACCATCGGTGTGGCCTTCAATGTCAAAATGAACGGAAAATAGCCATGAATTTGCACGAGTATCAGGGTAAACAACTGTTTGCCCAATATGGTTTGCCTGTATCCAAAGGCATCGCCGCAGCAACTGTTGAAGAAGCGGTAGAAGCTGCAGATAAAATCGGCGGCGACATGTTTGTTGTCAAGGCTCAGGTTCACGCTGGTGGTCGCGGTAAAGCGGGCGGTGTGAAGCTGGTGAAAAGCAAAGAAGATATCCGCGCTTTCGCTGAAAAATGGCTTGGAAAGAATCTGGTGACTTACCAGACAGACGAAAAAGGTCAGCCTGTAAGTCGTATTCTGGTTGAAACCTGTACTGACATCGCTAAAGAGTTGTATTTAGGTGCTGTAGTAGACCGTTCTTCACGTCGTATCGTGTTTATGGCTTCTACTGAAGGTGGCGTGGAAATCGAAACTGTTGCCCACGAAACGCCGGAAAAAATTCTGAAAGCTGCAATCGATCCACTGGTTGGCGCTCAGCCATTCCAAGGTCGTGAATTAGCCTTCAAATTAGGCCTGGAAGGCAAGCAAGTGAACCAGTTCGTGAAAATTTTCATGGGTCTGGCTCAACTGTTTAAAGATAAAGATTTAGCTCTGCTGGAAGTGAACCCTCTGGTTATTACTCCTGCTGGCGATCTGCACTGCTTAGACGCCAAACTGGTGATCGATGGCAACGCACTGTACCGTCACCCAGAATTAAAAGCCATGCAAGACCCTTCACAGGAAGATCCTCGTGAAGCTCACGCTGCGTCGTGGGAACTGAACTATGTAGCTTTAGGTGGTGACATCGGCTGTATGGTGAACGGTGCCGGTTTAGCTATGGGTACTATGGACATCGTTAAATTACACGGTGGCCAACCAGCTAACTTCCTGGACGTTGGCGGCGGCGCGACTAAAGAGCGTGTGGTTGAAGCCTTCAAAATTATCCTGTCTGATGACGCTGTGAAAGCCGTATTCATCAACATCTTCGGTGGTATCGTTCGTTGCGATATGATTGCTGAAGGTGTAATTGGCGCAGTGAAAGAAGTTGGCGTTAAAGTACCAGTAGTCGTTCGTCTGCAAGGTAACAACGCTGAACTGGGTGCTAAGGTGCTGGGTGAAAGCGGCCTGAACATTATCGCTGACACAGACCTGACAAGCGCTGCACAAAAAGTTGTAGCTGCTGCAGCGGCTAAGGCATAAGGGGTAATCCATGAGCGTTTTAATTAATAAAGATACCAAAGTAATTTGTCAGGGCTTCACTGGTGCTCAGGGTACTTTCCACTCTGAACAAGCCATTGCTTACGGCACTAAAATGGTGGGTGGTGTGACTCCTGGTAAAGGTGGTCAAACTCACTTAGGTTTACCAGTATTCAATACAGTCAAAGAAGCGGTAGAAGCCACTGGCGCAGAAGCATCGGTGATCTATGTACCAGCTGCGTTCTGTAAAGATTCTATCCTGGAAGCGGCAAACGGTGGCATCAAGCTGATCGTTTGTATCACTGAAGGTATTCCAACTCTGGATATGCTGGATGCCAAAGTAAAATGTGACGAATTAGGCGTACGCTTAATCGGCCCTAACTGCCCAGGCGTGATCACTCCAGGCGAATGTAAAATTGGTATTATGCCGGGCCACATTCACTTACCAGGTAAAGTAGGTATTGTTTCACGTTCAGGCACTCTGACCTATGAAGCAGTAAAACAAACGACTGATTACGGTTTCGGCCAGTCTACTTGTGTAGGTATTGGTGGTGACCCAATCCCAGGTTCTAACTTCATCGACATCCTGAAATTATTCCAGGAAGACCCACAGACTGAAGCCATCGTCATGATCGGTGAAATCGGTGGTTCAGCTGAAGAAGAAGCTGCTGCTTACATCAAAAAACACGTGACTAAGCCAGTTGTGTCTTACATCGCCGGTGTAACTGCACCAGCTGGTAAGCGCATGGGCCACGCAGGCGCCATCATCTCTGGTGGTAAAGGTACAGCTGACGAGAAGTTCGCTGCACTGGAAGACGCTGGCGTGAAAACCGTGAAAAGCTTAGCTGATATCGGTAAAGCACTGAAAGAACTGACTGGCTGGTAATCCAACCTTTAGTCATCTCAGTTAAGAAACCCGTCCTTGTGACGGGTTTTTTTATTCGCAGCCATCCATGGCGCTCACCCTCCGGGCCAAAGCTTCGCATTGTTCAAAATTGCTCCTGGCAATTTTGTATACCAATTTTCTGCTTGTGGGATTTATTGTTGGGGGGGGCCTTGTACCACCTCTCCTAAAATTTAAATCTAATCCAAAATCACTTTGGTGGTCGCCCTTTAAACAATCACAGGTGTTTATAGGTTTCGCTGAAAAAATAATTGAAATAGAGGTACATAGGCGCTAGTTTGGTACTCAGTGGAGAAGTCGGGCCAAGGTCTCGGGCGTTAGTTTCTGATCAAAGCCCCTGCGTTTTTTTGGAGAGTTTACAAATGGTCACCATACCCGAACGAGATTGGAAAATAATCCGGGATCTAAAGCCTGAGCTGCTGAACTTAGCCTGTGAACAAATTTTCCATCACATTGAAAAGCTATCAGCGGGCAGAGCAGGGCAACCGCATCAAACCTAGCTGGAGCTCTACACATTCATTCAGAGAGAAGACGACAAAATTGCCAAAATGTTTGACGACCTGAAGCGCAGCAACGCCTTTTTTAAAATTGCCGCGCTTCGGCAATATGCTGTGTTGACTGATGCACTGATGGAGTTGTTTACTGAGTAAACTCAAACCATAGTGAAAGACCTGTGCCAGTTTAGGAGGTAAGTTAATATTTTTACGAAAAAAGCCTACCGCTGGGCTTGAGCTTGGTTCATATACAAATGAGTGAGAGTACATTGTGTCAGAGTAAAAATACTGGCACAGAAGAGTTCTCCGGTTTAAAAGTTGGTGATCAATGAATAAATTTACAGCTGACAGCGACGCGTTAAAACGTCGGATCCGTTATCTGAAAACACCAGTTTATCTGCTGTTAGCACTTTGGCTTTTTCTGATTTATTACAAACCCGAACTTATCAACAACAGCACTATCCTAGGGTTAATGAGTGGTCTGGCAGTGTTTATGTTTTTTGATGCTTTTCTGCGTCATTATCAGTATGCGCTTGATCTGCATGGTACTGAGCAGTTGATCTTCAGTCAGAGTGGATTTGAGTTTATACAAAAGAGTACGGGTTATAGCTTTGTAAAGAAAAACGAGGATATTGTCTCTGTCGACTATAGGCGATTTCTTGGAGCTCCGAGAATAAGAGTTAACTTTAAAAACAATGAATTGTATGACTTTAAGTGGTTTTTGCATTCAGAGCTTCTATACAAGGAATTGCAAAAAAGACAAGGCGACAGCTCTCATCGCTCTGCTTCGTTGCGTTAAGGTAAAGGGGTCTGAATAGATGAAAAGCGAGTTTGTAATTACAAACCAGATGTAGACATCTCCAACTGAGCGACTGCTTATGGGCTCTCGTCTTTCGTCAAACTTACCTGCCTGGCGCAAAAACTCAGCAAACAAGACGGTCAGGGTGCTTGTCTATATATCAACAGCAACCTTAACTAACATGTTTAATAATTTATTTGTATTAGAATAAGCTAATCTTGTTATTTCCTTTGGTTATATTTATATATATTATTTGCATAAGCGTGTAGCCACAATCGGGCAATCCTTAGGGAGTACAAGATGAGTCAAATACATGTAGAGGCCTTTTTAGACAAAGACAGTGAAACGTTCAGTTATGTCGTCAGTGATATTGCTTCAAAGCATGCTGTTATTATCGACCCTGTACTGGATTTTGATTACAAATCTGGCCGAACCGCCACACAAAGCGCAGCAGTTATTCTGTCTTATATTCAGCAGCAGCATCTGATGGTGGACTGGGTGTTAGAAACTCATGCGCATGCCGACCATTTATCTGCCGCACCCTATTTCAAACAGCAGCTGGGTGCTCAGATTGGTATAGGCGCACAGATCACGCAGGTGCAAACTATCTTTAAACAGGTGTTCAATCTGGAAAAAGAGTTTTTGCCCAACGGTGCACAATTTGACCGGTTATTCCATGATGGTGAGATTATTCAAGTCGGAACTATGCAAATCCGGGTCATACATACTCCGGGTCATACGCCGGCTGATTTAGCTTATCTGGTTAATGAAGAAGCCGCTTTTGTTGGTGATACCCTCTTTATGCCGGATGTGGGCACGTCACGATGTGATTTCCCTGGCGGCAGTGCATCGACTTTATTCCATTCCATCAGCAGGTTATTGGCACTACCTGCTGAAACCAAAATTTATGTTTGCCACGACTATCCAACGAAAGGGCGTGAGCATCACTATCAAACTACAGTAGGTGCTCAGCGTCAGCATAACATCCATGTACGTGATGGTGTCACTGAAGCGCAATTTGTCGCCATGCGAGAAGCTCGTGATGCAACGCTTGCCATGCCAAGGCTGATCCTACCCTCTATACAGGTCAATATCCGTGCGGGTCATATGCCACCTGCGGACGAGCAGGGCAAGGTGTATTTAAAGTTACCTATCAATCAGTTGTGAGCCTAATCGGGGCTGGATGGTTTAAGCATAACGAGGTGATAGTATGATACACGCAATATTAGGTGCTCTATTTATTGGATTGAGTTTAGGGATTTTTGGCTCAGGCGGTTCTATCCTGACCGTACCTGTTCTGATGTATCTGGTGGATATGCCCGCAAATTTGGCCATAGCGTCGTCTTTGCTGATCGTGGCTGGGATCAGTTTATTCGGCAGTATTCCGAATATCTGGAATAAAAGGGTATCCTGGCCTCACGTACTGCTGTTTGGCGTTCCCGGTATGCTGGGTACTTATGGTGGCGCCTGGTTGGGTACCTTAGTCGACAGTGTGGTTCAACTCTCTGTTTTTGTGCTACTGATGCTTGTTGCTGCCGTCATGATGTGGCGGAGTAATAACGCAGAGCAGAGCGCTGGCGAGATCAAGTTTTTAAAAGTAGCTCTGGACGGTCTTATTGTTGGTGTGATCACTGGTTTTGTTGGTGTGGGCGGCGGCTTTCTGATTGTACCAGCGCTGGTTCTGCTAGGTGGTGTGCCCATGGTGCTTGCTATTGGCACCAGCTTACTGATCATCACGCTTAAATCTTTCGTAGGTTTTGCCAAGTACTACGAAGTGCTCACTGCTCAGCAGTTTTCATTCGACTGGACAGTGATGGGCATTATGGTCGTGGGTGGGGTTGTCGGTAGTCTGTTTGGGTCATGGCTAGGTCACACACTGCCGAAAGAAAAACTGCAAAAAGCGTTTTCAGTATTCCTGATCGTGATGGCATCAGTGGTACTTACTCAATCCATTTTGAATTAATGAAGGTTCTCTGTATGAAAAGTTCGCAGCAATTAGTCAATGAGGCGAAAGCCAGAATAAAGGAAGTATCGGTACAGCAGTTGAGGTCTGCTTTGCAGGACCATCACACTGTATTGATCGATGTACGTGAACCTGATGAATATGCGCAGGGCTCAATTGACCGTTCGGTAAACTATCCGCGTGGTGTGTTGGAGATGCGCATCCATCAGCACCCGAGCGTCAGTGCACATTGCGATACTATGGCAGCACTGGAACAATTAGCTGCAAAGCCGGTGTATTTGATCTGCCGCTCTGGCGCCCGTTCCGCTTTGGCTGCCGACTCTTTAAGACAGATGGGATTTAGTCAGGCTATTTCTGTCGCCGGAGGTTTTCAGGCATGGCTGGATGCCAATTTTCCTATCCAACCTTAATACGCAGCAAAAAACCAAGCTCAGGCCAATCTTCTTTTTACAACTCATCATTTCCTTAAGTTTTCTTTAAGCTTCATCCGCCACACTGCATGCTAAATCGGTATGCAGGAGTGCGCTTATGTTGTCTTCTTATCAGTTCGACCCCTCTGTTGCGGTCAGATTGCCTGTGCAATCGGAAAACGACGCCAAGGCGCTTTTGCAGTTGGTGAAGGTTTCAGATGTGCAGCGTGCTTCCATTGAGCAGTTTATTGCCTCAGGTTTTGCCAAAGCGTATCAGGCTGATGTGCATAGTTTTATGCCCAATCTTTTGGGGGTAAGCCGGGCAGGTGAATGGCAGGCTGTGCTTGGACTTCGCTGTGCAGCCACACCCACAGCACAGGGCAGCGTTAAGACACATTTATTTATTGAGCATTATTTGCTAGCAGCTGTTGAACAAGTACTGGCAGAGCAGGGTATCCATGCAGAACGTTCTCAACTGATTGAAATTGGTCATTTATATGCCATTAACAGACAAAGTTTATTGCAGTTGTTTGTCTTAATGGCTTATGCACTCGATCAACTGAATTACCGGTATTTGTTATGTGCAGCGACCACACAAGTGCGCAGCATTTTAAGTCGTCATGGTATTGAGCTGACAGAGCTTGGCGAAGCGAAAGCTGAAGCTTTAGGCGAAGATGCGGCCAGTTGGGGCAGTTACTACGATACTAACCCAAAAGTTTGTGTAATGGATTTAGCTGCGGTGACTGGCCTTATTCACAGCGATGAAAAATTAACAGCGCTGGCCCATCAACACTGGCCACAGCTGCATCAGTTAGTCGCACGTTTACCGGAAGGAGACTGCTAATGCGTTTTGAATTACCAACAACAGCGGTACTGCGTGACTTAGCCAGTGGTGTGGCGTATTCACAGCTTCAAATCAAACAGCAGATGGCTTTATGGCAGGAATTATTGTTGGGGTATGGTGCACAGCGTATCGCTTTGGCGGCCAATAGTTCTGCGCAGTGGGCTTTACTCGATTTAGCTTGTCTGGACGCAAATTTACTCTTGGTGCCGCTACCCACTTATTTATCTGAAAGTCAGTGTGCTCATGTGATGGCGCAGCTGGAGCCTGATGTCTATATCACGGATCAGGAACAACTCTCGTCAGAATTTACCTTGCTGGAGCAAGTCGGGGATTTATTGTTGTATCGCCGTGAGCTAAAAAGTTCTGGTGCAGCTATTCCATCGACTTGCCAGAAAATTACTTTTACTTCGGGCTCTACAGGCCAGCCCAAGGGCGTGTGTTTGTCAGCCCAAAGTCAGTTCGATGTCGCCTTTAGTCTGCTGGAGCGCATCAACCAAAACGCACCTAAACATTTGTGTTTATTGCCGTTAAGCACCTTGCTGGAAAATATTGCCGGTATTTACGCACCTTTATTAGCGGGTGGCGAAGTGTTAATAGCGCCTGACTCCTTACGTGGCTTCAATGGTAGTCAATTAAGCAATCCGCAGGCCTTGCTAACCCTTATCAGCGGCACAACACCAAAAAGTCTGATCCTCGTGCCTGAGCTGCTCCAACTATTGGTGATGGCGCGCGCTCAGGGCTGGCAAGCTCCGGCATCACTGGAGTTTATTGCCGTTGGTGGTGCTCACGTATCTGCAGCACTTTTGCAACAGGCTGCACGTCTTGGTTTACCTGTGTATCAGGGTTATGGCTTAAGCGAATGTGCGTCAGTGGTAGCTTTATCTGCTGTGGATGCCCGTCAGAGTTGTGCTTCAGAGCTTGAATTAGTCGGCTTGCCCCTGGCGCATCGTGATATTGAGATTATTAATGGCGAAATAGTCGTGAAACAGCCATTCCTGGGTTATTTAGGCGATGCAGAATCAGCAAGTGACAAAGTCTTTACCGGCGATTTAGGCGAGCTGGATGCACAAGGCCGGTTACGTATTTTAGGCCGTCGCAAAAACTTACTGATCTCAAGCCTGGGTCGAAATATTTCACCCGAATGGCCTGAGGCCTTATTAACTCAAAGCGGTTTAATTCGTCAGGCGGTGTTGGTGGGCGATGCTCAGCCTTATTGTGCTGCCTTGTTGTACGTAGCGGATACCAAAGCGCTAGCACAGGTGCCAGCTTATCTGGCGCAGGTGAACCAGCAGTTACCCGATTACGCGCAAATTAAAGCCTATCAGTTGTTAACTCAACCTTTGTCTGTGGCCGATGGCACCTTGACCGCCAATGGCCGGCCACGCCGAGCTGAGGTATTTAAGAAATACCAAAGCGAAATCAATAATTTATTTGTTTCTCATCATGTTATTGGAGAGTCCTATGAGTTTTTATCAAACGCTGGTTAATGCAACCCAGGCAGAGCGTGCTTATTTACTGGAAGCTCCGATGATCCGTCGTACTTTCGCAGGCGACTTTACTCTGGATCATTATGTAGCTTTTTTAAATCAGGCGTACCACCACGTTAAACATACAGTACCGTTGTTGATGTCGGTTGGGGCTTTATTACCTGAATCGAAAGAGTGGCTGCGTGAAGCCGTAGCTGAATATATTGAAGAGGAATTAGGGCATCAGGAATGGGTATTAAACGACATTGCCGCTTGTGGTTATGACAAAGAGCAGGCCAGACGCAGCACTCCGGCTTTTGCTACTGAGCTGATGGTGTCTTATGCCTACGACTCGGTGCGCCGGGTGAATCCATTGTGCTTCTTTGGCATGGTGCTGGTGTTGGAAGGCACCTCCATTGCTTTAGCAGAGCAGGCGGCGAGTAAAATTGCCGGCACCTTACAGTTGCCACGTAAAGCCTTTAGCTACCTGAATTCGCATGGCGCTTTGGATCAGGACCATATCAAGTTCTTCGAAAGCCTGATGGACAAGATCACCGATCCAACCGATCAGGCGCTGATTATCCACAGTGCAAAACGCTTTTTTCACTTATACGGTGATGTATTTCGTAGCCTGGAGCAACCTCATGGTCTGACTAAAAAAGTTGTGCCAGAGGAGGCGACCGTATGAGCTTGCTGGCAGGCAAAACTGTGCTGCTGACAGGGGCGACGGGTGGCATTGGGGCTGAAGTTGCCAGGCAGTTAAGCGGCGAGGGCGCGCGGTTGATTTTAACTGGCCGCTCAGTTGAAAAACTGCGCGCCCTACAAAACCAACTGGCTGCTGAAACTTTAATTTACCCTTGTGATTTAACCAGCACTGCAGAGCAACAAGGCTTGCTGCAATTTTGCCAGCAGCATGGCGGCATTGATGTGCTGATTAATAACGCGGGGATTAGTCAGTTTGGATTGTGTCAGCAACAGCAGTTTAGCGATTTGGTCAGTATTAATCTGTTGGTGCCTATGCAGCTTTGTCAGCTGTTTCTGCCGATGTTGCATCAGCACAAAGGCCAAATTCTCAACGTGGGTTCGGCCTTTGGCAGCATAGGCCATCCCGGCTTTACCGGCTACTGCGCGACCAAGTTTGGCTTGCGTGGTTTTACTGAAGCCTTACAGCGAGAGTTAGCTGAGAGTGGCGTACAGGTGAAGTACTTCGCGCCAAGAGCCACAGAAACCAGTATTAATTCCAGCGATGTAGTGCAGCTGAATCAGCAGCTTGGCAATAGTATGGATAGTCCAACCTGGGTGGCAGCACAGTTGGTAAAACAACTGACATCGAATCAGCTTCGCCGTTTTCTCGGCTGGCCTGAACGGATTTTTGTTCGCCTGAACGGAGTATTCCCGGCTCTGGTCGATATGGGATTAAAAAGTAAACTCACATTAATTGAATTATTTGCAGTGGGCAAAAACCACTAAAGAGGTAAAGATGAACAGATTATCGAAAAAATTAGCCTTGGTCCCTGTATTTTTGTTAGCTTTTGCTACACAGGCCGATGTATTGCAGGATATTAAACCTTTACAGGACCGCTGGGCTGAAGTGAATTACAGCATGAGCGAAGAGCAAAAAGAACAAGCCTTTCCGGAGCTGGTCAAGCAAGCCAACGCCGTAGTGGCGGCCAATCCGGACAAAGCAGAAGCGCTGATCTGGCGTGGTATTATCAAATCCAGTTATGCCGGTGTAAAAGGCGGCTTGGGTGCTATGTCACTGGCTGAAGAGTCCAAAGCGGACCTTGAGGCCGCGCTTAAAATTGATAGCCAGGCTTTACAAGGTTCGGCTTACACCAGTTTAGGTGTGTTGTACTACAAAGTCCCAGGCTGGCCTATCGGCTTTGGTAGCGATAAAAATGCCAAAAAAATGTTGGAAAAAGCGCTGAGTATTAATCCTCAAGGTATTGATCCTAATTATTTTTATGCAGAATTTTTAACGGAAGAGCGCGACTACAAAGCCGCTATGAGTTACATTGAAAAGGCAAAGCAGGCAGCTCCGCGTCCGGATCGTATGAGTGCGGATCAGGGTAGGTTGCAGGAAATCGCTGCACTGGAAGCTAAAGTAGCGAAAAAGCTTAAACGTTAATCTGCATTGAAAAACCGGGGCGGGGCTTGGCCCCGCACGTATTTAGGTTCGAACACAGCGCTGCCAAAGTAATTGATGTTGCAGCGAGGCGGCAGGTAAAGCAGTCTCCATCAACATAGAGCGACTATGTGATTGGGGCGAGAGCGCGCAGCCAACAAAGCTGCGGCTTCAAGTACAAAGGCGGGAGAGCTATGAGACTATTGCTGGTCGAAGATGATCTGGACTTAGCCAAAGGCCTGGTGCTGGCCTTGTCCGGTCAGGGCTTTGCTGTCAATCATGTAAGTCTGGGTCAACATGCCTTAAGCAGCATTAAAGCCAAAGATTGCGATGCTGTGATCCTGGATTTAGGTCTGCCCGATATGGACGGTTTGGATGTACTGAAACAAAGCCGTCAAAAAGACACTCATTTGCCGGTCTTGGTGCTGACGGCCCGCGATGGAGTGGATGATCGTATTCGTGGCCTGGATTTAGGCGCAGATGACTACCTGGTGAAGCCTTTTGCCATGGCTGAGCTCTTTGCCCGTTTGCGTGTGATAGAGCGTCGTCTGGGCACTGCAGCCACTCACCTGATTAAGTTGCAGCAAGTCGAGTTGGATACCAGCGCGCATCTGGTAAGAGTTGAAGGTGAATCGGTAGGCTTGTCACGCCGCGAATATATGCTGCTAAAAGAGCTGATGGAGTCAGCTGGCCGGATTAAAACCCGCGAGCAGCTTGAAGCCAGTTTGTATGCCTGGGGTGAGGAAGTCGCCAGCAACGCGCTTGAAGTACATATCTCTAATTTGCGGAAAAAACTGCCGAAAGATTTTATTAAAACTCTACGAGGCGTAGGGTACAGTGTGAGTGCGGCCTGACGCTATGAGGTCACTACGCCGCTATTTAGTCACAGTGCTGATTGCGCTTTTTACGTTGATAAGCTTTGTTGCTGCGTTACAAAGCTATAAACAAAGCGTGAGCCGCGCCGAAGCTTTGTTTGATCAGGATTTACAGGTGCTGGCGTCCAGTTTATCGCAGCAGTATCAGGCAGATTCAGCGCAAGAGTTAGGTCTGGCGTTGCAAGTCTGGCAGCAAGGTAAGCTGGTGTATCGTAGCGCTTTGGCCCCTGAACGTACGATGTCGGACGCTGAAGGTTTTAGTGAGCATAATTTTGGTGGTAAAAGGTGGCGGGTATTTCGTCAAACCCCCAATGATGTGCTTACAGTGATAGTGGCGCAACCCCTGCAACAACGGCAGCAATTGGCTGATGAAGTGATCACGGCCTCTATTTATCCTGTTGTGCTGAGTTTGCCGCTACAAGCCGTATTGATTTGGTTAGTGGTGAGTAAAGCCTTATCACCAATTCAACGTTTTTCTGCTCAGCTGTCGTCAAAAAAAGCTAATGATTTAAGTCCGGTAGAGCTGGAGCAGGTTCCGGCGGAGCTGGATCAGATGCTGAAAACCACTAATCAGTTATTTGCCCGTTTAGCCGATGCCTTTGAGCGGGAAAAACGGTTTGCCTCTGATGTAGCGCACGAGCTGCGTACTCCTTTAAGCGTATTACAAGTCAACCTGCACAATGCATCGCAGCAGTGGCAGCGTAGTGGTATCAGCGATCCTGAAGGTTCGATGTTGGCTTTACAGTCTGGTGTTGAGCGGATGAGCGCGCTGATTGAACAGATTATGCTTTTGAACCGCACCAATCCTGAGCATTTTCAGGCTAGGACAGAACAGTTGGATTTGGCAGGTTTATGCCGTCAGGTGGTGGCCGATTGGTATCCACAAATTGATAATAAACAGCAACAAATAGAACTGCTGGGGCTGGAGCATTTGTCACTGAAAGGCGACGCTTTTGCCTTGCGTTTGCTGGTCAGCAATCTGGTGGGCAATGCCAGTAAATACACTCAGACTGGCGGTACTATTCAACTGGAGTTATCTGCTACACAGGACAAAGCTGTGTTGGTGGTGCAGGATAATGGCCCAGGCATAGCGCCGCAAGAATACAGCAGAGTCTTTGATCGTTTCTATCGGGTCGGAGGTGACAGGCATCAATCCGGTACTACAGGTTCAGGGTTGGGGCTTGCGATAGTGCGGGACATCGTGATTTTGCATCAAGGTCAAATTCGGCTTGGGCCTTCGGATTTTAGTAGTGGACTAAAAGTGACAGTGGAGCTGCCGCTTTGAAAAACAAAGAGTTAAAAAGAAGATCCTTGAAAAAAATAAGGATAAGGCCTTATCTGTTGCCGCTTTATTCTTACTGACTTTGCCTGCTGTGGCGGAGCAACATGTATTTGAGCTGAAGATTAAAGATCATCTGTTTCAACCATCTGTGCTTTACGTGCCCGCAGGTGAGAAGGTAAAGCTTATGGTGCTGAATCAGGATCCGTCGCCTGAAGAGTTTGAAAGTTTCAGCTTAAATCGCGAAAAAGTCATTTTAGGTAAAGGTAAAGCAACTTTATTTGTCGGGCCTTTGAAACCCGGAGAATACCAGTTTTTTGGCGAATACAATCCAGACAGCGCACAAGGGGTACTGATCGCTCTGCCCGAAGCCGAGTGGCAACAGCATAAGGCAAATCATGCTTATTAATACGGTACTGATGTTTTTACGCGAGCTATTACCGCTTTGTATACTGCTGGCCACTTTACTGGTGTGGCACAGAGTTCTTTGGCGTCAGTTTGCTTTGTATTTTGCCTTGCCCTCGTTGCTGCTACTCAGCGTTGTCAGCCTGAAAATGGTCTGGATCTCCGAGCAACTGGACGGTTTAGGACTGGAGCTGTTGTACAGCTTGTTTTATCTGAGCTGTTTTATCTTGCTTTGTGTCTCAGCCCTCAAAGATCAGTACGCACTATGGACTTCAGCTTTGGCTGCTGCGTGTTTATTCAGTATCAGTGGCAGTAACTTATTGTTATATATTTGGCTACCGACACAGACTGAAAATACCCCCGCTGATTTGTTGTTAGGTGCGGCTTTAGGTGTTGGTATTGGTGCCAGCATCGCTGTGCTTTGGTACTACCTTTTAACTGAACTAAAGCAATGGCGCAGCAGCAGTTTTGCCTTGTTGTTGTCCTTGTCTGGTGCCAGGCAGGTGATGATGGCATCGGCTCTGTTGATCCAATCTGACTGGTTGGTCGCCGGGCCGCAGCTCTGGCAAACCGAGCAGTGGTTGTCGGAGCAGTCCGAATTAGGTTTCTTTTTGCAGGCACTGATGGGTTATGAAGCGACACCCAGCCTGTCGCAAATCCTGTTGTATCTGTTGTGTTTTGTTATGTTGTTCTGGTGTTGCAGCTTGATGGAGAGAAAAAGATGAAGCTTTACAGCAAAGAGGCCGTAGTAAAAGCTTTGTGTTTTGTTTGTTTGGCCACTGGTACACAAGCATGGGCTGATGGCAGGGTGGTGGATAAGGTGTATCACCCTTATGTACAGCCGCTGGAGCGTGAGTTTGAATACCGCTATTTTTATCAGCGGCAGGCCGATCATCCGGACAACAATACCATGGGCCAGAAACTAGGTTATGGCTTTTCACTCTCTGAACGCACTGCGCTTGAAATTTACGCTATCGCCGACCGGGTCCACGACCAAGACTACAAGTTATCGGGATACGAGTTGGAACTGCGTTGGATGCTGACCGAACAAGGCCAGTACAGCGCGGATTGGGGTATGCTGTTTGAGCTGGAACGGCAAAATAACCAGGACAATTACGAGTTCACCAGCGGCCTTTTAATGGAAAAAGAATTCGGCCCAACCAGTCTGACATTAAATGCGTTGGCTGTGTATGAGTGGGGCCAAACCCTGAACGCCGAATGGGAGGGGGAGTTCCGTGCTCAGTATCGCTACCGCTGGTTACCCGCAGTGCAACCAGCCATTGAATTGTACGCCGGTGAAAACTACAAAGGTGCAGGTCCAAGCCTAATGGGGGTGCATAAGTTTGATAAACAAGAGCAGCTGAAATGGGAGCTGGCAGTCATAGTGGCTATCGACAACCAAACTGTCGATCGTACCTTACGTTTTGCGCTGGAATATGAGTTTTAGTGTTCAGTCGATACTGGCCACTGCGCCACTGACTTATTTCAATGCAAGCTTAAACCAATCCAGTTGGCTTTCAGAGACGGATTTTGCCTGCCCCAGCATATTTAAAAGACTGAGTAAATCCTGATTTTCTTCGGTATCGAGTAATTTCTTTACTCCCAGGCTCCAGCGGGAGAAGTCACGTTCCGCTATTTCTTTACGCAATAACAAACGCACGTTGTTATGGCGAGGATCATTGCAAATAGTGTTGTATAAGCTATTAATAGCGTTAAGTTCACCTTCCATATATTGTAGAAAATAACGATCGTTAAAAAGCAGAGCGCCGGTGATGTTCAGTTTTTGATTGTTACTCTCTGCTTGTAATTTGATATCGTTAATCACCTGATCACCATCGGCTCTGTAACGCTCGCTGATATACACCAATTGGTATAAATTCGCTTCAGCATTTTTAGTGATCATAGTACTGCTACTCCAGGCAAAATTAATCTCTGTTTCAGGGGACGTGATTGAAGCTGAACGGTATAAAAGTGCATGCCGGCCTGAAGTGGCTTTTTACTGTGCTTAGCGTCGTTTTATCTCCGTTCGTGATCAGTCTGTACGTGCGGCCTATCAGGCGTCAAGTTTTTGCTTTAAATACTCAGTGACTCACCGCTGACAACAGCTGTTCAGTGGTGCGCTGAGGTTATTTCTCTTAAGTTTGCCTTAAGTATCCACTTTTATGCTGGCTTTAATTAAAACTACAAGCCTGCCTCTATTTATGATTACTGCTGAAAAATCGTCTTTCTGGTCCAATTTGTTTTGTTTAGGCCCTTTTCGTTATTTGATCCGCACTGCAGTTTTGGCTCTGGTGCTGTTGAGTTTGAGCAGACTGGCTTTGGTGTTATGGCAATACGAAAGAGTGGAAGGCACGGACCTGATTTTCCAAGTGCTGCTGCAGGGGATACGTGCTGATATTATTGTCGTGTCTTTGCTGCTGGTGCTGCCCGTGCTGCTGATCCCTTTGGCGTTGGTGCGTGGGCTGAGCAAAATCTGGTTTCAATTCAGTTATGTGTGGTGCTTACTGGCTCTGGTGCTATTGGTATTTATGGAGCTGGCGACCCCTGCCTTTATTTTGCAATATGATGTGCGGCCAAACCGGCTTTTTGTAGAGTATTTGAAATACCCGAAAGAGGTGCTTTCGACTTTATGGTATGGTTTTCGCTTGCCTTTAGTTTTTGGTCTGGTTGCGACTCAAGCTTTAACCTGGTTAATGCGGCAGGTATTTCGTTCAGGAAAATGCAGCCTCAACCGTTGGTCTTTATTTAAAACTCTTGGGCTTTGGTGTCTGGCGCTGGTACTGCTTTTTGCTGGTATTCGTTCGACCACAGATCACAGACCCGCTAATCCGGCCATATTCGCTATCACATCGGACTCTATGGTCAATTCGCTGGTGTTAAGTTCCGGTTATTCAGTGCTGTATGCTTTGTATAACCTGAAGCATGAAGCGCGCTCCAGTGATATTTATGGCAAATTGCCGATAGAACAGATGCTGAAACAAAGTCTGGACTGGCCCTGGTTGAAATCTTACCAATTTAACAATCCACACTACCCAACCGCCCATTGGCAACAGGCGGTGATGAAGCGTGAAAAGCCACTGAATCTGGTAATCGTACTGCAGGAAAGTCTGGGCGCTACTTTTGTAAAGTCTTTAGGTGGTTTGGCCGTCACGCCTGAACTTGAACAATTAAAGCAACAAGGCATCTGGTTTGAAAATTTGTATGCCACAGGCACCCGTTCTGTGCGTGGTATTGAAGCTGTCGTAGCTGGGTTTCCGCCGACACCGGCTCAAAGCACAGTGAAGTTATCTAATAGCCAGCAACATTTCACTACGCTTGCGTCCATCCTGAAAGCTCAGGGCTATCAGACCCAGTTTATTTATGGTGGTGAAGCGCATTTTGACAATATGCGCAGCTTTTTTACCGGCAATGGTGTGGATCAGATTGTCGATCAAAGCCAGATGCAAAACCCGGTATTTACTGGCAGTTGGGGCGCCAGTGATGAAGATTTGTTTAACACAGCGGATCAGCAGTTAACGGCTTTACATCGACAAAACAAGCCATTTTTTAGCCTGATTTTTACCTCGAGCAATCATGAGCCTTTTGAGTTTCCGGATGGCCGCATCGAGTTAAACGAAGAGCCAAAAGCTCGTGTCAATAACGCGGTGAAATACGCCGACTGGGCTATGGGGCAGTTTTTCAGAAAGGCCAAACAAAGCGATTATTGGCAAGATACCTTGTTTTTGATAGTGGCCGATCATGACAACAGAGTGTATGGCAACAACCTGATCCCGGTCGAAAAGTTCCATATTCCGGGGCTGATTTTAGGTGCTGATACAAAACCAGAGCTGCTGACCTCCCTTGCCAGTCAGATTGATCTGGCGCCCACCTTATTATCTATGATGGGTATATCCAGTTGCCATACCATGACAGGCCGTGATTTTACGCTGGACCGAAAGAGTCCGGGCCGCGCTTTGCTGCAGTTTGAAAACTATTTCGCCTTGATGCAGCAAGGACCACAGCAGCCAGAATTAGTGATCCTAAAACCTAACGGTGAAACCGTTGCCGGGTTGTATCAGCCCCAACAGAAAAAACTAAATTTAAGCGATCAGGCTGTGTCGCTTGCAGATAAAAACACTGCTCTGGCTTTAGTGCTGTTGCCTTCCTATTTATACAGAGAGCAGAAAAACTCCAGTTCCGCTCATTGCGGGCAACACGGCTCCAATCGAATGAAAACGGCGGAATGATCCGGCCGTTTTTTATGCTTTAAGTATGTCTTAAGTTTTGAGCTTTAGTTTGAAGGCTACAACAGCAGTGACTGACCCGGAGTAGACATTTTGCCTCTTTTAACTTCTTCTTATGCTGGCACTTTAATAAAAACAACAATAAAAACAGTGCTGCTGCCTTTGCTTATTTTGGGCCTGATGTTTTATTTGTGTTACCAGTTGAAACTGGATTTTGTAGTGGCCGACTGGTTGTATCAACTGCAAGGGAGCCGTTGGGTTTTACAGCAACATTGGCTGATGCAGACGATTTTACATGACAGAGTGCGGGATTTAAATCTGATGCTGGTCGTGGCGTTGAGTTGCTACGGAGTATGGCTGTGCTTTGCCGGACAATCTGCTGTGCTGCGCCGTGCTGTGGCGACTTTGTTGTGTTCACTACTCAGTTGTTTTGCTGTGGTTTCCTTACTGAAGCATGTTTTACCTATGGAATGCCCATGGGATCTGCAGCAGTTTGGCGGAGATCTGCCATTTTATGGTCTGTTGGAGCCAAGACCTGAGGGCACACCCATTCATCTGTGTTTTCCGGCTGGGCATGCCAGCATAGGCTTTGCCTGGCTTGGGCTTTATTATTTTTTCCTCGATGTTAAGCCGCAGTGGGCCTCCAACGCTTTGATTGGTGCTGCGGTGACAGGCTTGCTTCTGGGGGCAGTACAACAAAGCCGGGGCGCTCATTTTTTCTCTCATGATATTGCTACCGCCGCTATTTGCTGGGCACTTTGCAGTGTCATTTATTATAGCCGGCGACAAAGACTGAGTTTTGATACTTCGGGTATATCTGCTGGAGGGCGCCAGAATGGCTGAGTCCTTGATTTCTGCGTTACCGACGGCGAGCGTACATCAAAGTGCGGTTCAGGTACAAAAGCTCTGGCATCCGTTATGGTTTGCGCTGATTTCTGCGCTTGGTATGACGTTGCTGCTCAATGGGCCTTTTTTGTCCGGTATTCAGGCTAAAGTTCCAGGTCAGTTTAAATTGCAGCTCAGTTTGATTTTATTGTTATTTTTACTGAGTTTTTTACTGTCTGTTTTAGCGAGTTTCAGAGCAATTCAAAAACCTGTGATGCTGCTGTTGTTTGCCGCTGGGGCTGTGAGTTATCACTTTATTACCAGCTTTGGCATAGTGATTGACACTTCTATGCTACAAAACGCTATGGAAACTGATGCAGCAGAGGCGAGGGGATTGCTCAGTATTACTATGCTATGGACTGTCTGCACTGTGATGTTGTTTCCGTTGCTGTGTAGTAGTCTGATCAAAGTTCGGGTGATGCCATTGCGGCAGTTTTTGCTGCATTGGTTGTTTTGTCTGGTGCTGATTTTCGTTGCGCTTTTTAGTCTGGCTGCGTCCGCTTATTCAGATCTTGCGCCTTTTTTCCGTAATTTCAGGGATATTAAACATCTGGCTTTGCCTGTCAGTCCTGTATCAGCCGCGGTATCCTTTTCCGGTTCCTGGTTAAAAAGCCGTTTCCCTGAACAATTTATACAGCTCGGTACTGATGCTGTGCAACCTGTTGCTGCGAAAACAGCTAAACCTCGATTGGTCGTGCTGGTTCTGGGAGAAACGGCGCGAGCTGATCATTTTCAGCTCAATGGATATCACAGAGCCACTAACCCCGGATTATCTGCCTTACCTCTGTATAGTTTTCACGATGTCAGCTCTTGCGGCACAGCCACGGCGCATTCTGTACCTTGTATGTTTTCCGCTATGGGGCGCGATAAATATGTCGAGTCTGTAGCAAAAAACTCCAGTAATGTGCTGGATATACTTAAGCGCAGTGGTATAGCTGTCAGCTGGTTTGATAACAATTCGGGCTGCAAAACGGTGTGTGACAGAGTACCTTCGGAGTTTTTATTTAACGACAGCACCAATCCACTCTGTAAAGACGGGCAATGTCAGGACGAGATTTTAGTACAGGCATTGCAAGCTCAGCTCACTAAACAATACAGCTCAGATCGGCTGATTGTGTTGCACCAGTTGGGCAGTCATGGCCCCGAGTATTTCAAACGTAGCTCTGATAGCCAAAAGCTCTTTTTACCAGAATGTACCAACAAACAACTGCAATTGTGTCAGCAAGCTGAAATTATCAATGCCTATGACAACAGCATTGTGGCGACTGACGAGCTGCTTAGTCGTATTATCCAAACCTTACAGGACCAGCAGGGCTATCAGACGGCGATGCTGTATCTGTCTGATCACGGTGAATCGCTGGGTGAAAACGGTGTTTATTTGCATGGTTTACCTTACTGGATGGCGCCTGATGCCCAGACCAAAGTACCTATGTTGTGGTGGATGTCGGATACTTATGCCAGTACTCAGCAGTTAAAAGCTGAATGCATGGCGCAAAGAACAACACAAAAGCTCAGCCATGACAATTTGTTCCATAGTTTGTTGGGCATTTTTCAAATTAGCAGCAAAATTCATCGACAAAGTCTGGATGTATTTCGCCCCTGCTGAGCCGGAAAATCTATCTTTTAGTCATAATCAGCTTCAGGTAATCTGGTGGTGGATGCCGATGAAAGGAAACAGCATGAACCGTACATTATTTATCAACTTAGCTGCGACCGATTTAAAAGCCTCCACCGACTTTTATTTGCAGCTGGGTTTTGGTTTTCATCCGCAGTTTAGTGACAATACAGCCAGTTGCATTGTGCTCGGCGATCACTTGTACCTGATGTTGCTCAGCAAAGAGAAGTTTGTTTCTTTTAGCCCGAATCCTTTAATTAACAGCCATCAGCAAACCCAAGTGCTGAACTGCTTAAGTTGCCACAGCAAAGCTGAAGCGGATGAATTGGTGCAAAAGGCGGTTGATGCGGGTGGCAGAACTTATAACCAGCCCCAGGATCATGACTTTATGTATGCGCATGGTTTTCAGGATTTGGATGGTCATGTCTGGGAACTGTTGTATATGGAAATGCTGCAAGCTTCTGTTTGAAACTCGCTTCTTGCGCTCAGTTGAGTATATAATCCGACTATATTTTATGTCTCCAAACTGACACCTTTGCTGTCGGTGCATTTAGATAAGGATTTGAATTTTATGGCGGACGTTGAACATCGCCCCACTAACTTTATTCGTCAGATCATCGATGCCGATCTGGCTTCAGGTAAACACAACACCACTGTTACCCGTTTCCCGCCAGAGCCGAATGGTTATCTGCACATAGGTCATGCCAAATCGATTTGTCTGAACTTTGGTATAGCGCAGGATTACAACGGTCAGTGTAACTTGCGTTTTGACGACACCAATCCTGAAAAAGAAGACATCGACTTTGTAAATTCAATTCAGCAAGACGTGCAATGGTTAGGCTTTCACTGGTCTGGTCATGTGCGTTATTCCTCCGATTACTTTGATACCTTATATGGTTATGCGGTGGAGCTGATTAACAAAGGTTTGGCTTATGTTTGTTTTTTAAATGCTGAACAAATGCGTGAATACCGTGGCAATTTAACTCAGCCTGGTAAAAATAGCCCAACCCGTGACACTTCACCTGCAGAAAATCTGGCCTTGTTTGAAAAAATGCGAGCCGGTGGTTTTAAAGAAGGCGAGTGTTCGCTGCGCGCTAAAATTGATATGAGCTCAGCTTTTATCTGTATGCGCGACCCGGTGATTTACCGCGTTAAGTTTGCTCACCACCATCAAACCGGTGACAAGTGGTGCATTTACCCTATGTACGACTTCACCCACTGTATTTCCGATGCGCTGGAAGGCATTACCCATTCGTTATGTACGCTGGAGTTCCAGGACAACCGTCGTTTATACGACTGGATTTTGGATAACATCACTATTGATTGTCATCCACAGCAAATTGAATTCTCCCGTCTGAACCTTGAGTATCAGGTGATGAGTAAACGTAAGCTACATACGCTGGTCGAGGGTGGTCATGTTGCAGGTTGGGATGACCCTCGTATGCCTACTATTGCAGGTTTACGTCGCCGTGGTTTTACGCCAGCGTCACTGCGTGAATTTGCTAAACGTATTGGTGTCACCAAACAAGACAATATGATTGAAATCAGTGCGTTGGACTCTTGTATTCGTGAAGATCTGGACGCCAATGCACCTCGGGCTATGGCGGTGATTGATCCGTTAAAAGTCACCATCAGCAACTACAACGGTGCCGATGTGGAATGGCTAGAGGTTCATAACCATCCAAAAGAAGAAAGCATGGGCAGCCGTAAAGTACCCTTTGGTCGTACTTTGTATATAGACCGTGCCGACTTCCGTGAAGAAGCCAATAAAAAGTACAAACGTATGGTGACAGGGGGCGAAGTACGCTTACGTGGCGCTTATGTGATTCGTGCTGATGAAGTGATTAAAAACGAAGCCGGCGATATTGTTGAACTGATTTGTTCGTACGATCCGGAGACTTTAGGTGTGAATCCAGCCGATGGCCGTAAAGTGCGTGGTGTGATTCACTGGGTAGAAGCGTCACAAGCTGTGCCTGCTGAATTCCGTATTTACGACAAGTTATTCACAGTGGCAAACCCTGCTGCTGAAGAAGACTTTTTAGCTGTGATTAACCCGGCCTCACTTACAGTGAAAACAGGTTGGGTTGAGCCAAGCTTAAAAACAGCTGAAGCAGAAAAAGCTTTCCAGTTTGAGCGGGAAGGGTATTACTGTGCCGACAACAAAGATTCAACGCCAGATCATTTAGTCTTTAACCGCACCGTAGCGCTGCGCGACACCTTCTTCGAAGATTAAAGCCTTTAATTCGGGTTAGAGTAAAATTAAACCTACTGGTCTAATTTTACTCAGCCCCGATTTCTTCTAGACTCTAAGCAGTTCATTTTTCAGGATATGCCTGATGTACAGATCGCGCTTTTATCTGCTGCTTTGTCTGGCGTTTTTTCCCTTAAACTCGTTGTCTGCTGACATTGTGCGTTATCCAGCCATCGAAGATTCAGCTGATAAACGTTCAAACTATCCTATTGCTTTACTTGAACTTGCTTTAAAAAAAGCCGGCAGTACTGCCACTTTGCAAAGTACTTCTGCGCGAGTGTCCAAAAGCCGGGCTTTGCATTTATTGGAAACCGGCCTTGAAGTGGATGTAGTCTGGACCATGACATCTATTGAGCGTGAAAAACGCTTTTTACCTATACGTATCCCCATTTACAAAGGCCTGGGTAGCTACAGGTTGTTACTGATCAGAGGTAAAGATCAGGCAAAGTTCAGCGCTTTAAAAGATGACGCTGCACTGAAACAGCTCATGCTGTCGCAGGTGCATGACTGGGTAGACACCGATGTTTTGCGTCAGAACAAATTTAAAGTGCTGAACGCTTCCAGCTATCAGAGTTTGTTTCAGATGTTGCTACACAAAAGAGTGGATGCGGTGCCACGCAGTGTGCTGGAAATAGAAGCTGAGCAGCAAATTTTTGCAGCGCAAGGGCTAGATATTGAAACCGATTGGCTGCTGCATTATCCGGGGGCTGTGTATTTTTTTGTGTCGAATAAAAATCCGCAACTGGCAGAAAAAATTGAGTCGGGTTTACGCAAGGCACTCAAAGATGGCAGCTTTGATCTATTGTTCCAAAAACACTTTGTCAGTCAGTTAAAAACAATGAGGTTGTCAGAGCGTAAACTGGTTGAACTTCAAAACCCATTGTTACCTCCGGAAACGCCGCTGAGGGAGTCAGTCCTCTGGTACAAGCCGAATTAACTATTTTTTTGTTGTATTACTAGCCTGATCTGCTTTAGATTCAACGCATTAACCTCTTGCGATCCGGAGTCGAAGTGGACGTTTTTTTCGCCGTACTGTTTTTTGCCTTTTCTACCACCATCACCCCAGGTCCGAACAACATCATGATGTTGTCCTCCGGCGTGAACTATGGTGTTAAAGCCAGCCTGCCGCATTTTTTCGGTATTTGTTTTGGTTTCCCGTTGATGGTGTTGTTGGTTGGTTTAGGTTTTGGCGTGGTATTTGAACGTTTTCCCCAGCTGCATCTCTGGATCAAAATCATAGGTGTGTTGTATTTACTGTGGCTGGCCTGGAAAATTGGTTCCAGCACGCCCAGCAGTATTGAAGGCTCAGACGCTAAACCTTTTAGTTTTTTGCAAGCTGCTTTATTTCAGTGGGTCAATGGCAAAGCCTGGATCATGGCCTCCGGTGCTGTGGCAGCTTTTACGACTGTCTCCGGCAACGCCTGGTGGGATGTGACTCAAATCACGACCGCCTTTTTACTGGTCAGTTTCCCTTGTGTGGGAGTCTGGTTAACCTGTGGCGCTTTGCTTCGTTCAGTACTCAATCAACCTTTGTATCAGCGTGTTTTTAACTGGGCTATGGCACTTTTATTGGTGGTATCGGTAGGGCCTGTGCTGGCTGAGCTTTATGCACAGTGGATGCTGTAAATGTTGATTATTCAGAGTTTATCTTTTTGTTATCGCTTAAGTTTTTAGTCTACACTTCGCTTGTTATCACTGGCTCAGTGCTGTTGTTATTAAATTGCTAAGGACTTTGACGATGAAAAAATTACTGGTAGTGCTGTTGTTACTGTGCGGGCCAACGGCTCTGGCTGAAAGTCTATGGATTGATGTGCGTACCGCTGAAGAATACAGGGCTGGGCATTTAGAAGGCGCTGTTCATATTCCTTTTGATGAAATTGAACAAAAAATTACGGCTATCGGTGCTGATAAAACCCAGGACATTCAGTTGTACTGCCGCAGTGGTCGCCGTTCAGGTATTGCATTAGAGACCCTCCGGCGCATGGGATACAACAATGTGACGAATGCCGGTGCTTATGAGCAGTTAAAACAAAAACAGGTTCAATCTAACGAATAACTTCGATTGGTTTTGTTTGATCAACCGGGCGTTTTAATTCAGTTTTAAAAGCCACAAAACTGGCACGTAACGAGCTTAAGGTCAGTTGTTTTACCAGCCATTCAGGTAATTCACCACCAGGGTCAGCACTGCCCTGATACTGCAGCTCAAACCCCTGATCTTTGGCGGTTAAAGTCCAGACTGCTTTCACGTCCCGAATTCTCACATAGTTTTTAGTTTCTGCTACTAAATCTGAGCAATCGGTGATTTGGATTTGTTGCTCTTTTTCCTTTTTGATGACATCGGCACAGGTCACCATATCCCGTGGGCTGACGGGCCAGACTGCTTTAAAGCGGGTATAGACCTTCCAGTGACGCTCTGTACTGCCATCCAACAAACTGGCGCTCTCACTTTGTTTCAGCCAGCGCCTGACGGATTTGGTATCTTTGAGTAACAATAAAAAACGCTCTGGATTGCCGGGATAAAAAGCACTGGCTTTGACTTCCAGCTTCGGGTTATATCGGTAACTCAAACTAATGCCGGCTTTAGTTTTTAAAGAAATCCATGCCGACTCCGACGCTCCGGAGGGCAGTGCCAGCAAAGAGATCACCACAGCGAATAAAAAATACATAACCACCTGACTTTTTCGTTAAGATACAAGCTTATACGAAACACAACGCCCTTGGGTAAGATGAAAAGCAGTAGTGAAGAAAAAATAGCGCTGGAACATCAGGCTGCCAGAATTTTTATGCGGCTTTACCAGCACAAGTTTGGTGTCAAAATGCAGCACATCTGGCATAACGAACCGGCGAAGCCTGACGTATCCTGTTATCTGGAGCAACAGCGGTTGGATCTGGAAATAGCTCACTTGTATGGCAGTGAGGCTGAGGCTATGAAAATTCTTGGCCGTGAACTCAAAGGGGGTACACAGGAGGCATTGCAGTCTCTTCGCCAATGTCCGCTGGCTGATCGTTTATTGCTGGCACTGGATAAGCTTATCAGTAATAAAGCGCAAAAAAGTTATGACTCAGAAAGGGTCTGGTTGGTGATCCGTAATGCACACCCAGACTGGCATGCACAGGAACTGGAACAGACCCCTCATTTATTAAAAATTCCAGCCCAACATCCGTTTGAACAAATCTGGTTAGTGGCGGATATGACAGGGCAAGCAGGGCTGGTGCCTTTATTTCCCGTTCCCACAGAGCTGTCACAAGCATGAAATTGCTTAATAAGGCGCAGCAAGTGGCAGAGCGGCTTTATGTCTGGCGTTTTGGTCTGGTCTTCCTGGGTCTTTATGCACTTAGTTTTGGGGTCTATTACCTGCTGCAAGGCCCTTCAGTCGCGTTTGAAGTTGCTCTGTTGTTATCTGTGGTGTTACTCGGCTGGGTGTTACTGGCCTGGCTGGCTTTGTTGCTATTCAGACAATTACCGGACTGGCAAACACCACAGAGTTTTTGGCAAAAACTAAAACAAAGCGCACATAAATTATGGTATCAGCTCTTGCTTTGGGGCTGTCTGCTGCTTAGTATCGCCACCCTGTATTTAATGGCAAAAGCGTTAAAAGCGTTACTGAGCCAACTGATCTGAAAGGTAAAGCATGCGCTGCGATTTGTTCTGCTCTGTGGTCGATAACTTTGGTGACATTGGCATTTGCTGGCGTTTAGCCAGGCAATTACAGAATGAACACCAATGGCAGGTGACCTTATGGGTTGATGACTTAGCCAGCTTTCAGAAAATCTGTCACAGCGTAAACCCAAGCCTTGCCAGTCAGTGGCAACATGATGTAATGGTCAGGCATTGGACTGCGGTATTGCCAACGCTTACAGAGTCAGATAAACCGGATTTGGTGATAGAAGCGTTAGCCTGCACTATTCCGCCATCTTATTTACAGTGGATGGCTTCTTTTACTGACAAAGCTTTATGGCTGAATCTGGAATACCTGTCGGCGGAAGACTGGGTACATGGCTGTCATGCCTTGCCTTCGCCTCATCCTTATTTACCGCTGCAAAAGTATTTCTTTTTCCCGGGTTTTACTGAGCAAACAGGTGGCTTATTAAGAGAGCAGGGGCGGGTTGATTCTTTGACCAAACTGCGAGACTCAACTGAACTACAGCAAGAGTTTTGGCAACAGCTCGGCCTTGTGGACGCCATGAATTATCAGCAAAAAATATCTTTATTTGCTTACAGTCAGTCGCAGATCCGTCCCTGGCTTGAGCTATTAGCCAGGTCAGCACAAAGTACCTTGTTGCTGGTGCCTCAAGGCCAACTGGCGACAGATTTAACCCAACTTTACTCCGAACTAAAAACAGGCCGTTTTGATGATAAGTCGTTAAGTATCCGCATTTTAGATTTTATGCCACAGCCTATGTACGACCAATTGCTGGCGTGCTGCGATATTAATTTTGTCCGGGGTGAAGACTCGGTGATCCGCGCTCACTGGGCTGGGCGGCCTTTTATCTGGCAAATTTACCGGCAGGAAGAGCAGGCCCACTTAATCAAACTACAGGCCTTTTTGGACAAGTACTTGCAGCACGCACCACCACAACAAAAAGCCTGTATAGAAAAGCTGCATATGGCTTGGAATCTGGAGCAGGATATCAGTGCAGAATTCAGTTTATTTAGTAATTTTAGTGAGCAAATTCAGGTACATAACAAAAAATGGCAGGAATATTTAACACAACAGCAAGATCTTGCCAGCAACCTCGTGCGTTTTGCCGAAAATAAATTTATAATGTCGCGCAATTTTTCCTAACAAGAAGATATTTCAATTATGATGAAGACTGCTCAAGAAGTACGCGCTGGCCAGGTGATCATGGTCAACAACGAGCCAATGGTTGTTCAGAAAGCTGAATTTAACAAATCTGGCCGTAACGCTGCTGTTGTAAAAATGAAAATGAAAGGTCTGTTAACTGGTGGCGGTCTTGAGACTGTATACCGTGCTGACGACAAGTTTGAACAAGTTATGTTAGACACCAAAGAAGTAACTTATTCTTACTACGCAGATCCAATGTATGTATTCATGGATGCTGAGTACAACCAGTACGAGATCGAAGCTGAAAACATGACTGAAGCTCTGAAGTATCTGGTTCCTGATATGCAGTGTTCAGTCGTATTCTACGGCGAGCGCGCTATCTCTGTTGACTTGCCTCCATTCGTAGTACGTGAAGTGGTTTACTCCGAACCAGCTGCACGTGGCGATACCTCAGGTAAAGTGATGAAGCCAGCTAAGCTGGACACAGGTTTCGAATTAATGGTTCCTGCTTTCGTTGAAATCGGCGACAAGATTGAAATCGACACCCGTACTGACGAATACCGCAGCCGCGCTAAGTAATTAGTTCGTTGCCGGCCAAGGGGTCAGAGTCATTGATGTGCTGATAGCGGATTAATGACTCTGACCCCTTTGTTTTTGTGTTGTTATTTTTCTGACCCACTTCTTTGTTAAGGAATTCTGATGAGCATTATTTCAACCCGTATTGATGGCCTTGAACTGCGTTTGGCGACTGAAGCTGATGTGCCCGCTATTTTAAGTTTTATTCAACAGCTGGCTGACTATGAAAAGCTGTCAGATCAGGTGGTAGCGACTGAACAAAAGCTACGTGATACCTTATTTGCAGATAAAGCTTATGCTGAAGTGGTGCTGGCGAATTATCAGGGAAAAGACGTAGGTTTTGCGCTGTTTTTCCATAACTATTCTACCTTTTTGGCCAAACCAGGAATTTATCTGGAAGACTTATTTGTTGAGCCTGCTTGCCGTGGCGTGGGTGTCGGTAAAGCCTTGATTACTTATCTGGCGAAGCTGGCGGTCGAACGCGATTGTGGCCGTCTGGAATGGTCTGTTTTGGACTGGAATCAGCCTGCTATCGACTTCTATCAGTCGTTGGGGGCTGTGATGCTGCACGACTGGCGCATTAATAGAGTGACTGGTGCCACCTTAGCGCAGATGGCTGAGCTGTTTCCGGCTTAAAGCGGATGATCCGGATACAATAAATAGGGCCTGCGTTGCTGCCTGAATTTTTGCAGATCCGCCTGCCAGCTCTGGCGGATTTGTGCTTCGCTCCAGCCTTGTTCTATCTGTTGTCTGAGCTTACTCGTACCAGATAACTTATCCATAAAATCCGGCGAGTTAAATAGCTTCAGCTGATGTTTGGCAAAAAGCGCCTGTGCCTGAATTAAATAACTTAAATCTAGGCCTCCCGCTTTTACTTTACGCAAATCTTGTCCTAACACCAGTTTGTTTTTCAAGGGTGGGTTTAATGCTGCGCTAGCTTTAGCGACAGGGCTAAAAGCAAAAGGGCCTAAAGGCGGATTGGTGTAACCCAGCACCTGAAATGGAAAGTCAGTGCCACGGCCGATACTTAAAGGCGTGGCTTCAAAAAATCCTAAAGAGGGATATAAAACCACTGCCTGAGCATTCGGCAGATTGGGGCTTGGCCGCACCGGCAAATCATATGGTATGTCCCGCTGATAGTTTTTTATCGGTAATACGAAAAGCTTTAATTGCTCCGCTTTGTTAATCCAAGCTTCACCTTTAATCATCAGCGCCAGCTCGCCCAGCGTCATACCGTGTAAAAGTGGGATAGGGTGCATCCCTACAAAAGACTGGTAGTGGTTTTCAAGCACAGGCCCGTCAACATAAGCACCATTCGGATTGGGTCTGTCCAGTACCAGCAGAGGAATATCCTGCTCTGCTGCGGCTTCCATCACATAATGCAAAGTGGATAAATAGGTGTAATACCGTACCCCCACATCCTGTAAATCAAAAATAAGCAGGTTGATGCCTTTTAACGCTTCAACCTTTGGTTTTTTATGTTGGCCATACAATGACACTACTGCTACACCAGTATCCGGATCTATGCTGTTGTCTACTTTGGCTCCTGCATCGGCGGTACCACGAAAACCATGTTCGGGTGAGAATACCGTTTTGACCTGAAGGCCTTGTTGCAGTAAAAGCTCCAACAGATGAGTATCGCCCACAAGCGAGCTTTGATTCGCTACCAAAGCTATGTGTTTGGCTTTTAGCTCAACAGGGGAGATATCAGGCTGATTAACTAGCTGCTCGGCACCAGTTTGCAGTGCTTCGTCTTGAGCAAAACAGGTGGCGGCGAAACAAAGTAACAACAGAGTCATACGCATCAGGCGGGCACTCCATTTAGTTCTGTTTTTGCAACGGAGCCACTGGTTTTTCCCAGCTGGCAAATAATAAAAGAGCAGGCAAAACCTATACAGAGTTGCCAGCTAAAGGCTAAATCAAACTGCCAGTCTGGTGGTAAATAGTAGCTTTGCAGATATGGCTGCATCAGCAGGATGATGACAAAGCCGCCAATTAATGCAGCTAAAACGGATGTCGGGCTGCCTCGCTGACTAAAGAGTGCACTGGCATAGACTCCAAGCAGACCACTGTAGCTAAAGACCATCACACCCAACGCAAAGGTCAGCAAAGGCATGTCGCTGCTTTGTTGCCAGTAAAAACACAGCAGCGCCATCAAGGCTAAAGCTATGGCGCAAAGCAACATAGACACACGCGCAGCACGAACATAGTGCTGCTCTGTTTTCGCTTGTCGTTGTCGCTGCCAGGGCTTATACAAGTCCTGAATAATCACAGACGCCATAGAGTTTAAGCCAGATGTCAGAGTAGACACAGCGGCAGCTATTACGCCTACTGTGACTAAACCACGCAAACCAGCCGGCATTTCATGCAAGACGTAATACAAAAACACAGTGATAGTTTCGCCGCTGAATTGACTGCTTTGCATCACGGCGCCAGAACCCGCCATCAAGTCGGGCCTTTGGTAAAAGATATGCAGCAAAAAACCAATCAGCATAAAGACCAGCGTGACAGGCACCACCAATACCACCGACCAGATAATGGCTAACGAACCCTGACGGGCATTTTTGCAGGTTAAAGCCCGTTGGGTTAAATCCTGGTCCAAGCCAAAAGAAGCGATATAAAGTAAAAACAAGCCAGTGACACTGGAGTAGATGTTAAAGGCTCCGGCGGAACTGAAATCCCAGTTGGTATCTATCAAGGTTAGTTTACTTGCTGCATTGTGCGGTGGACGATCTAAAGCCTGCCAAACGCTTGAAAAATCGGCCGGAATTGAGCTCCATAAATACAACAGCACCAGAACAGCAGCTCCGACATAAACAAAACACTGCAAAGCATCGCCATAAATTACAGATTTAATACCACCGAAAACGGAATATAGCACTGACACCAGACAAAGCAGGACGATGGAGTAAATGACATGCTGCAAGGCTATATCGGTAAATAGAATCATCGACACTGCGATAGCTGCCATATAAAGCCTGGCACCGTTGGCAAAAATACGGCCAAACAAATACATCAAGCCAGCTTGTTTTTTTGCTCTGCTGCCAAAGCGTAACTCAAGCAACTCATAGACAGTGCTGACTTTGTAGCGGTAAAAACGTGGAATTAAAAAATAACCGACAAAAAACGCCGCCATTAAAGCACCAAAAGTGCTGGCAAGGTAGGTCAGGTTGCTGCGATAGCCACTATCAGGGCCACCTAAAAAAGTAGCCGCAGATTGTGCTGTAGCCAGAACTGATATGGCTGCCAGCCAGGTCGGTATGTTATTGCTGCCAACAAAATACTCCTGACTATTTTTTGCGCCACCACGATTAATCCACCAGCCGGTTAGGGTCAGCAGCACAAAATACAAAACGAACATCAGCCAGTCTAAAGCAACAAAAGTGGAGGTCATGGTTTCTCTGAAGGCTAATGGATTAGTTTTAATTGCCATTGGAACGTATTCAAAATCTGTTGGCAAGGATTGATTTCAGCAGCGCATATCAGTTAGAAAACTGTACGATTAATGCACGAAATTAACAGTTTGCGTTCTGTTTTAAAGCCGACTCTGGGATAGTTAAGTGATTATGCAAACCGTTACATTGATAAAAGTAAAAAACTAGTTGGATTTATGCCGCATCATTGAATAAAATGATAAAAGTGAAACGTTGTGATATTTTTTTAATCATAGCGTTGTATTAAATCATCTTAGTCAGGCGTCAGAAACTGTATCGTTTTAGCCCGGGTGCGACCGGACTAAATATTTCGTAGCAAACAAATAGGGATGTTGGTTACGAAAACAGGGTGTATACCCTTATTCTCGATGAATGTCCTGGAATAGCAGAGACCTTTTCTTTACTGGGTTTGCGGGGCCACTCCTTGTGACAGGCTTTTTTTTGATTTTAAAAAGCCTTTCCAGTGACACAAAACTTTACAGGCTAAACTATTTTATTACGTAATACTTTGATCAAGGTCGCCTTTAGTAAAGGTAACCACAAACCACAAAGGAACTTTTATGTCGGTACAACGCAAATTTATGTTAACACTCACCGGCCTGGTTTTACTGGCGATGCTGGGCTCCATAGTGGTGATTTCGTTTTCTAAATATCAGCAGATAGAAAGTTCTGTTAACACAGATAAAGCGCGCTTAAACCGCGAAATTACGAATATCTTAACTGTTACTGATGCCCTGTTAAGTCAGCAGGTGCAAAGTAGCATGAAGCTGTTTCGCAAACGTATTGCCGATCTTGGGCCTGTATCGCAGGGCGAAACTTTATCTTTTGGCTCACAACAGGTGCCTGATTTATTGTTGGGAACTGAAGGACAGGGCAATAAGTACCAATTGGTGGACGATCTGACTGCTATTATGGGCGGCACAGCGACTCTCTTTAGCCGCACAGGTGATGATTTTGTCAGGATCTCCACAAATGTCATTACAGACACGGGCAGGGCAACAGGTACTTTATTGGCACCCACGGGGGCTGCAATGGCTGCTATCCGTCAAGGCAATGCTTTTTATGGTTCAGTGGATATTTTAGGCAACCCTTTTGTTACGGCTTATGAACCTCTGGTCAACGCACAAGGCGAGGTGGTGGGGATAGGTTATGTGGGCTACAAAGCCGATTTAGAAGCTTTGCGTCAGTTGCTGGCGTCCAGCCGTTTACTGAATTCAGGTTTCGTTGCTTTGCTCGACAGAAACGGCGCTATCCGTGCTCAGTCCAGCCATATCAAAGCAGAAGAGCTGGAGCAGATTGTAAAAACGAAAAATCCGGAGTGGACTATTCAGACAGAGCAGTTTGCGCCCTGGGGTTATCAGATAGTCTTGGCGTATTCGAACGACGAACTCAGCGCCGAAGTACGTGATGAAGTCATAAAGACCTCGTTGATTATCGTCATAGCAGCGATAGTTCTATTACTGGTGGTGTACTGGTTAACCCATAGCATCGTCGTGACCCGGGTCAACGATACTATTAGAGCTATTAAAGCTATTACCGAAGGTGAAGGTGATTTAACCCGCCGTTTTTCCAACTACAGCAGTGACGAATTTGGTGAAATGGCGCGCTGTTTTGACCAGTTACTTGAGCAATTACGCTTAACTATAGTAGAGCTGAGCTCTATGACTCATGGTCTGGTGCAGGCTTCGGTAGAACTGGCTCATGTGGCAGAAGAATCCAGTGCCGAGGTGGTGAAACAAACTGTTGATTTGGAAGTCACCGCATCCTCTGTGCATGAGCTGGCGACAACCGCCTCTGTGGTGGCTCATAACGCCGAGCAAGCAGAACAAGCCAGTGTTGAAGCCTCACGTTTGACGCAAGGTGCAATGAAGACACTGGAAGCGTCAGTGAAAAATGCCGCTCAGCAGTTATTGGATTCACAAGAGTCTCAGCGCTCTATTGCTACTTTATCAGCCTCCAGTGCTGAAATCGGTAAAGTACTTGAAGTCATTAACACTATAGCCGAACAAACCAACCTGCTGGCGCTGAATGCCGCGATTGAAGCCGCACGGGCCGGTGAGCAAGGCCGTGGTTTTAGTGTCGTGGCCGATGAAGTACGTTTATTAGCTGGCCGTACTCAGTCCTCCACGGGTGAAATTAAACGAATGATTGAACAGTTACAACAAGGTGTAAACGCAGTACAAAGCTTAAACTCAACGGCTCAGGCGACGGTCAAAGATAACGAGATCAAAGCTGCTGAAGCCAGTCAGGCTATGGATTTAGTGCTTAAAGCCATAGAGGAAATTAATCACCTGAATAGCCAAATCAGTACTGCAGCGGCTGAGCAACGTGATGTAGCTGATGGTGTGAGCCAAAAAACCAACCATATTCATTCTGCAGCACAACAGAATGCGGTGCACAGTGCCACAACCAAAGATTCCAGTCAGGGCTTAAAGCGCATCGCTGAGAATTTTAGTGCTGTATTATCGAAGTTTAAGGTGTAAACCCGGTAACTCAGGTTGAAAAGCAGGCTGGACCTGCTTTTTGTCCGCTCTAGTCAGACAGAGTCAATTGGTCACAGACTGCATTGTGATCCAGTCAATCAAGCTATCCAGGACCACTCGGCCACGGCTGGCCTTAGGGTGGTTGATAAAACTGGCGACCACCCAGGTGCGGCCACTTTGGTCTGTGGCAAAACCTGCGAGTGCCGTTACATTACGCAAAGTACCGGTTTTTAAACGGGCTTTGCCTTTGGCCGGGCTCTCAGTAAAACGGCGTTTTAAGGTGCCATCCATACCTGCAACTGGCATGCTGCTGATAAGTTCCGGCTGATACTGACTCTGGTAAGCATGCTGCAGTAGTGCCGCCATGAGTTCTGGACTAATGCGTTCAGTGCGGGATAACCCCGAACCATTCTCCAGCACCAGGCTGCTGTGATCCAGTTCGATACTGCTAAGAAAACTGCGAACCTGTAACTCTGAGCGGTCAGCCGTCCGTTCAGTTGGGGCGTTAATTTGTTGGGCGCCTAAGGCTAAATACAGCTGGCGGGTGAGGGCATTGTCAGAGCTTTTATTAATGTCTCGTAAGACCTCGGCTAAAGCTCGGCTTTGATGTTCTGCCAGCAGCACTGTGGCCTCAGTTGCGCCTTGTTCCAGCACTGGGACTCGTGTTTGTCCTGAAATCTGTTGCCATAACTGCTGTACCAGTAAACGACTGAGATCCGGGCGGTTGAGCAACTGCAAATAATCCCTTTTCTGACAATGTTTCGGAAACTCTCCCTGCAATATCAGTTGTAACCTGTCGGGTTGGCGTTTAAAGACTAAATGATGGGGATGTGGATACCAATCTGCACAGAGGCTGTTGGTTAGCACAACCTGGTTGGTTATGAGCTCCAGATCTTGTAGTGCAGGATAAAACTGGCCTGTGACACTATCAGCAGTGGACTGCAATTGGATGCCCAGCATATTCCGTTGTAAAAACAAAGCATCGGGCAGCAGGTTATAGTATTCCCGTGGCGTTTCATCAAAAGGCAAAGCAGTTAGCTCAGGACGTGAAGGATTAAACCAGCTGCGGTCAATCTGAATAGCGGGAATTTGGCGTATGCCCTGATCATAAGCCTGTTGTAGCAACGACCAGAGTTCCTGCACGTTAAAGTCCATATCCCCCAAACCCTTCAGCACCAAAGGCTGTTGCATCTTTTGCGCTGGTGCTTCGTAAGAGCGTAACTGAGTTTTCGCACGGTAGACCGGACCCAATTGCTCCAGTGCGACAATACTGGTGACGAGTTTCATGGTGGAAGCGGGTTGCATGGCTTTGTCTGACTGATAACTGAGTGGTGTTGCAGAACTATCCAGTGGGTAGGCGATAAAAGCCAGTGCGTCTGTGGGCAGTTGAGCTTGTTGTAATTGTGCAGACAGTTGAGTCATTAGCTGGTGTTGTTTTGTGTGCAGGGAGGCTGTACTACTGCAGGCACTAAGTCCTGCAGTGATCAGCAACACTAAGCCAGAGGCAGACTGGCGCAAAGAGGGCATAACAGCTCCTTTTAATTCACCACAAAGTCAAAATAGCTGTTTGGGTAGCGTTCGTTGTGCAGCGTAAAATGCCACCACTCCAGCTCGTAAGAGGTAAAGCCTTGTCGCTGCATTAAATCTTTTAATAACAATCGGTTGGCTTTTTGTTCTGTGGTAATAGCTGTACTGTTTAAATGAGACACAGGGTCAAATAAATCATAAGTACCACCCATATCTACAGGGCGCCACTGACCCGCAGCGTTTTTTCGCAGTAAAGTTAAATCCACAGTGGAGGCACGGCTATGCCCCGAGTGTGCAGCAATATAACCCTGATGTAAGTCTGCTTTATTCAGACGAGGATAATAGGCTGCTTTGGTTTTTTGATCTGAAGCATCTGCTACCCAACTGATAAAATAATTGGATGCGCGTTGAGGCCGGTAACAATCCAGTAATTGCAACTGATAACCCAAAAGAGCGGCTTGTATCGCAACTTGCGCTACAGCTTGCGCGGCTTTTTGCTGCAAATAGCAGTGATTCGCCTGATAACCAGGCACTGGTGTTGCTGTGAAATTATCAGGACCAGCATAGGCCATGTTCACCTGTATTTGCTGAGTGAGAGTCGTGACATTCACAATATCAGCAGGTTTATCAGGTTCAATCCGGATCTCGCCTTGAGACTTCACTACCGCTGAGCTTATTGGTTTGGCTTGTGGCTGCGTTTTTTGTGGCTCTGTGGCAGCACAGGATAGTAACAAAATGCAGCTCAGAGCGACTGTGGCTTGTGTTTTCATCGACTGTACTTCCCGTATAAATCCATAGCTTGTTTGCGCTTTAGCCGCCAATCATCACCCAGCCGCTGATTAAAAAGGCGATCAGTGCCAGCACGCCACAAAACAGCGCATAAGGCAGCTGAGTTTTTACATGCTCTAATAAATCACAGCCTGATGCGACTGCACTGACTACTGTGGTATCTGAGATGGGGGAGCAGTGATCGCCCCAAATACCACCACTTAAAATAGCAGCCAGAATGAGCGAAGGCGGTAATCCGAGCATCTCGACCAAAGGCATACCTATAGGAATTAAAATGGCAAATGTTCCCCATGAAGTGCCAGTGGTAAAAGAGATAATGGCTCCAGCGATAAAAAGCAGGGCCGGAATTAACACCAAAGGAGTGGACTCTTTGACAAAAGAAGCAACATAAATCCCAGTGCCTAAATCCTTCATCGCGCTGCCTAAAGCCAAAGATAACAGTACTATGCTGACTAAAGGCAAGAGTTCTCCCATACCTCTAAAACCTATAGTCACCAGTTGCTGATGGTTAAATTTTCGAGTCAGAGCCATCAGGCCATAAGCCACTACACAAGCCAGAGTAGTGGCATAAAGTGCAGCCTTAGCACCCGAGCCTTCGACTAAACTGCCATTTCCTGTCCACAGCATAAAGCCGACCATACCGGCAATCAGAGTCAGTAAAGGCACTAACATCAACGACACACTACTTGCTGGAGTATCAATATCGCTATGGCTGGCGACTGTATTGAGCTCAAGTTCGGCTTGTTTCATCGGACCATAAACTTTGTCGGTGTAGATGGTGTAAAACACCATCATCAGGGTAAACAAAGCATAAAAATTCAGTGGAATAGTGCCAATGAGCACGGAGACAGCAGATTCAGGTAAGGTATAAGTACTTAACAGCCCCAACACATAAGCACCCCAGCCGTTGAGCAAAATTAAAATACAAATAGGAGCACTGGTACTGTCGACTATATAAGCCAGGCGGGCACGACTCATTTTAAATTTATCGTACAAACCACGCGACACTATACCTGCGGTTAACGCACTCAAATTAGACTCGATAAACACCAGAATACCTATGCCGTAGCTGATAAAACCAGCCTGACGTTTAGTGCGGGCAATTCCTTTGCGGATGAACCAGTTGACCATAGCAGAGACACCACCCGAATCGCGCATATAGGCCATCAGGGCACCAATCAGCAGGGAGAACAATAAAATTCTGCTGTTATCGGCTGAAGAAGTGACAGAGATTATGCGTTCTAAACTTTGCACCGGGCCATACAACAAAGCACCAAAGACGCTTAGTTCAGGCTGTTTTAAATACAATAAAACTTCAGCACAGGCTACGGCTAAAATAAGTGCCAGTATCACTTCCTTACGCCAAATCACTACAGCTATCGCCAGAATGGCAGGTAATAAACTTAAACTATCGGGCACTGGGACTTCCCTAACTATAAATTTCAGCAATTGATGCTGTTTATACTGTAGCAAATAGCTGCCGCTTTCCAGTTAGGTTGGACTCTTTATTTGGTTAGTTGGCTGATTTTTATTCAGAATTTGACGCTGTGCAGCTTCTAAAAGGGTGTAGCGGATTAAAAGGCAAAAAAATTAGCTAATGCATGCAGAGTGCACTAGCTAATTCGCTGTAAGCACAGCTGTTGGTTTGGGCTATCTCCACAGCTGTATTCACAAAACTTGGCAATAAAAAGTAGCTTATTTAAAGGTTAAACCACCAGCATCGACGCTTTGTACACCTTTGACATTCTCTGCCAGTTGCACCGCCAGTGCTTTTTCTGAGCCACTATCGACCAGACCATTGAGTGTTACTACACCTTTATTAGTATTGACAGAAATATCAGAGCTATCGACATTGTTTGAATACATAAAAGTGGATTTTACTTTGGTCGTGATCCAGCTGTCAGCTATAGCTGTGCCAGGCTTTGATTTTTTATCCTGGTTTGCCTGCACTATCAGCTTGTTATCAACTGACATCACGCCCCTTGTGGTCATGGCCAGGTTTTCAGCCAGATCAATGGCAGCTTTGTCCTCAGCTGTTCCCGTTAAAGTCACCATACCTTTTCTAGTGGTGACCTTGGTGGTGCTGCTGTCGACATAACGGCTCCATGTGAGTTTAGATTTCACAGCGGCCGTAATACTGGCATCGTCGATGATCTCGGCATAACTGGACTCAGCTTTACGCTCAGGTTTTTTGTAGTCCTCGTCGGTGATCATGAGGTTGTCGACTTTGCTGATCCCTTTGACGCTTTCAGCAATTTCAGTGGCTAACTCTTTATTGGCGTCGCTTTCCACTCTACCGCTGATCGTAGCTTTATCTCCCTCAACAGTGACAACAATATCATCATGACGCAGATAAGGACTGAGCTGATAAGTGGTCAGAATTTGACTTTCCAGGCGGGCATTTTTTAAGCCCTGACTGCTTTTATCAGCCTGTGCCATCGCAGGAACAGACAAAGCACTTAGTATTAATGCCAGCACGGCTGGATATTTTTTCTTGATCAATTTCATGTTGCTCTCCCTTGTTGAATTAATTGCGATTGTCGATAAAGTTTCTCACTTGCTTATCGGCATCTGAGCGGCTGATGGAATATCGTGTTTGCACCAGTTCTGCTAACTTCTCCGGTTCGCCTGCAGATTTTTTCAGCTCGCTTTCAGACAGTTTGCTCCAGACTTTGTGCGCCGCACCTATACGTTTTTGCCAGGCTTCGTCTGATGTCTTTGTTTGTGCATGAGCAGGGACACCTTTGCCAGCACTTTGTTGTGGGGTTGCAACTTTAGATGCTGTGGACATTTTTGAGTCTTTTACATCTTTTGTTGTAGTCGTTGAAACAGGTGTGAAACCTACTATAGAGCTGATTTTAGATGTTTTATCTTTAGATGTAGTCATTAGTATTCTCCTTGACCTGCATGGTTTAGCGGAAGTGCAAAGCATACAGGGGATGACGCCTGACTAAAGTAGAGTGATCGCCAAGTCAGTTCAGTGCGCTGCCGCGCTAAACTGAAAAATGGTTATTTAATGCGCATATCATCTTTGACAGAAGTCACACCAGATATGCCACGAGCCAGCGCAACAGCTCGGTCTGCGTCAGCGCGGGAATTAATAAAACCACTTAATTGCACAACGCCTTTAAAGGTTTCAACATTAATCTCTGCCACTTTTAAGCCTTTTTCGCCCAAAAATGCAGATTTTACTTTTGCAGTGATCACCGTATCGTCGACATATTCTCCTGTGCCTTCAGAGGTACGGGTTGAAGCGCAGCCGATGCCTGATACCGCGGCAACGGCCAGCAATGTAGCAAGCACTAATGGTTTAATGGTCATAAGTATTCTCCGATAAATGCAGCTCAACACAGGCGCCGAAATGGACCTGACTCATGAGCGGCGGGGGATTAATAATAAGCAACAGACCTAAGTAATCAGCATCCAGCCTAGCCAGGCTGGTACACTAAATTGCTCTGTTTGTTTAACTGACAGTTCGAGTGAGCCAATTTCTGCAGTCTGGCAGCTCTTGGTGTAACTAAAACTCTGATAAGCCAATGAGGCAAT
Organism: Rheinheimera sp. KL1; assembly: GCF_001275035.1. Lineage (NCBI taxonomy): Bacteria > Pseudomonadati > Pseudomonadota > Gammaproteobacteria > Chromatiales > Chromatiaceae > Rheinheimera > Rheinheimera sp. KL1. The sequence goes on from NZ_LAMX01000021.1 coordinate 248,707, forward strand.
TCCAAAAAGGAGCAGCGCAATTATTTTCAGTGGTTTCATCAGATACCCCTTAATCAGAGTCGGCGTCTTTGCAGCACTCGTAGCACGATAATCACCAGTGCTACCACCAGTAATAAGTGCAAGGCGCCGCCTAACGAGTAGGATGACACCATACCTAGGAGCCATAAGATCACCAGTATTGCGACAATAGTTTCTAACATAGAGGTACTCCAAATCGATGGGAAAGTCTTTACTTTGGGCCCGGTGCGGTAGGCGGTCTGTGCGTTAGCGTACTTATAGAAAAAAGCCCCGAACCAAAATTCAGGGCTTTACTATTTAACCAGACAGGGTCCTCAGAGGATTTTGTTGCTGTAATAGCTATAGATCAATTCTCGCCACGTGCTGTCAGCCATATCAGGCCAGTTGTCCTTATCAAAGCCTGGAGCGTTTTCTAAGCGATCTTTTTCTATATCCAGCGTAAAACGTTTGTTTTCGGTATCCAGGATCAGAGCGCTCCATGGCACTGCGAATAATTTTTCGCCCATGCCTAAAAATGATCCGAAAGATAACACCGCATAGCTGATTTTTCCGCCACTCATATCCAGCATAATTTCTTTGATATCACCGACTTTTTCATCGCGATGATTATAGACATCATTACCGAGCAGAGTTTCTGCGCCCATCAGGCCCGGGCCTGGACCCATATTGCCGTTCGCGTGCATGCTACTGTTTTTATAAATACCATACTGGTCTTTATCGTTGTAATTCATAGATAACTCCTTGAGGCTTTCGCCTGGGCTGCCGGCGCAGCAGCACAATACCGGACCATGAGTCTGGCCCATTCGTTAGCATGGTTCAGTTCGTCAACGAACAGAGTCTGAGTTTGATGATGTTAGGCCTGATAAAAAAGTTCGCTGTTTATCAAGCAAATTGCCATAACAGCTACAGCTGGCTTTTTCCAGTGCAGATCGATTTAAAATATGGATTTGGCCTCTGTGGTAGTCGATGATCTTTTTCTCAAGCAATGAACCCGCTGCTTCAGTAACGCTGCTGCGCCTTACCCCTAACATAAAAGCTAAATACTGGTGCGTCAGAAAAAATTGATCCCCTTCGGCTCTGTCGTGTGTCATCAGAAGCCAGCGTGCTAAACGTGGTTCAGTTTCATGGTAGTGATTACAACAGACTAAGCGGGTGAGCTGAAGAACATAAAAGGCCAGATACTGTTGCAACAGGTGTTGTAACCTGACACAGCGTTGTAGTTCAGCGATAAAAATTTGGTGCTCAATTTTTAGCGCCAAACCTTGCCCCTGCACTATGGCTTGAACTGGAGAGGTCTCCACTCCAATAGAGACTAAAGCTCCCAATATGCCTTCGTTACCAATCAGACCGACTTCCAGGCGCTGATTTTGCTGCACCGAGGTTAAAATTGAAATGTAACCAGATAAAGGCAGATAGACAAAACCACAGTTTTTTCCTTCTTCACACAGCACCTGTCCAAATTGCAATTCGGCAATTTTGCTATGCCGCATCACGGCTTGTCGTTCTTTATCAGAGAGTTGTTGCAAAAGTTTATTTTGCGCCAGAACTTGATGCATCAGAGGGAGCCTTATTCCGAGCTATTGGGCTGGCAGTCTGTGTTATTGCTTTGAAGCCTTCTGTTCGTCATAGCACTAAACGTTCAGGTCAGAGTGATGGCGCACAGATCACTCTTCTCAGATTTTGGTAGCCTGAGTTTTTAATTGAGTAGGTCGATAGCATGAAAACGGACGCACAAATACAGAATGATGTCATGGCTGAATTGTCCTGGGACGCCGCAGTGCAGGCAAAACAAATTGGTGTAGGTATTAAGGATGGTATTATTATTTTGACTGGAGAAGTGGAATCTTTTGCCGAGAAGTTAAGTGCACAAGGTGCAGCGTTAAGAGTTAAAGGTGTTCGTGCTGTAGTCGTAGAACTGGATGTGCGTTTACCCGGGTATAGCCAGAAAACAGATATAGAGATTGCCAAAACGGTTGAACAGGTATTGACCTGGTCTGCTCAACGCGCTTTGCACGACTTGGTAGTTATTGTAGAGAAAGGGTGGGTGACGTTAACTGGTGAGGTCACCTGGAATTATCAACGACGCCTTGCCGATACGATAGTTCGGAGTTTGATGGGGGTACGTGGGGTCACTAATTCAATTGAGCTTAAACCATTACTTACTCTGTCTGATGTAAAATCTCAAATCAATAATGCGCTAAAGCGTCATGTGTTACTCAACAACTGTAAACTTGATATTTCAGCTCATCAAGATACGGTGGTAATCAAAGGACAGGTTCACAGTCTTGCAGAACATACAATGGTATTGCAATCAGTCTGGAGTGCTCCAGGTGTACGCGCTATTGTAGACCAGATGGAGGTTGTATGAAAAAGAGGAGCGATGTTGAACCGGTTTTCAGGCCGGTTGTCTTACATGAACCAGTGTTTTTGTCACTCGGTACATCGTTATTACTAGAACTTCGTCGCAAATTAAAGCGGACAGTCAAGACTGAGCGGCCCAACGTGCTTTGAGGCACATTATATAAACTGATTAAACTTTAGTTGAGCCTTTTGTCCATGGTAATAAACGATCAGACTCTTTGCGGACGACTGCATAACATTCACAGCTTAAGCTTTCTAGCTTAGCGCGGCTGAGAACCTGAATATGACCTCTGTGGTACTCGATCACTCCTAAGCGTTGTAAGCGACCGGCTGCATCTGTCACGCCTTCACGTCGCACGCCCAACATGTTCGCTATCAGCTCCTGGGTCATCACCAGTTCATTGCCCTCGAGTCGGTCGAGCGATAATAACAACCAGCGGCAAAGTTGCTGTTCAATCGAATGATGGCGATTGCAAACCGCAGTTTGTGCCATTTGGGTGATCAGGGCCTGAGTGTAACGCAGCAGGGTATGTAGCAGAGCACCGTGACGATTAAATTCATCCTTTAGGCGCTGGCCTAGTAAACGGTAGGCCTGACCTGCGCTTTGCACTATGGCTCGGCTGGTGGTGCTCTCACCGCCCATAAAAAGTGCAATACCTATCAGGCCTTCATTGCCGACAACTGAAATCTCTGCAGAAGCTCCACTTTCCATCACATAGAGTAAAGAGACGATAGAGTTAGTAGGAAAATAGACATAACGTAAAGTATCGCCGGATTCATACAAAACTTTACCAAGCGGTAACTCAATTAACTCCATGTGGGGGAACAATCTTTCCTGAACGTCAGCGGGCAAAGCCGCTAGCAAATGGTTTTGTCGAGAACCTTTTATATCTGGCATCTAAAACTCCATGTCTAGATTTAGGATCAATATTGATCGGTATTAGCATCCACTGTTTTCACATTGGAGTCTGTACGCCATCGAACATAGAGCGATGCCTTCAATCTGAAGTCTTTTTATAAATTAACAGAGCTTGGTTATTTTGACCTTTGAGTTCTTTTTTTTAGCCAGTACTGGGCTAAGTTAAGGCAAAAGACCAGAGTAAGGCTGTTCCTTTGCCTTGTAGTTTATTTGTTAACAACACTGAACTGGGCGCCAAGTCAGCCAGTTTTTGTTGCAGTAACTTCATACATAAACTACGTGGAAACTGGTCGTTATCTTGTTGCTGAGATCCGAACTGCTGATGTATGAGGTAACGTTGTTGAGCCATTTTTTGTTGCAATAACAAAATTTGAATTGCTATAGGTAAAGGTTTGTCTGCGCTCATAGCTCACGCCTCAATAGCTTCATATCGATAATAAACTCCTGGATACTGCAGCTAAATGCACTTTGGTTTTTCTTTCCGAGGTGCTGGAGCAGAAAAAAACAAGCTGCAGCTAAAAAGGTAAATACAAAAGGTAAAGTCCAGATAAAGAAGGTAAAGCTTTCATTGTTTCGATTCAAATAAAGTACTGCAAAACCCGCAAACAAGAATGCCAGAAATACAAAAACTACACTTAGCGTACCGTAGAGCATCACCCATTGTATACGGCGTTTTTCCTGCTGCCATTCCAGATTCAGTAACTGACCATGTAAACTCAGTTGTGTCATCAACTGAGGGCTAGCTTTGTCCAGTAACCATAACCAGCGGGCAGGATTAAAACCTACAGATCCTGCACTGGCATTTTCTGCTTCAGGTGTCGACATGTGAACTCCATTCAAAAAACCGACCTCAAAGGGCCGGTGTAGATCCTATTATTTGGAACCTGAACCGCTGTAGCGGGCAACAAAAACACCCAGTACGAAGCTGACAGCTGCACAGGCTGCAATAGACTGCCATGGTTGTTGATGCACATAACGGTCTGTGACTTCAGCAGAATGGCGTGCTTTAGCGGCAAAGTTTTGACCTATATCTTCCACTGATGCTTTGGCTGTAGCGACACGCTCAGTCAGCTTTTTCTTTGCTTGTTCAAACTCCGCTCCTGTTAATGAAGTGGTGGTTTTCAGTAAGTCTTCGATATCGGCAATGAAGTTATGGAATTCATTGGTTAAAGCTGGGGCCTTCTGACTAGAGTTTGGAGCTGTACCATCGGTATGAGTTGGCATAAGTACATCCTTTTATGTGGGTGGCAATCTGTTCCTTGAAAAATCTGACCTTCAAATCCTTTTGCTCAGAGTGAAGGGTCAGACTATAGCACCTCAATAGCCTTGTATGTGGGTCATAGCACAAAGTGGTTAATTAACTTTTTTTAAATCTTTAATCTTATCTTTTTACAAAAACAAGCAAAGTATATGAGCGCCAGCGCACCGAACACTTTGATCGGAGAGTCCACTATGCAACAACAGGCAGACTCGTATTGGCTGAGTTTCGGCAAGGGTTCTGCTGTGTTGTTTTTTTGACTATTGATCAGGGAGTTATCATGTATATATCCACCTATCTGTCGGACCTGTACCCACAGATCCGTAAAAATCTGCTGCTGTTAAGCCTGAGTGGTTTGCTGGCATCTTGTGCTTCTGCGCCCGTGGCTCCTGTTAGCCAGATACAGGCGGCGGAGCAAGCGATAGCTGCGGCCGAGCGCATTACTGCAAGTGATTATGCGTTACCAGAGTTATTAGAAGCCAGAGCCGATTTAGTTTCTGCCCGTGCTGCGGTTCAGAAGGAAGATATGCTGTCAGCCCGTCATTATGCCGAGTTATCCCGGGCAGGTGCTGAGTTGGCGTCTGCTCGTGCCGGAGAGGGAAAAGTCCGGGCTGTGATTGACGATATGCAAAAAAATATCGATGTGTTGAAGCAAGAAATGCAACGTAAAACAGGACAAATGCAATGAAAATTTTAACGGGTAAAAGCCAAATATCGGTGCTTATTGCTGGTGTAATGACATTAAGCGCCTGTAGCTCAGCCGTAGTGAAACCAGAGGGTTCTTTTGCTGTAAGGCAAAAACTGACTGCATTGCAGGCTGATCCTAACTTGAGCAATAGAGCTGTGTTGCCGGTACAGCAAGCTGAAGCGGCAGTGTTAGCCGCAGAGCAACCGACCAAAGATTTAGTTCTTGCCCGCTACAGAGTGAAACTGGCAGATAAAAAAGTTGAAATTGCCAAAGCTGTGGCCCAAACGAATTACCTGGATGAGCAATACAAAACGCTGGGCGAACAACAGGCAGATGCTCGTCTGGATTCCAGAACTCAGGAGGCTGATTCAGCCCGTTATGATGCGAAGTTAGCGAGACAAGATGCGACAACTGCAGAAGCTGAATCAGAACGTGCTAAACAGCAGGCTTTGGAATTACAGCAACAAATCGCAGACCTGAATGCAAAAGAAACCGAAAGAGGTTGGGTTGTGACTTTAGGGGATGTGCTGTTTGACACAGGCCGTGCTGAACTCAAAGAGGGGTCGCTGAATAATTTGTCAAAGCTTTCTGCCTTTTTAAATCGTTATCAGGACCGAAAGGTACAGATTGAAGGTCATACCGATAGCGTTGGCAGTTCAGATTCAAATCAGGGCTTGTCAGAGCGTCGGGCTAATTCAGTGCGACGCTATCTGGAAAGTCAGGGGATTGCATCGGACCGTCTAAGCGTTACAGGACTGGGTGAGAACTCACCTGTTACTGGTAATGATTCACCTGCCAGTCGTCAACAAAACCGTAGGGTTGAGGTCATTATTGCCAATACTGCCTCAGCACCAACGAGTCCGTAGTAAAGCAATGGGAGGGTTTTGATGAAAACTGCAACCAGACAAAAAAGCCCAGCAGCGATATCCGCTGCCGGGGATCGGATTGCACAGGAACAATTCTGGTTTAGGCATTTAGATGAGGCACAGAAGTGTTGGAATAAATTATCCAGAGAACAATTGTTGCATTCTGAGGGTATGCCTCACCGGCTTAGTCGCTTATTGCAGGAACATTATGATTTATCAAGGGAGCAGGCTGAGCATCAGATCCTCTGCTTTAAAGACAGCTGCCAGCACCTCCCTGAAGTAGCTCAGTTAAACACTAGTCAGGATATAAATTAAATAGTTTTATCTACCTATGTGCGTTATCGCACGAGCAGCTTGTTTTTGCACAGGACGATGAGTTAGCCGCGCTTGATGAATGCTACGAACTATAAGGAGGCCCATGATGAGCACGTTAATTACCGATCATAAATTATTACGTCAACATGCCCGAAAACACGTTGAAGCAGGTGCTGTAACTCAGGGCTATCAAGCCGGCCGAAGTGATGTTGTTCGCATGCTCAATGCTGCTTTGGCCTCAGAGTTGATTTGCGTGTTGCGCTATCGTAGTCATTATTTTATAGCCAAAGGCATCCATGCCTGCACAGTGGCGGCTGAGTTTTTAGAGCACTCTAATGAAGAATTACAGCACGTTGATTGGCTGGCTGAGCGTATAGTTCAGTTAGGAGGTGAACCGGATTTTTCACCGCAGGGTGTCATAGAGAGAGGACAATCTGTATTTGGTATAGCTGTGAATTTGTATGAAATGATTAAAGAGAATCTGGTTGAAGAGCGCGTAGCCATCGATCATTACAAAGAGTTGCTATTGTTTATCGGTGATGATGACCCGACCAGCAGCGCCCTTATACAAAACATTCTGCAAACCGAAGAACAGCACGCCAATGAACTTGCCAGTTTATTATGGGGACTGCCTGAGCAACACAACTGAATAATAGCGAGAAAGGAAGGGAATCAATGAAAACAGATCAACAACTGACATTGGATATCCAGGCTGAACTGAAGTGGGATAGCGCTGTGCAGACGGACAAGCTTCAGGTTTTAGTGCATGGTGGCATAGTGACTTTATCGGGGAAGGTGTCCTCACTGGCTGAGCTTTGGCATGTGCAATGCGCCGTTCAACGGGTTTATGGCGTGCAGTCACTAGACAATCAACTGGTGGTTGCATTACCCCATCAGCATGTTTATCAGGATGCAGACTTAACCAGGGTCGCGGAATCTGTATTGCAATGGTCCAGTCATATCCCGGCTCATTGCATAGAGTTAACTGTTGCTATGGGATGGATCAACTTAACAGGGGAAGTGGCTTTTGATTATCAGCGTCGTGCAGCTACTCAGGCTTTACGTTATCTGGCTGGTGTGCGAGGCGTGACCAATCAGATTCGGTTGATTCCGAAAAATCTTGCCAGGACTGTTAAAAAAGATATAGAGACAGCTCTTGCGCGACAAAGTCAGGGTATGGACGTCGCTATCCAGGTTGAAGTGATTGAATCTGATGTTGTTCTGACAGGCACAGTTAATAGTTGGGCTGAACATGATAAAGCGTTAGTCTCTGTCTGGAGTACGCCTGGTGTGTCTCATATAACCGATCATATCTACGTCTTATAACTCTGGTTTCGCAATAAGTCCTTGTTACGGCATCTTGCCAAAATTTAAATCATAAGTCATTGATATAATTTTCTTTTGGGCCGTTACAACTTGTTACCCTTTTGGCAGGACTGAAACTTCTGACTGTTTTATAGTGGCTTTAATAAAAAAGTATCTATGCTTGCTTGAACTATCGGATGGGTTGGGACCATGAAAACTATAAAACTAACATTAATCACCTTATGTGTTGTCAGCGCTTTAGCGGCTTGTTCTAAGCCTGAAGTAGCCAAAGTGCAAGATGACAGCGCAAAACCATTACAACTCGTGGGGCAGGATTTACTCACCTTAGCGGAAAGTAATTTAGCGCGTGGTCCTGTGATTTCAGGGTCGTTACAACCCGTGGTGAAAGCTGAACTCAACGCAGAAGTTTCCGGCATCGTCATGCAGGTATTCAAAGACAATGGTGATCTGGTCAAAGCCGGTGATGTATTGGTGAAGCTGGACCAAACGACCTACCGCGACAAATTACTATCAGCCCAGGAAGCCGAACGTTCGGCGATAGTAACGCTGGAGCAATCCAATCGCCAACTTAAACGCATGCAGTCTTTGTCCAAACAGAGTTTAGTGACCCAAGAAGGCTTAGAAGCTGCGGAAAACAAAGCAAACCAGGCTCAGTCTGATTTAGCCTCTGCCCGGGCTCGTTTAGTGGAAGCGCGTCAGCAGATGGAGAAAACTGAAGTCAAAGCACCATTTTCGGGTGTAGTGGCAACCCGCAAAGTTTCTGCCGGTGATACAGCTCAGGTTGGCAAGGGGTTGATGGTGCTGATTGACCCTGCCAGTATTCGGTTTGAGGGCTATGTGGCCGCTGACCGTGTGGGGCAAGTCAAAGTAGGCAATAAAGTGACCTTTAAAGTAAATGGTTATAGCGGTCAGTTTTTCACTGGCACTGTCGAGCGCATTAATCCGTTGGCCAATGAAAGTACCCGTCAGGTTCAATTGTTAGTCAGTATGGATTTGAAAGAGCAGTCACTGGTTGCAGGTTTGTATGCCGAGGGGCATGTTGAGGTGCAAAACAGCGATGCCTTGATGGTGCCAGAGTCGGCGTTGATCCGTGAGGGCGATAAACACTTTGTCTGGCAGTTTGCCAACAACGAACTGAAAAAGACCGAAGTAGAAGTGGGTGATAAGGATGAACGCTGGGGAACTCAACAGGTTTTGTCCGGTATCAACTCTGGTGCTCAGATTTTGCGTCATCCACAAGGTGCGTTAACTGACGGCGTTAAAGCCGAGCTGGCTGCCGCAGCCTTGGCCGTGGAAGAGCAAACCTCAGCTAAAGTCAGCACAGGAAATTAAACCATGTTTTTATCTGATTTTAGTATCAAGCGCCCTATGGTGGTGGTGGCCGTCACTCTGGCTATGATGATATTTGGTTATTTTGCGATGACCAATTTGAAAACTAACCAATTCCCTGATGTTCAGCCTCCTGTACTGGTGATGACCATTCCTTATCCTGGCGCTTCGCCTGAAACTGTTGAGCGTGAAGTGTTAAACCGGGTGGAAGACTCGATGGCTACCATCACCGGGATGAGGGAGCTACGCTCATATGCCCGTGAGTCCAATGCGGTGATAGTGGCAATTTTTGAGTTTGATAAAGACCTGATTGAAGCCTCGCAGGAAATGCGGGATGCAGTGGCCGTAGTACGGGACAAACTGCCGACGGAGATGAAGGAGCCTTTTCTGCGTCGTGAAGATCCGAATGCTTTCCCTATTATGTCGCTGGCTTTATCGTCCAAATCAATGGATCCGATAGAACTGTCGCAACTGGCTGAACACCAAATCGCCCGCGAAATACGAGCTGTGCCTGGTGTAGCGCTGGTCAATCTGGAAGGGGAAAAAGAACGTGAAATGACAGTGTTCTTGAACTCCAATGCGATGCGTGAAGCCAATGTGTCAGCAATGGATGTGGTCAATGCCTTGCGTGCACAAAACGTGGCTGCACCAGTAGGCCGGGTTGTGAACGGTATGGAAGAGCAGGGTATTCGTATCCAGGGCCGTCTGCGCGATGTGCGTGAATTTGAACAAATGGTCGTCAAACGCAACGGCGATCAAGCCATTCGTTTAGAGCAAGTTGCAGAGGTGGTGGATGGCGCCGCAGAGCAGCGCCGTTTGTCTATCTTTAATGGTACGCCTTCTTTGGGAATAGACGTGATTAAAGCCCGTGACGCTTCCACTATCAGTGTGACGGACGATATCAAAGCAAAAATTGAAGAGTTAAAGAAAACCTTACCTGCCGATTTTGAATTAGTGGTGGTACGTGACTCAGGTGAAGACGTAGCGGCCAGTATGCGCAACGTGACAGAAGCACTGTCTATGGGCGCTTTACTGACTATTGTCACCGTTTTTGTGTTTTTAAACTCCTGGCGTTCGACACTTATTACCTCATTGGCTCTGCCAACCTCAGTGTTAGCCTCTTTTATCGCGGTCTGGGCCTGTGGCTTTACGCTGAATTTTATGTCGCTGTTAGGCTTGTCACTGGCGATTGGTATTCTGATTGATGATGCTATTGTTGTGCGGGAAAACATTGTCCGCCATATGGAAATGGGCAAAGACAATATGACAGCCGCCCGTGATGGCACCAAAGAAATTGGAATGGCGGTTATCGCTACCACTATGTCTATTGTGGCTGTATTTATTCCTATCGCCTTTTTGGATGGTATTACCGGGCAGTGGTTTAAGCCTTTTGGTTTAACTGTGGCTTGTTCTGTGTTGGTGTCTTTGTTTATCTCCTTTACGCTGGATCCGATGATGTCCGCCTATTGGCACGATCCGGACCATGATAAAAATGCCAAACGCCGAGGTCTTGGCAAAGTATTACAGCGTTTTAATAGTTGGTTTGATCATCAGGCTGAACGTTACTCCAGATTAATAGGCTGGGCGTTAAAACACCGTAAGTCGATGTGGTTGCTGGCTTTTGGCTCTTTCTTTGGCGCTATTTACCTGCAAGGTGCTCATGGTGGCTCAGGTTTCCTGCCTGAAACTGACGATGGTGGTGTGGTGATTTCAGTGCGTGCGCCTTCAGAAGCCAGTATCGAGTACACCAGTATAAAAGCAGAGCAGGCGGCAGCTATTGCGCGCCAGTTGCCTGAACAGTTATATACCCAAACCACTGTAGGAACTCAGGGCAATATTACCCGGGCTCAAATCTTTGTCCGGTTGAAAAAAGAATATGAACGTGACCGTAGTTCCCGTGAAGTTGCGGCGGAATTACGTGCCAAGGTGCAGCAACTGGTGGGGGCTGAATACACTGTCTCCGCTGATTTAAATGGCGGTGGTGGCGGTAAAGCGTTGCAAATTCAGTTCCGTGGGCCGGATAGCAGAGTGTTGGAAGCTCTGGTGATGGATTACATGGAAAAGTTGAAAACTGTGCCTGGTGCTGTGGATGTTGGCTTGTCGACTCAGGATCCTAAACCTGAACTTCAAATTGAGTTTAACCGTGGTTTGGCGTCCAGCTTGGGGTTGTCGATGAGTGATGCGGCCAGTGCCTTACGTCTGGCATTTGCTGGTGCTGAAATTGGCGATTGGATAGACCCTACAGGGGAAACCCGTAACGTTTATGTTCGTATTAAACCGGAAGAACGAATGACAGTGCAGGATTTGGAACGCTTGCCGCTGTTATCCAATCGCACCGGCGCTATGATCCCATTGGAACAAATAGCCACAGTGACAGTAGGCAAAGGGCCTGCAGTGATTGAGCACTTAGACCGCGAGAGTATGATGGCTGTTGGTGCCAACGTACAAGGTCGCAGTTTTGGTGAAGTAGATGCCGACGCGAAAAAACTACTGAAAACTATTCCATTCCCGCCTGGTTATGATGTGGTATCCGGTGGGCAGAGCCGTGATCAGGAAGAAGTCTTCGGCAGCATTTTTGGAGCTTTGGGTTTAGCTGTGATGTTGATGTATCTGATTTTAGTGGTGCAGTTCCACAGCTTCCTGGCACCAGTCTCTATTATGATGTCTTTGCCCTTATCTCTGATCGGTGTGGTGTTGTCCTTGTTGATAGCCGGTGCAACCTTAAACCTGATGAGTTTAATAGGCGTGGTGATGTTGATGGGGATAGTCGTGAAAAACGGTATTTTGCTGATTGATTGTGCCCGTAAAAAAGAAAGTGAAGGTTTTGGGCTGGAAGAGGCATTAATTGCTGCTGGTCGTGAGCGTCTACGTCCAATTCTGATGACCACTTTTGCTTTAGTTGCAGGTATGTTACCTGTGGCTATTGGTATAGGTGAGGGCGCTGCGTTCTACAAACCTTTGGGGATTTCAGTGATAGGTGGGGTATTGACCTCTACTGTGCTGACTTTATTGGTGGTACCCACTTTCTATGACAGTCTGGAAACCTTTAAACGTAAAGTGAAGGCCAGATTCAGCCGCAACAGAAAACCAGCCGTAACCAGTTATGGCGAACCATTGACCTCAAAATAAACTCGGGCTGATCGCATGAAAAGAGCACTTCGGTGCTCTTTTTTATGTTTTACATCAATGCAAAACATCCCGACCAGACCGCTTCGTCCTGCGGGCAATTTCTTATGTTTAACCAGGTAAATTGTGCTTTTGTCACAGAGGGTTGGGAAAGATCACTAAATCCGCTAGTATGGATTTATTCCATCCTTTTGCTTCAGATGACGATGAATAGCCTTAGCCCTTATCAGTTACGTCAACAGATCCGAACAGGCCTGCTTAGTGGCCAGACCAGTGGTTTAGCGTCCGGTTATGTGCAGTGCAATATGGCGATTTTGCCACAGAGCTGGGCGGCGGAGTTTTTGCTGTTTTGCCAGCGCAATCCTAAAGCCTGCCCTTTAGTGGCGGTATCTGAACCCGGTCAATTTTTACTGCCTGAATTGGGAAAGGACATTGACCTTCGGACAGATTTACCTGGCTATCGGATTTTCCGCCATGGCAAGCTGACAGACGAAGTGCAGAATATTAGCGCTTTATGGCAAGAAGATTTAGTTAGTTTTCTGATTGGTTGCTCGTTTTCCTTTGAGGACGCGTTAATTGCTGCAGGGCTGGAGATCCGCCATATTAGCGAAGGCAAAAATGTCCCTATGTACAATACCAATCTGCCATGTGTCCCTGCCGGGCGCTTTTCCGGCACTATGGTGGTCAGTATGAGACCGATGAAGCCTGCTGATGCGATACGTGCTATTCAGATTTGTAGCCGTTTTCCTGCAGTGCACGGCGCTCCGGTGCATTTTGGCGCTCCGGAAGCTATTGGTATTTTTGATCTCCGATCACCGGATTATGGCGATGCTGTAAGCATTCAGCAGGACGAAGTGCCGGTATTTTGGGCCTGCGGTGTTACACCGCAAGCTGTGATCGCCCAGGCAAAACCTGAATTTTGTATCACCCACAGTCCGGGCCATATGCTGGTGACGGATCTGCTGAACACTTCTTTAGCGAGTTTTTAATGCACACCTTGCTCAAATTAAATTGTGACTTAGGCGAAAGTTTTGGTGCCTGGCACATGGGACTGGATTCAGAGGTCATGCCTTTGATTGATCAGGCCAATATTGCCTGTGGTTTTCATGCCGGTGATCCGACAGTACTGGTTCGTACCTTAACTTTAGCAAAACAGCATCAGGTCGAAATTGGCGCTCACCCCAGTTATGACGATAGGCAGGGGTTTGGTCGTCGCTCCATCAAAATGCAGGCAGAGGAGCTGAAGCATTTGCTGTGGTATCAGATTGCTGCCGTGGATGGCGTGGCAAAAAGCCTTGGGCTGGAGCTTAGTTATGTGAAACCTCATGGTGCTTTGTATAACGATATGATGGCAAGCCCAGCCTTGCTTGATACTGTGATGCGGACTGTAGCCAGTTATCATAAACCTTTAAAGCTGATGCTATTGGCGAGCACTTTCGCACCGGAGCACAGACAACTGGCAAAAGGCTATCAGTTAGAGTTGTTATTCGAAGCTTTTGCCGACAGGCGCTACAAAACAGATGGCTCTTTAACGCCTCGTAGTCAGGCGGGCAGTGTGCTGGAGCATCACTCTGCGCTGGAGCAAGTACAGCTGTTACTGCAAAATGGCGCTGTTGTCAGTGATACCGGAGAGAAAGTCGCTCTTGTTGCTGATACTTTATGTGTGCATGGCGATAATCCAGAGGCCGTTGTATTAGTCAAATCCATTCGCCAGTTGCTGAGGGACAGATGATCCAACTGGAGCTGGCGGGTGAAAACGCGCTGATTTTGTATTTACCAGCAGAAATATCAGAAAGAAACCTGCGTCAGTTGCAGCAGGTGCAACACCAGGTCCGTTTGTTATTGCATGAACAGCTGCAGGAATTATTGCCCTCTTATGCATCCTTACTCATTGTATTAAAACCTGAACATCGGGGGCTGTTGGTCATTAAAACCTTACTAGAGCAGCAGCTTAAGGTCCACAACAGCATTTGTGAACAATCAGGTCAGCTAGTCGTGTTGCCAGTGTATTATCATCCGGCCTGGGACTTGGCTGCGGTAGCAGAGCGGGCAGGTTTGAGCACAACACAAGTGATTGATGTACATCAGTCAGTGGAATACAGAGTCTATGCCATAGGTTTTGCGCCCGGTTTTGCTTATTTGGGGGAGCTGGATGAACGTCTTGCGACACCGCGTTTAGTGAGTCCCCGTCCTAAAGTTCCCAAAGGTGCGGTGGCTATCGCGGACAGACAAACTGCGGTTTATCCGGCTGAATCACCGGGTGGCTGGAATATTCTGGGGTTATGTCCAAAGGCCTTATTCAAACCAGAGTATGCCGGAACCGCCGAAGCATTGATGCCGTTTGCGGTAGGCGACAGAGTACGTTTTCAATCAATAAGCCGAAATGAATTTTTGGCTTTAGGTGGCCAATTGCCGCAGGAATTGTGCTGATGTCTGCTTTTGTGGTGGTAAATCCTGGCGTGCTTGCGACTTTGCAGGATCAGGGGCGTTTTGGTTATGCCCATTTAGGTTTAACTCAGGGTGGACCAGCAGATGCGGTCAGCTACCGTAGTGCCGATCTGTTGCTGCAAAACCCACATCCAAGCTGCCAGATCGAAATCTCAGTCGGTAGTTTGACCGTAGTTGCTTTGGCTGACACAGTGTTTTGTGTGACCGGCGCTCACATGCCGCTGAGGGTGAATGGCCAGTCTAAGGCCTTGTGGCGAAGTCATCGAATTAAAAAAGACGATGTGATTGAGTTAGGCTTTGCCAAATCCGGGTTGAGGTGTTATCTGGCGGTAGCGGGAGGATTTCAGCTACCAAAACACTTTGGCAGCAACAGCACTGTCCTGCGGGAAAAAGTCGGAGGTATTGCCGGGGCCGCATTACAACAAGGTCAGTTTTTACCTGTACGCCCGGCCTACAGATCTTTACTTTGGTCCTTGCCGGAAAAGTTTTGGCCGGATTTCTCAGCTTCGCTCGAACTGGGTTTAGTGCCAGGGTATCAACAGCACTGGTTTGACAATTCACAGTGGCAGCAGCTATGCAACACTGAGTATCAGGTGTCTGGCTTGTATGACCGCATGGGCTATCGATTACAGGGCGAACCGCTATTGTACCAGCCTAAATCTTTGTTATCTGAGGGCATTTGTTATGGCGCTGTGCAACTACCACCGGATGGCTTGCCTATAGTGCTGCTAAATGACCGGCAAACTCTGGGAGGCTACCCCAAGCCTGGCGTGATACTCGCCCGGGATGCCGCCGCTTTGGCTCAGCGCCGACAGGGTCAGAGGATTAGCTTTTATACAGTGGAACCGAAAAAGCTTCTGTCTTATCAGCATGAACAACAAAACTATTGGGCTCAGTTGGCTATGGAATTACGGAGTTAAGGTCAATGGATTTACTCAGGCTCAGTGCTGATATAGAGCAGATGATGGTCAGACAAAATCTGCGTGGCATGGCCACTTTATCGGCGCATTTACCAGCAGGTAGTTATCTGCGGGTAGCTCAACTCATCGTCGGTTGCAAAGGCTTAGTACTGATAGGTACTGGCTTTCCGGTCGCCGATAGCTTTGAAACTGACGGCCCTGTTGGTGCTCTGGTGTTATACAAGGTACTGGAAAAACTGGGGGCCACCCCCTTACTCTGTTGTGGAGATCCGTTATTTTCGGCGTTAAAAGACGGTTATTCCTGCTTACAATTACCGGTAAACAGTGCAGATGCTGCATCTTTTGCCCAGCAGTTTTTGCAGCAACACCATCCTGAACTAATTATTTCCATAGAAAGACCAGGTTTGGCCGCCGATGGTCGCTATTACAATATGAGAGGACAGGATATCTCGCACGTTGCGCCAATTTTGATGTATTTTTTCAACAGGCCTGTTGTCCAGCTATAGCAATAGGTGATGGTGGCAATGAAATAGGGATGGGGAAGCTTTATCAGGCGGTATCGCAGCTGGCTATCACACCATCAGTCACTGGCAGTGATGAATTATTACTGGCCGACGTATCTAACTGGGCTGCTTATGGGGTACTGGCACTAGTGTCAAAACTAAAAGATGCAGAGACGGGTTGTGGCTGGCTGCTCGACTGTCAGCCTAAAGAACTCTTAGCATATTTAGTTGAGCGCGGTGCTATTGATGGCGTGACAGGCCTTGCCTGTCAGACTGAGGATAGTTTGCCGCCTGCCCATGCAGAGTTATTAATTGCTGACTTACAGCGTCTTTGTTTTCCAGAATAATAAAACAGACAGGATAAAACAGATGAGTGTGGTGTATTTAAACGGACAATTTATGCCGGCGGCTGAGGCAAAAATTTCTCCTATGGACAGAGGTTTTTTATTTGGTGATGGCATCTATGAGGTGATCCCGTCTTATGGTGGGCGTTGCGTGGGGTTTGCTGCTCATATCCAGCGTTTACAAACAGGTCTGGCAGCTTTAGATATTCAGTGTGCGATGACAGTGCGGGATTGGCAGCAGCTGGTGCAGCAGTTAATCCAGTCCAATGGTGGGGGCAATCTTGGGATTTACCTGCACGTAAGTCGTGGAACTGATACAAAGAGAGCTCATGCCTATCCAAAAGCTATTGCTGCTACTATTTTTGCTTATGCCTTTGAGATAAGCGCAGAACCTCTGGCAGATACAGAGACTGCACCTTGTTACAAAGTGATCACAGCTGAGGATTTACGCTGGCAGCGTTGTCATATCAAGTCTACCGCTTTACTGGGCAATGTGATGCATCACCAGCAGGCAGCTGCTTTGGGGGTGAACGAGTGTATTCTGTTCGATGAGCATGGATTTTTAACCGAAGGCAGCTCAACCAATGTATTTATTGTTAAAGATGCGGTAGTCATCACGCCGCCTCTAAGTCACAAGATACTACCCGGCATTACGCGTCAGCTATTACTGAGTATTTTACGTCAGCATAGCAAACTGACCGTAGAAGAACGGCCTGTCAGTAAACATGAGCTGCTGATTGCTGATGAGGTCTGGTTAACCAGCTCCAGCAAAGAAGTGGCAGCAGTGGTCGAGGTGGATGGTCTGCGGATTGGAAATCAAAGGCCTGGGCCTGTCTGGAAGTTAGCTCAGTCTTTGTTTTCTCAGTATAAATATGAGTATTAGTGCGTAATTAACTGAAAAAAATTGAGTTTTTTTTATTTTGTCGCCTAGACTTTTATGGAAATAAAGCTCGTCTCTAAAAATCAATCACAGGAAAGACACAAATGTTTTTAAGGAATTATAACATTGGCGCCCGCTTATTTGCTGGGTTCGCGGTATTGGGTTTGTTGGTGGTATTACAAGGCAGCATGGCACTGATGAATATGGCGCAAATGCGAACTGTATCAGCAGATATAGAAGAGGACACTATCCCTAGTTTAGATAGTCTGGCTGCGCTGAATTTGAGTATGATGAGAGTCCGGATCTTTACTTTTCGTTTAATGTTAGCCGAGACAGACCAACAAAAAGCAGATTATCATGCTGCATTAGAGAGGGTCAGAACTGAAGTTACAGAAAATCAGAAAATATATGAAAATTTGATTTCTATGGATGAAGAGCGTTCTGTATATCAACAGTTTAACAGTGCGCAACAAGGTTACTTTACAAGCCAGGCTCGCTTATTGCAGGCGCTTGATTCGGGTAATAAAACGGAAGCAATCCGGATCAGTAATGAAGAGTTAACAGGTCATTCAGATAAAATGACTAAAGCTTTACTGCAATTGGCGCAGCTCAACAGAGAGCATTCTACACAACAGACAGCACTTTCCACTGAAAACTATGAGACCAGTAAAATTTTTGTGATTCTCGCTATCCTTGTTGGTATTAGCGTCAGTATTTTTATTGCGCTGTGGATGACTCGCAGTATTACCGCTCCTATGAATGAGGCGGTTACTGTGGCAGAAACTGTTGCCTCAGGCGATTTAACGCAGAAAATCGCAGTCAGTGGTGCAGATGAAGCTAGTCGTTTGATGGCCGCACTACAAAAAATGCAGCAAAATTTGCGGGATGCGATGAGCCATATTTCTAATTCCTCGGATCAGTTGGCTTCCGCTGCTGAGGAGTTAAATTCGGTCACCGAAGACTCATCGCGAGGTTTACAGCAGCAAAATGACGAAATTCAGCAAGCCGCAACTGCTATTACTGAGATGAGTTCTGCTGTCGATGAGGTAGCACAGACTGCAGTACAAACCTCTGAGCAGTCGACAGAATCCGCCAAGATGGCGGTACAGGGCCAACAGCAAGTCGATGAAACCGTAAAAGCCATCCGCGATATGAATCAGGATGTGGCGTTAACGTCGGATTTGATCCAGGGTCTGGCTGTGCAGTCTCAGGACATTGGTAAGGTTCTGGACGTCATCCGGGCTATTGCCGAACAAACAAACTTACTGGCATTAAACGCTGCTATTGAAGCGGCGCGAGCGGGGGATGCTGGTCGTGGTTTTGCTGTCGTAGCTGATGAGGTGCGTGCGCTGGCGCATCGTACTCAAACTTCAACCCGTGAAATTGAAGAGATGATCGCGAAAATCCGCAGCGGTACAGGGGATGCGGTCAGTGCAATGAAACATAGCAGCGACAAAGCTGGCCATGCGTTAACCGTAGCGCAGGCTGCAGGTGAGGCTTTGAGTATTATTACCCAGCGTATTAATAAAATAAGCGACAGTAATCTGGTGATAGCCAGCGCGGCGGAAGAACAAGCTAAAGTAGCGCGTGAAATAGACCGCAATATTGTCAATATCAGCGACCTAGCCGCACAAACTGCTGCAGGTGCCAACCAAACCAGCGCCTCAGCTCATGAATTGTCGCGCCTTGCCGTGGATTTAAATGCGTTGGTAACCCGCTTTAAAGTCTGATGTTTCTGATTGAAAGAACGAAGCCGCCTTTTCAGGCGGCTGTTAGGTGCGTTGGATAACAGATTCAAAATCTATAGGCATAGGATAAGGCAATAAAATCAGACCCGGATTAGGTTTTTGCAGTCCAGCATTGGAGTAATGCATATAACGCAGTGCCAGTTGAGCTTGACTTTGCACCTGCCAGATCAATCCTATGCGGTCTTCAAATTGATAATGAGAGCCTAAATCTTTGCCAGCAAAACGTTGTTTATTGAGCAAACTAAAACCTATACCAAATTCCCAAAACAAGGCTCTGTCATAGAAGGTACTGAATTGTTTCACCAGCACTGGAGACAAGGCGAGCGCAAGGTTACTTTCATATTCGGGCTCCTCGCCGTAACGCCACAGATTTGCGCTGACTTCCATATATAGGCGGGCATCGCCTACGACAGGTATGTGAGACAGATACCACTCAGAGGGCCTATAGCCCAAACGCAAACCTAAAACTTTGCCTTCGCCTTTGACGATATCAATAGCTGCTACTTGTGCCTGAGCTTGCAGACCCAGCAATAGCATAACTAAAACCAATAAAATTTTTTGCATCAAGACTCCTGCTGTATTCCGTAGTGACGCCTGTGGTTTTTGCAGAAGGGGCCACTTTAGATAACGACCTAAAACTTCATAGCTATTACCTAATCTTCAGCACTTTGATTTTGTAGGTGACTACATGTAAATAGTGATGGACTGGCTAATAAATATGCATTGTGTAACGAGCGGTACATAAGTGAGGGTTAAAAAAAGGATATCAAGAGTGCTGTGGAAATATTTAGGGAAAAAACGCAGTTTAATAAGCACTGTGGATTAGCCGATAAAAGCAGAGAAGAAGTTGACCTTTGGCTATGGGCTGATTAACCTTGCGGTTTGTTAGCTCCTAGACAGGCAATTTCAGCATGGCCAATTCATCAGACCAAATCCCAACCCCTTTGGATGCTCAAAGCCAAAAAGCTTTGCATCTGGATCAGCAGCTTTGTTTTGCTTTATATTCCACCTCGCTGGCGATGACGAAGGTCTACAAGCCTTTGCTGGATAAATTGGGTCTGACCTATCCGCAGTACTTAATTATGCTGATTTTGTGGCAAAACGATGGTTTGGCGTTAAAAGAAGTGGGCGAGCAACTGCAAATAGACTCAGGTGCTTTAACTCCTGTAATTAAGCGGATGGAAGCTATGGGTTTATTGATCCGAAGCCGTAATCCGCAAAATGAACGGACTCTGGAAATTCGTTTAACCAAAGCGGGCTGGGCTATGCGGGTGCAGGCAGCTGAAGTGAATCGTACTGTAGGTGTCAGTTGTGGTATGGCTGAACCAGAGATCCATGCATTACGCCAGGAGTTAGTGCAGTTACGAGCACAGTTAAGCAAGAAACTTTGAATCACAGTAAAACACTAGTGTTCGCAGAAGGGCCTTGATGGCCCTTTTTTAATGCCGCCTATTTCATTTAATGACCACTTTAAATCATTTAAAAACAATCACATAAGAGCTATCAGTAAAATAATCAGAAAATAAACTTGCGAAATAACAGTTATTGCAATAACATTATAGCAAGTCGGGTCGAACAGCTGGTTTAACGGCAATAAAACGACCGGATACAGCAGGTAGAAAAAAGTTTTTAAGCAGTACAGATTAGGTCCGTAAGGACTGGCAGTAACGATAGTAAAACCGGGTGAATTCACCCATTTTTTTAAAATAAACAATTATCGCGATAATATATCGCAAACAAATGAACTTAACAGAGGAATACATCATGCAAGTACTTTACAAAGCAATAGCAACTTCAACTTCAGGTCGTGACGGTCGTTCAGTATCTTCAGACGGCGTATTGGATGTGAAATTAAGTACTCCTAAAGAATTAGGTGGCGCAGGTGGTGCAGCGACGAACCCTGAGCAGTTATTTGCCGCTGGTTACTCAGCTTGTTTCTTAGGTGCCATTAAATATGTCGCTTCACAACAAAAAGTGCTGGTGAGTAACGAATCCAAAATCACGGCTGAGGTGGGTATTGGCCAAATCCCGGGTGGTTTTGGTCTGGATATTGAGCTGCAAATCAGTCTGCCAGGTGTAAGCCAGGAAGTAGCGCAAGACTTAGTGACTAAGGCTCATCAGGTCTGTCCATACTCCAACGCAACCCGCGGCAATATTGATGTGCGTTTAGTGATTGTCAGCTAACAGCGAAGTACACTACCAAAGAAACTGAATTTTTTTAAACACTATCATATCGCGATAACAGTTAGATGGATAAGCATCCTGTTATCGCCACCCCATAACCGCTGTGGCGAGGAGATGAACATGAACACATTTCGTAAAATTGTAGGTTTAACAGTCATTGCTTTAGGTATCAACAGTGCATTTGCCGCTGGTGGTCCTGCTCTTGATGTACAGGTAGAACAACAAACTCAGGGCTTTTTAAATGCTCTGGCTCAGGGCGGCGGTACACCTTTAGAGCAACTGTCGCCTAAAGATGCCCGCGCTGTATTAACGGGCGCTCAGGCTGGTGCCACATTACCAGCTGCTGATGTCAGTGAAAAAACCATTAGGATTGATGGCAAGCCATTAAAACTGGTGGTGGTGCGTCCTGCAGGCAGCAAAGGTGTATTACCTGCTTTTATGTTCTTCCACGGCGGTGGCTGGGTGTTAGGGGATTTCCCAACGCACGAGCGTTTAATCCGTGATTTAGTCAGCCGCTCTGGTGCAGCTGCTGTGTATGTGGATTACACGCCATCACCGGAAGCCAAGTACCCAACAGCGATTAACCAGGCTTATGCCGCAACCAAATGGGTGGCAGAGCATGGCAAAGAGCTGAACATCGACAGCTCACGTTTAGCGGTCGCCGGTAACAGTGTCGGTGGCAATATGGCGGCAGTGGTAGCTCTAAAAGCTAAAGAAGCGGGTACTCCAGCACTTAAATTCCAGTTGCTGTTATGGCCTGTGACAGACGCGAACTTTGACAATAGCTCATACAACCAGTTTGCAGACGGCTACTTCCTGAGCAAAAACATGATGCGGTGGTTTTGGGATAATTACACCACGAATCCTGCAGAGCGTAACGAGATTTATGCCTCACCACTGCGTGCCAGCATAGAGCAGTTAAAAGGTTTACCGCCAGCTCTGGTACAAACCGCCGCTTTAGATGTACTGCGTGACGAGGGGGAAGCTTATGCCAACAAGCTGGATGCGGCAGGTGTGACAGTGACATCAGTGCGCTACAACGGCATGATCCACGACTTTGGTTTACTGAATGTACTCTCTGATGTACCTGGTACACAAGCCGCATTGGACCAAGCCGGTCAGGCGCTGAAAACACATCTGAACTAAGTGAGTTTCTGACTGTAGCTTAAAGGATCAGAGCTTTGGCTCTGATCCTTATTTTGGTAACACCAGCCATATTTTGCCGTAATGGCGCAAGCTGTCGCTGCGCTGCTGAGCTTCAGCACCAATGCCCTGATACACATCAATCCGGCCCGGGGTTTTAATAGCCGCGCCTTTATCCTGTGCCAGCATTAATCTGAACTCATGGCCTGTTAATTCACCTTTGCCGTCCAGCACCGGCACCTGCGCCAGTACTACCGAACCTAAAGGAATAAAAGCCGGGTCTACCGCTATAGAGTGTAATGGCGTTAAAGGCACATTGGCGGCACCTACGGGTTTGTCCAAACCCTTGGAGAAAAAAGTATAACTGGGGTTTCGACTCATCAATTCGCGTTGTCTGTGTGGATGTTTAGCCAGCCATTCTTTAATAGCTGAAGCAGAGATGGTATCTGCTGTGTATTCACCCATTTCAATCAGTACTTTGCCTAAACTGCGGTACGAATGGCCGTTACCACCACCGTAGCTTAATAAATGCTGCTGACCATATTCATCTTCGACTACGCCTGAGCCTTGTACCTGCATAAAAAAATTATCGACCAGGCTGTTGCTGTAAAACAGTTCCAGTCCTTGACCCGCCAGCGCTTGTTCGAAGTCAATTTGCTCGCGATTAGGATAGTTTGTTAACCCTGCAGGTTTACGATAAATAGGGTATTTGTATTCTGCATTCGCTGTGGTCCGTACTTTAAACACCGGCACGTAGTAACCGGTAAACTGCACATTGCCTTTGCTATCTTCACCTGAGAGTTGGTGCAGTGCAAAAGCTTTACCTCCTTGAGCCGTGGGGTGCTCCGCCCATTGCAGTAAATCATGGATGCTTTGCTGCAACTGGCTTTGAGTGATGGTTAAACCCGGCAAATTATGCTGCTGTGCTACTGACTTTTTGTTCAGGTACTTCAATTGCTCTTCAAGACCGGATAACAACTCCGGTGTCAGCCACTGAGCTTTTAATGCTGCGCCTTGCTGCAACTGATAGGTGCCACTCAATAGTTTGGCTTTTTTATCCAGCCCATTGTTATCAAACTGATTAGATTGATGAATGCCGGACGTTTGACTGCAGGCAGACAAAACTAAGCTGGCGATACCAAACCACAAAAGGTGTTGTTTCATAACTAACTAAAATTCAGAAAAATAAGATGTGGCGGCACTCTATGTCACTGTCGGTTCACTGACAACAGTCAGGCCATAATTTTTCGGTGGACTCTGGCTAAAAACAAGTATTTGATAAAAACGCTAATGCTAGTATCATCGATCGAATCGACAGATAGCTTTTGGTCTGGTTAGACGGATAATTGCATGAAACTATTAAAAGTACTGATTTTGATGCTGGTCACTTCAGGGAGCTGTGTCGTTGCGAAACCGCTTGACCCCACACCGGCTGATCTTAAATTTGTGCTTTATTACCCTCAGGTGCCGCCTTATATGTATCAGGACGAAACTACTCAAAAGGTGGTTGGTTTGGTTCCTGAGATATTGCAGGACTTTTTTCAGCAGCAAAATATTGCTGTGCACTATGTGTCAGATAACAGAACCCGGGCTGAGCATCGACTCTACCAAGGTGAAGTAGACGCTATTTTATTAGCGAAAGAGTGGACACAACATCCAGAAAAATTATTGTTTTCTGAGCCTTTACTGGAACACAAAGATTATTTACTGGCCCGCCATCCTATAGCGGCGCAGGCTCAATTGCCTGAGTTGATTAAGGGCAAAACGGTGTGCACCCGCCAGTATTATATCTATGAAGCCTTAGAGCCTTATTTTAGTAGTAATGAGACGGCACGGGTTGATTCCTCCAGTGAGCTCACTCAGCTGAAAATGTTGCTTAATGGTCGTTGTGATTTTGCCTTTATCAACGAGCATGTCGCGAATTGGTTATTACATCACCACTTTCCCGATGAGGCGCTGTATCGCTCTGCACTAGGTTTTAATGCTGTGGCTCTGACGGTAGCATTTCACCCTCGCTGGAAGCCGAAACTAGCTGCCTTTAACCTTTACCTGCAAGAACAACGGCAGCAAGGCACCATAGAGCAATGGCTAAAGTTTTATGTCACAAAGTCCAGGATCTGGAACTGATGTTTACAGAACTGTCTGTTGAACTTGCCAGTTGAAGCTGTCAAAAACTGCGTTAGATCAAAGCCATATAATCTTATTTCGTCCATACTCCGTAAGGTATACAGCCAAGTAACGTCAAGGGGCAGAACACCTTGATGCAACAATGACAAAAACGGAGTAACAAGATGGGAAATTTAGACAGACGTAATTTTTTAAAACTATCGGCTTCTACCTTAGTAGGTATTACCTTAGGTGGCACAGCATTGCATGCATTGGCGCAGGAGCAAGTAAAAGCGGATGACCCACTGGCAGTAGCAATGAAATATGTCGATAAGTCTACTGTCGCCGGAGCTAATTGTGCCAACTGTATGCAAGTGCAGGGCAAAGACGGCGATGCGTTAAGGGGATGTAACATTTTCCCCGGCAAATTGGTCAGTGCTGAAGGCTGGTGTGCAGCCTGGGCGAAAAAAGCCTGAGTTTAGTTTTAGTCAGGAATAGCAATTGATAGAAAAAGCCAGTTTTTTGAACACTGGCTTTTTATTGTTTCGCTGACTGTGATTAGGTTAAAAACGATAGCCAACGGACAAACGCACCATACGAGGCTCCAGCGGGTGAAAGTGTCTGTCTTCAACAGCTGTGGCTTCGTTTTCCAAACGGGATTGATAAAAATACACCATATCTGCCACTTTCCTGTTGGTTAGATTCAGCAATTCAGCACCAAATTCCCAGTGTTGCCATTGGTAGGACAAGTCAGCATTCAATACCGTACTGCTGCGAGCTTGTTGTTGGTTGTAGCTGTCGAGTGTTCTGTTGCCAAAATGGCGTAAACGCAGATTGGCATGCAGTCCTGTATCGTCATGGTAGTTGATGGCAATACTGGCAACGGCGGGCAGGGCTCCTTCAATAAACCGGCCTTCTTCTGCACTGTTACTTTTATACCTGCTGCGACTGGTGGCAAGTTCCAGATCCAAAGTCCAGATAGGGCTTATCCAGTAATACCAAGCTAGCTCTGCGCCGGTTCTGTGGGATGCTCTGTTCGGTTCTGTACCTCCGGCATCACCTATATAAACCAGCTCGGAATCAAGCTGCAAGGCCCAAACAGCGACCGAAATTTGCCATTGCTTCGATTGGAGATAACGCCAGCCGAGTTCTGCACCTTCAGAGCGAACCCAAAGTGGAACGGCACTGGCCGATTCCCCAGTGACAGGATCTGTGGTGATGGTTGCGCCTCTTGCATCATTAGAATGCATGCCTTGTCCAACAGAAAAATCCCATTGCTGAGTTTCGTCGCTTTGGTAAAGCAGCCCAAGTTTCACAGAGCTGATGCCTTGTGATGCGCGTCCACTGTTTTCCTGGCGAAGAAGGCTTTCTACTTTGGCAGACATCCAGTCATAACGAAGTCCAAGCTCTGCTTGCCAGTCGGGGTTTAACTGCAGTTGCTGCTGATGAAACACAGACCAGGACTGCTGTTGCACCTGATCCATTCTCACCGCCTGATGTTGTATCTGGTTTTCAGTGAGCGACAAACCAAGTTGATCAATATCGTCATAACGGCTTTGCAGACCGAATTGATGGATCCAGTCTAAAGACCCTAGTTTTAGTTGCAGCTCTTGGCTAAGTTCACCACCAAACAGTTGCCTTTGATCACTTTGTTCAAACTGGTCACCTTTGAGTGGATCATTGAGAAAGTAACTAAAATTCGACCAGAGCTGCAATTCACTCTGGATCCAATAGCCACTGGCTTTAAAATTCTGCTGTTGCCAGTGCCCAGAGATGCTCTGCCTTTTACTAATGCCTCCGGAACTTGGGTCTATCACCCCCAACCTGTCGATCAGCCCCTGATCGATGGCCCGCTGTGGGATTTGATCCGCTGCATTCCAGCTATTGTCATACAGCATAAAAGTTAGTTGTTGTGCTGAGTTGTGTTGTTGTGTGCTGTAACGACTGACCAGATTCATTTTTTTTACTTGTTCATCGACACCTTGCCAGGGACCTGCATAACCTTGCAGCTCGACTGCATTCAGCCAGTCTGCAGCGTCGTAACTTGCGCTGCCACTGGCTAAAAGTCTCTGGTACTTATGCTGGCCCAGACTCAGTCGAAGCAGTTCTGGGCCTTGATTTTTTAATTCAAAATCAGCTGCGCCTGCATTGGCAAAATCACCATCCTGTGCCTTATAGTTGCCTTTACGATAGCGAATATGCTCGACAAGCTCGGGGATCAGGAAATTCAGATCTGAATAGCCCTGGCCATGGCCATGACTTCGCATATTGACAGGCATACCATCGACTGAAGTTGCAAAGTCGGTGCCGTGATCCAGATTAAAACCCCGTAAAAAATACTGATTGGCTTTGCCACTGCCACTGTGTTGTGTGACGACCATACCTGGCACAAACTCCAGCATATCACCGGGTCTTAGCAGGGCCCGTTGTTCAATGTCTACGCCGTGCACATGGCCTTCTGAGGCATTAATGGTGGACCCATGCTGGTGTTGATTACCCCGAACTAAAATCAGTTCAGGTTCTGTTGCACTGGTCTGCTCCTGCGCTATGACCAGAGCAGAACAAAGCGACAGCGTGCAGCTTAACATCTGTTGAGATTTGTTCATCAGGGAGCAACTTTGGTTAGGTCCAGGGCAGGGCTCTGATGCGAGACAACCCATTGTTTGTCTTGCCAGCTTACCAGCAGTTTATGATCATGCAACTCGCTAAACAGCTGATAATGCAATGAACTTTGTTGCGCGTTACAGGTGCTGACTAAGGGCAAACTTAAGTAATAGGTTTGGTTTTTTTCCACAGCTGTCCATGCATTGGCCTCAGTTTCCAACACGCAGCGGTTGTTTTGTTTGCTCTTTACATACAGATGTTGCTGCAGATAGCTAAAGATCTGTGTTTTATTTTTTTGGATATCACTCCAGCGTATATCCTGATCAGCAGGCCAGTTTAATGCTTGTTGTAAGTCGACAATACTCAGTTCCAGTCTGGCGGATAAGCCTGCCTCTGTGTTATGTAGTTGCATAAAGGCGGTGCTTAAACTGTGTGCAGAGACAGAGCAACTTAAACATAAACTTATGACTAAAAGCCAATTCATGGTTGTTCTCCTGTTTGGACTGAGGGGGAGGTGTCTTGTTGCGACTGCTTAAGCGCCAGAGTGAATAACTGCTGATCATCCGGCTCTTGTGCTTGCTGGACATTTAGTCCGGCGTAGTACAAGGCTTTCTTTGGGTCAGGGGCGAGTCGCAGATAATAATGAGCCAGGTCAGCGCTGTGCAGCGTGTCCTGACGCTGTTCCCGCAGTGAAACCCTTTGTTGCATCAGGACTTGATACTCTTGTCCTTCGGCCAGTTGTTGTTCCGCTAAAGCCAGGCGCAGCAGAAGGGCGTCTTCGAGCTGTTGGTGTTGATGTAGGTGCTGTAATTTCTGATACACCAAAGTTGCATCCTGCTTCAGCGTTAAATCGGCCCATTTCACCCAGAGTGGCAAAGGTGCAAGCTCAGATTGTGATGCGAATAACAGCTGCTCTAACCAGGCTCGTGCTTGCTTGGGTTGGTGTAAGGCTTCCGCTTGCTCAGCCAGCACGGCAATCAGCCACTGTTGTTGCGCCAGTGGGATACTTTGCTGTTGCCTTGCCAGTAGTTGCAAAGCCTTATAACTATCCTGAGTTTTGCCTTGACGTCCTGCAACTTCCAAACTGCACAAGGACAATAAAAACAGCTCTTGTTGCCCCAGCAACTTTTTGCATTCAGCCAGCGCCGCGGCAGTATTATTTTGTACCAGATAAATCCGGTTTTTCATTAACAAAGCATTGATATCGTCAGGCTGCAGCTTTTGGGCTTTTGCCAGATAATTCAGCGCATCCTCAAACTGATGTTGCTGCTGTGAAATATCTGCTAAAGCCAGCCAATAGGCGGCAGAAGAGGGGCTGTGAGCTTTTTTTAATAGCTGCTGCGCCTTGTCAAAGTAACGGCTCCAGCCCGGCTGACGAGCCAGTTGCAGGTAGGCTTGTGCCAGTGTTACCTGATCCTCAGCTGACTGAGATTGTGAGGACTGCTGTTCCACATGTCTCACCCAAGTGGGCAACACAACGCGACTTTTGCTCTGCAGCATCAATCCGCCTTCAGCAGATGCTGCAAAAGTGATAGTGGGTAAGGCTGTTGTACCTGCCATTAAAAGAAAAACCATTGTAATGCATGCTATTTTTTGTAACATCATCTGCTCCATAACAGCCCCGGTCAGACCGGGGCTTGCTTATTTCAGTCCATTGTTACTGAAACACTTCAGCGTAATCCGCTGTATCTTCAGTGTCCTGAGTAAAATCCCGCCCATTGGTCGATAAGGCCATATCAGTTTCCTGTTGAGCAAAAGCGGCTTTGCTGTATTGCAGGAAAGAGACTGTGGCCCTGTTGACTTCTAAGCGGATTGTCGCGCTTGCGGTGAGCTCTCCATCTGTTACACGTGCGACAAAACTATCGCTACCTGTATATTCAGCCTTGGGTTGGTAAACAAAATCACCATTGCTGTTCAGTATCAGGCTGCCATTGACTGGCTGAGAGTCGATGCTATAGCTCAGCATATCTCCGTCAGGATCAGTAGCTATCAGTTTATCCATCACTTGTGTCTCTGTTTCTGTGGCAAAACTGGCTTCGGCAAATAGGGGGGCCGAGTTTTTTTTGTCCTCAGACCCACAGGCGGATAACAGCGCTAGAGGGAAAAGCCATATTAATTTACGCATCATCAAGCTCCTTCTCAGTTAGGTGAACCAGCCAGTGGTGCACGTAAATAGGGAAAGCTGCTGTCCATCATGCTGGCATCCAGCGGAGCACCATCAGTGAAAGGCACATTACCTACTGGTGCATCTGCAGGTTTGCAGAGTCCCAGATTAGTTGGGGTACTATTGACTGGAATATCATGACACAAAGCTCCCATCATGACCCTCAACGCAATATCGACTACATCATCACCAGGGCGACGGCCATTAGGGAAACCTGCCAAATCGTTGCCTGCAACACCAAAAGCAGATTGGTTAGCTGCTGGTGTAGCTGCAATGGCGGTGTTTAAGCGCAGCATTTCAGACGGTGTGACTGTGCTTAACTGATTCACACCAGGCACACCTGTTAAAAATGCCGTCACTAAGTCGTTGCGTGGAAAATTGGTGGGTGCTAGATCCTCAATGCTGGTGCCCAGCGTCGCATTGACAGCGTCTTTAAACAGCACATTCAGCAGGGCTGGTAAGCTAGGATGAGTGACATAGTCAGCAAATTGACCATCGTCTTTCGGGTGACTGGTTGAAAATTTATCTTTATCCGCTACACCTATGACCAGCTCGTTGACCAGCGGGTTACTTAAACGCGAGACTTGCACTAAAGCGCCGCCATTGACTTCAGTATTATCAAACGTCGGATTGGGGTTTAAGATCCTCGCTTGCGGCAGACTGGCTGTGGTCCAGGCGCCAATTACACCGTTACCAGTTCCTGTGACGCAAGAAGTAGGCAGTTCCAATGCCAGTGTGGTGACATTTTTACCACGTAAATCATCATTGGCAGCGTTTTGCGTAATGCCACCAGGGAAGCCAGCAGCATCACCTGCACCAGGGGCACTGTCGCCTTCGACCGGAACATAATTCACTAAATCAAAGGTTTCGCCGAGGTTCACAACAAAAGGATCTTTGCGCTGTCCGACAAACACTCGGGCCTTGGCGTCACAGCCAGGCAAGCTGGTTTCGTACATATATTGGTTCGCATAACTTTGGTAAGCTGCGCTGTTACCAAAGGTTTTTTCGCCAATATAGTCGTATGGCTTGATAAAACTACCGTCAGCAGATCCGGAACTTAAAGCTGTTTTCGTGCCACTTTGCTGCGGTCCAGTGACCAGACTCAATTGATAGGTTTCTATAAAATTTAATGCCGCAGAGTTCCCTGCACTGATAGCACCGACATTTTTCAGCGGTACGGCCACCATTTTTTGGTTATCTGCCGGGCCTATAGGAAGTTTTACTCCCATGTTGTCATTGGCTAGTTGCTGACTAAAGCGGAACTGGAAGGTTAGATCTTCTACCGCATCCCCAGTGTTGTCTATGTGGATGCTATAAACAGCCGCAGGGTCGAGCGCAAAGTAATTTGGGCCGCCTTGCGGGTCTTGCAGCGGAATGTAGTTTGCCAGCACTGTGACATAACCCGAACGACCTGCCTCATAGCTGTTAAACAAATAAAAGTCAGTCGAATCGAGTGTAGGCAGGCGGGTAATATTTGGAGCCTCCCGGTGACTGGATGCCTGAGCCATACCAGATAAGGCAATAGCGACGGCGAGACTGACAGTAGTTATGGTCTTTTGTAGTTTCATCATGGTGTTCCTCTGTTGATGTTGCAGAGGGAGTAACGACAAAGTGTTTTTTTTGGATGCAGCAAAAAGAAAATAAATAAATTATTTTTTCACGCCTTTTTAGCGGCAGAGAAAAACAGGACAAAGAGGCATAAAAAAACGGAACCTAATGGCTCCGTTTTAATTCAATCACACAATTCATCACTCAGGTTAGAGTGTCATCAATTCGCTGGTATGCAGCACAGCTCCGGTCGGCTGTCCTGTAGGTGAGCCGCCTTTAGGTTCTAAACTAACCGCAAGGACAGCTACCACTAAACCTGTAGCAGCTTCTGGCCATGGATAACTAACTTTGCCGCTTTGTGGCAATAATCCCAACGAGATAGGGGACTGACCAGAGGTCGGTAGCATCCAGAGTTCATAATCATGCGCAGGATCGGCAGGCACCGCAGCACTGGCTTGCAGTACCACTGTGTCACCTTGTTTTGAAACTAACCACAATGCTTTTGCCTCTTTGGTTTGGATCACAGCCAGCTCCACTGGTGCTGTAGCCGGAGGTGGCAGCAATAACACCAGAGCTAGGCTGGCAGCAGCGGCCACAGCCACCCAATTTGCCGGATGCAACCAACTACCTTTAGGCTTGAGTTGCACCACATCTGCTTTTTGCCAGCCGAGGCGTTGTTGCAGTTTTTGCCATAGACTTTCATCGGGTTCTACCGCAGTCAGGGACTCTGCCAGTGGATTCAGATGTTGTTCCCAGCGCCATACTGACTCACGTGCCTGCTGCTGTTGCATCAATAGCCGCTGAAATCTTTGTCTGGCTTTTCCCCTCATGCCCCCCAACACATAGTTAACACTTAAGGCGTCCAGCCGTTCTTGCTGTAAATAATTCATGCTTCAAGACACCTCTTTAAGCGGGCCAAGCCCCGTCTGATCCAGCTTTTAACCGAACCTAAAGGTGCGCCGGTATGGCTGGTAATTTCGTGATGTGTCAGGCCGTTTACAAAAGCCAGATAAATAGACTGACGGTGTTCAGCCTCCAATTCAGACATACAGTCATCCAGTTTAACCCTCTCCCTGGGCAGGCTGACAGACTCCTCCTCTATATCGTCCGCTCTCCAGTCCGGGTCCAACTCTATATGCTCGGCTTTAAATTGTCGGGTTTTAATCAGGTCCAATGCCCGGTAACGGGTGATACTGATCATCCAGGTCATCACTGTGCCTTTGTCAGTATGATAATCTGCCGCATTGTGCCAGATGCGGACAAAGGCATCCTGCAACACATCTTCTGCCCAATCCCGGCGTCTGAGCAATTGCAAGCTTACGGCAAAAAGTTTTCCTGACGTTGCTTTGTAGAGTTGTGCAAAGGCGCTTTTATCGCCCTGAGCAGTGGCCTGTAGCCATTGGATCAACTGTTCCTGTGGTCCCATCTATTATTTTTCCACTCCGTTACTTTTACATCTTTAGCAGCTACGAAGGTTACAGAGCTTTGGATGCGCTCTGGTGAAACTTTTTTGTTGCAGCTAAGATAGCGGCCAAGTTAAATAACAAGGTCCTTTTATGGCCTCCTGGGTAACCGCCTTTTTAGATTCTGCAGTAGGTCGTTGGTGTGGCGTGCCACAGGCTACTTTGCTACAAAGACCAGACGGGGAAACCCAGTATTTTACAGGGAGTTTGCTGCTGTGTGGCAAAGCCTCTGAGTATAGTGTCTTGTTGCGTCAACAGTTAAGTGACTTGGCAGCTGTGAGCCTGGAAGATAAAGCACAGCCGCTGCAGGCATTGATATTTGATGCGACACAACTACAAAGTACCTCCGAGTTGGATATGCTGTGGCAGCAGTTAACTCCTCTGTTGCCACGGTTAACTAAAAATGGCCGCTTAATTGTACTGGCCCGCGCAATAGATGATGTATCCAGTGCAGATGCCGCTGCAGCCGCTGCTGCTTTATCGGGGTTTACCCGTTCGATAGCTAAAGAGCTGGGACGTTTTGGCACCACAGCAAATCTGTTAACAGTGCACAAAGATGTGCTACAGGAACTGCTACCCGTCGTGGAGTTTTTCCTGTCCAGGGCCTCAGCTTATGTCACAGGGCAAGTATTGCCTGTCTCTGTGGCACCTGTCACGGTAGTAAACCGCCAGCAACAACCTCTACAGGGGAAAACCGCGCTAGTGACTGGGGCTGCCCGTGGTATCGGCGCTGCTATAGCTAAAACGCTTACGGAGCAGGGCGCTACCGTGATTGGATTGGATATTCCACAAGCTGCACAAGCACTCACGGACTTAATGCAGCAGTTAGCCGGTAAAGCTTTGCTACTGGATATCAGTCAAACCCAAAGCGCTGAAACCTTAAGTGACTGGCTGACACAACAAGGGATCCAACTGGATATTCTGGTGCATAACGCTGGCATTACCCGGGATAAGTTGTTTCATCGTATGACTGAAGTACAGTGGACGCAGACGCTGGATATTAACCTGCGTGCGGTGCAGCGGATCAACACACTTTTACTCGAACGGAATCAGATACAACACAATGGTCGTGTGCTGCTGTTGTCGTCCATGAATGGCCTGGCAGGCCAGAAAGGCCAGACCAACTATGCCAGTTCAAAAGCTGCGTTAATCGGATACTGTCAGTTTATGGCAAAACAATCAGTCAAGGGCATCACCTTTAATGCCATAGCTCCTGGTTTTATTGAGACCCAAATGACAGCCGCCATGCCAGTGATGGTGAGGGAAGTAGGGCGCAGAATGAACTCATTGCATCAGGCGGGTTTACCTGACGATGTCGCTTTGGCCGTGGCTTTTTTCGCCAGACCTGATGCGTCAGGTTTAAATGGCTCTGTACTTAGAGTCTGCGGTCAATGCTTTATCGGTGCCTGAGATAGTTGCCGCGCCACCTATACAGGCTTTGGCCCAGACATCAGGCAGCAGCCAGGCTTTTTTCCACGGCATAAATTGCTCGGCCGGCATGGGGCGCGCTATACCGTAGCCCTGTGCATGAGTACAGCCTAATTGCAGCAAAAGCTCACCATGTTCTGTGGTTTCCACACCTTCTGCGACAATTTCACGTTTAAACTCATTGGCAAGCACAATAATGCCTTTGAGGATGGCCAAATCGTCCGGGTCGACCAACATATCACGGACAAAGCTCTGATCGATTTTTAACACTTTTGCTGGCAAACGTTTTAAGTAAGTTAAAGAAGAGTAGCCCGTGCCAAAGTCGTCCAAAGCAAAACTGACACCGCTGCGGATACAGGCCTGCATCACGGCCTGTACATGGGTTAAATCATTCAGCGCGCTGGTTTCCAGAATCTCCAGCTGTAGTAACGATGCCGGCACGTCTGAATAAAAATGCAGCAATAACTGCAGACGATTGACAAAGTCCAGTTGTTGTAAATGATAGGCTGAAATATTGACGCTTACGGGGATAGTCATACCCTGATGTTGCCATTCAGCCAGTTGCCGTAATGCCTCTTCAATCACCCAATAACCTAACTCCACACCCAGACTGTGCTGCTCTATAGCGGGTAGAAACAGGGCTGGAGCCACCATCCCTTTTTGAGGATGCAACCAGCGGATCAGAGCTTCTGCTCCTATCACTTCTCCTGTGTGCATATTGACCTTTGGCTGATAAAACAACCTGAATTGCTTTTGCGCCAGAGCTTGACGAATATCCAGTATAGTTTCCTGATGCCCACGCAAACTACGGGCGTAGTCGGTATCAAAGACGTGACAGCGGTTTTTGCCATCCTGTTTGGCCTGATACATCGCATGATCCGCTTGTCGTATCAATTGCTCAGCTTCTGTTGTATCGGCCTGGGGATAAAAGGTCAGACCTATACTGGCGGAAACCGAGAGCATCCATTCATCGATTTTTACAGGTTTAGCCACGACATCCAGCAATTGCTGGATCTTTTGCATGCCTGCTTTTTTATCGCTAAGTTGTGGCAATAACACCACAAATTCATCACCGCCAATACGAGCCAATAGCTCATCTTTGGTCAATTGAGCTTGTAAACGTTCAGACAAAGCAATTAAAAACTGATCCCCTGTCTCATGGCCATGGCGATCATTAATTTCTTTAAATCCATCCAAATCCAGATAGGCGATAGCGAGCAGTTGATCGGCGCTGGTTTTTTTCAGTAATGACTGTAGCTGTTGAGTTAAAGCACTGCGATTTGAGAGGCCGGTCAAGCCATCATAAAGCGCTATCTTTTCCAGATACTGTTGTTGTTGGTACTGGTTCGTGATGTCGGAAAACAAACCCACATAATGTTGCAATTGACCTTTATCATCCAGCACAGCGCTTAGGGTTAAGCTTTGGAAATAATCTTCGCCTGATGCTTTTCTGCTCCACAGCTCTCCGGACCAAAAGCCCTGTTGCTGCAGACTTTGCCATAATGCGTTAAAGCTTTGTTCATCCTGATGTTCTGACTGCAGCAAGCGTGGCGTACAGCCTATCGCTTGTTTGGCACTGTAGCCTGTGATCTCAGTAAAGGCCTGATTGACGTCTATCATCACACCCAAGGGGTCGGTGATCATAATGCCTTCACGGGCGTGGGTGAATACGCTGGCAGATAAGCGCAGTTTATTGGCTGCTGTATGTTCCAGCGTAATATCGCGCGATAAGCCCACTGTACCAACATACTCACCTTCGACTAAAACAGGTGCTTTATAGGTTTCGAACCAATGCTGTTCAACTCCGACTTTACGCTGGGTTTGGATCAACTGGGGCTGGCCTGATGACAGCACTTGTTTATCATGTACGACGTGGCTTAAGGCACGTTGTGCGTCAAATAATTGCGCGTCAGTTTTGCCTGTTAAATCATTGATATCTTTGCCGGTGAATTCTTCTGCGAATTTGCGGTTCACCTCAAGGTAGCGGCCGTGGATGTCTTTTAACCAGACGACAAAAGGGATGCTGTCAATCAGGGTGCGCTGATACTGTTCTTTTTGTTGTAATCTGTGGATCAGGCTCTGACGTTCTTGAATCGAACTGTTTAGGCGAAGTTGAGTCGCGCCGAGCCAACTCATAATACTGCCGGGTTTTGCCTTTCGCAGTTCAGTACTTTGTAGCACTTCTCCCCGACCCATAGCTTTAATTTGCTCGTAAAGGTGACTGACAGAAGCGCCTAGAATGCTGTTATGAACCCGTTTAATATCCCACAGTGCATAAAACAGCAGTAAACCAGACAAAATAAACAGGATGCGCATCGTCAAGGCGTAAAACATGGCATCTTCGACTTCGTCAGCGGTGCGTTCATCCACCAGACTGTAGACGGTGGCAACGGGTTGCATTATGGCTTTCTTCCCTGTGTTATAGTTCTGGTCAAACACAGCAAGCAAGGCTTGTTCTTTATTTTTTGCTTTTTGAACAGCATCAATCTCTGGCCGTTCCAGCAGCCGCATAGCTTTAATTTCGTTGAGTGCCAGCGCATCAGATTGAATTTTGGCTTGCTGCAACGCAGCGAGTTCCGTTGGTGTGAATCCAGCATTTTTAGCTAAATCAAGCAGCGCTATCCGCGAGCCTGCGGGTCTGGGTCTTTGATTGTCGTCATCAACCAAATCCCAGTACACTTGATGGTAGTTGATTGGACGAGCGGCCTGACCATTGCGAATGGCAATAATTTCGTCAAAGTGATTTTTATAACGGTATTCACCTGTGGCTATATAACTTCTGGCCATTCGGCTTAAATCGTCTGAAGACTGACGCAATTCACCTATCACTTTTAATGAGAAGACCCGCTGCTCATTGGCTGCATCAATACGCTTTTCTGCATAGACATAAGCGATAAAAATAGCACTAAAGGCGAGCAGTAATAACAACGCGGCCCAAAACCTTAATGTAAGTTCAGAAGTTGTATAACGCCTTACCTGCACAAAAACTCCTGCTCTTGCTCTGTTCAGTTGAAGTAGGTTTTGAAACTATTGATAGTCTGTCTGTCAATAGTTAGTGAGCCGGATCACGAAAGCAAGCTGATCTATTCTATTTTTGCTGTTTTATTTCCAGAAATTTAGAAAAAATGACCAAATAATGCTAACACTTTGTTTTTTCAGTGAACCTCTATTAGTCTTATCAGGTCAATAAACATACTGTTTGAAATAAAGCTGAGGCTTGTGTGATGGATAAGTACCAGACTTTTTATCAGCCGGATACAGAGCTATCTAATCTTATACAAAGTATTGAGGTCCAGTTAGCCGATTGGGTTTGCGCTCTATCTCAGGCTTCAGTGCTGCAACTGGAGACTTTAAAGCTCAAATCCATTCAGGCTAGCCTGGCACTTGATCATAATTCTCTGTCTTTTATTCAGTTGCAAGAGTTGGCTGCAGGCAAAAGGGTTGTGGCTTTAGTGCAGGATATTCGGCAGGCAAAAAATGCTTTGGCGTTGTATCAACAATTGGATAGCTTTCGGCCTTATCAGAGCGTGGATCTGCGTAAAGCCCATGCAGCTTTTATGCTCAATGTTACATCGGATGCAGGTCAGTACCGTCAGCAGGGGGCTGGAGTTTATGAGGACCATAAACTAGTTCATATGCCGCCAGCGCCCTCTGTGGTTGCAGCTCAGGTCGAAGAGCTTATTACTTCGTTGCAACAGTACCCGCTTCATCCTTTATTGCTATCTTGCCTGATGCATTTTCAACTGGCCTCTATTCATCCGTTTTCAGATGGCAATGGTCGCTTATGTCGTTTGTGGCAACAGTTGGTTTTAATGCAGTGGCACGCATCCTTTTGTTATTTGCCTTTTACGGTAATGCTGAAAGAAAAGTCCCGCGATTATTACAAAAGCCTGAGACAAGCGAACCCCAAACACGACGCGAGCAGTTTTATACTCTTTATGCTGCGGTGTATCCAGGAGTCCTTAGCCACTGAACTACAACTGATGCAGAGCCATCAACCAGCTATGGGTTTACCTGAGCAGCCGTTCATCGAGTTGTCTCAGTTTATGCAGCTAAAAGCACAAAAAGTAAAAACGAAAACTTCAGGCCCTTGGTATAAAACTGAAGATCAAATTTTGAAAAAGCTGAAAAAAGATAATAGGCTCAGTGCCAAAACTATAGCGGATGAACTGGGTTTAAGTTCCAGAGCTATTGAAAAGCAATTGGCGAAGCTCAAAGCTGAAGGTAGGTTGGTGCGCACTGGCCCTGCCAAAGGTGGGCGCTGGCAAGTGGTAGCCTGACTGAGTTTGGCTGGTTTTGAGCTCTGAATGCTTTTGTATTGTCCACTGATAGCATTTTTTTTACCTTTGGTCGGTTTTGTCATCTGACTGCCTGAAAGGCTCAGTACACTAGCATTTTTGAGTCTGGCTTAGGGTTGTCTGATGCTTAATTTCTTTATGGTGTTGTGTTTTGTCTTTATTTGTCCAGACCTTAACGCTTCTCCTGTTAAACAACAACCGGCAAATAGCTTATTACTGATCTCTATCGACGGTTTTGCTCAGGACTATCTGCACCGGTATAAAGCACCAACTTTGCATCGACTGGCGCAAAACGGAGTCACTGCGGTAGCTATGCAGCCTTCATTTCCGACTAAAACTTTCCCTAATCATTACAGCATAGCCACAGGTTTATATCCTGCTCATCACGGTATAGTGGAAAACAATATTTATGATACGGATTTTGACGCTGTGTTTCGCATGAGTAAACCTGAAGAGGTAAAGAATGCGCGCTGGTGGCTGGGTGAACCAGTCTGGGTTACAGCGGAAAAACAAGGTGTAAAAACCGGTACCTATTTTTTTCCTGGCTCTGAGGCGGCCATTAAAGGTGTGAGGCCCGGTTTATGGCAGGCTTATGATGGTTCCGTCAGTAACATCGACAGAGTAAAATCTGTGTTGGCCTGGCTGGATTTGCCAGAAGAGAAACGCCCTCAGTTTTTGACTTTATACTTCAGCTCAGTGGATGATGCAGGTCATGCGTATGGACCTGATTCTGAGCAAGTAGCTGAAGCGATAACGGACGTCGATCAGGCACTTGCGGTGTTAGTCGCAGGTCTTGAACAAAGAGGTTTGATGAGCACCATCAATTTGATGTTGGTTTCAGACCACGGCATGGCCAAAGTACCGCAGCAGCAGGTGATTGAATTGGATCAACTGTTTGATGAAAAGAAAGCTGCTCTTATTTTATGGACTCCTGAAATAGTCTCGATTTTTCCTAAAGCTGGTGAATTAGAATCGATTTATCAGCAACTTAATACTTCGTTACCACCTCAAGCCCGTGTCTATAAAAAGTCAGAATTACCAAAGCGCTGGCATTATCAGAACAGCAAACGTATCGCACCTTTATTGGTTGTACCTCAAAGCGGCTGGCGTTTAATGCAAAAACATAAACACAAAGAATGGCAGGAAAAACCAGGGCGTAGTCTTGTTACAGGCAGTCATGGTTATGATAACAATAGCCCTGAAATGCAGGCCATTTTTATCGGACATGGTCCTGTATTCAAATCGGGCAGCCAGATCCCGGCTTTTGCCAATATCGAATTGTATAACCTGATGTGCCGCATTTTGGGCATTGAAGCTGCAGCCAATGATGGAGATCCGACTTGGGTAGATACGGTATTTAAAGCTGACGCTAAAAAGCGTCAGCCTGCAGATTAAAGCTGTTTTGTCATAAAATGTTTGCAACCAGTCAAAGGGTAGTTGGTTTGGGTCCACTGTACCTGATAACCATGACGTTCATAAAAAGGCCTGGCCTGAAAGTCCAGTGTGTCGAGAATCACAAAGCTGCAGCCACGAGCCTTCGCAATCTGTTCAGCCTCTGCCAGTATGCTTGAGCCTATACCTTGGCCACGAATACTCTGATCTAACCATAAGGATTCCAGATAAAACCAGTGACCAAAAGTACGCCCAGCCAAAGCCGCTACTAGTTCACCTTTCTTGTTTTCCAGTTTTAAGCCCAGTTGTTGACGCTTTGATGCATCCCAGTGCAAGGCATTAAATTCAGCAATTTTTTGTTTTGCCTGCTCAGCAAATTCGTGAGTATGAACGGGGGTAAAAGTCACATGCTCATCCTGAATGTTAAAACGGCACTATAGCATGCATGGGGCCTGATATTTCAATGAATAGACCTGATGTTAATAGGAATAAGATACACACATTAATGATAAAAATGACATTTCAAATTGACCATAAGTGATAAAAGTTAAAAATTAAAGATGAATGACACTCAATAATTGATAAAAACGATAGATTGATTTATAGTTTGACTCACTGTAGATAGACAGCTTACTGGATGTCGCGTTGTAGTGGGGTGAAACCGATGTTCGTTGATCTGATGACTAATTATCTTTATCTGCTGCGGTATATAGTTGTTGTGCTGATGCTGCTTCTTTTGGTGTTTGCTCTGGATGATGCCTTTATTGACTTGTACTACTGGACCAGGTATTGGCGGCGTTACTTTCGTTTTTACCGAAAAACAAAGAAGTTTGATGAACAGGAACTGTTTCATTTAAGAGAACATCCGATAGCCATTATGGTACCGGCCTGGCAAGAGGTTGGAGTCGTAGGCAAGATGGCTGAATTTGCAGCGGCCGAGCTGGACTATGAAAATTATCAGATTTTTGTAGGTACTTATCCTAACGATCCTGCGACTCAGGCAGATGTAGATGCAGCATGTGCCCGCTTTCCTCATGTGCACAAGGTAGTTTGTGCGCGGCCCGGCCCCACGAGCAAGGCGGATTGCCTGAACAATATTATTACCTCCATTCTGGATTTTGAGCGCCGTACTCAAGTGAAGTTCGCAGGTTTTGTTTTACACGACGCGGAAGACGTGGTGTCAGCGATGGAATTGCGGCTGTTTAATTATCTGTTGCCAAAAAAAGATTTGATCCAACTGCCTGTTTATCCCTTTGTAAAAGGTCCGTTAGCTTTTACTTGTGGGCATTATCTGGATGAATTCTCTGAAAGCCACGGTAAAGATGTAGTCGTGCGAGAATCTATGGTAGGTCAGGTCCCCAGTGCTGGTGTAGGAACCTGTTTTAGTCGTCGCGCTATCATTAAATTATCGCAGGAAGGCGACGGTTTACCTTTTGATGTACAGTCTCTAACAGAAGACTACGACATTGGTTTTCGCCTCAAACATTGGGGAATGGAAGAGATCTTTGTTCGTTTCCCTGTCACGGATAACCTGTTGGCACGTCACGCTGAGAAAAGCCGCAGTCGCAGTAAAAGTGATGGTAATGTTGTTTGTGTACGTGAATATTTTCCTGAAACTTTTCAGACAGCAGTCAGACAAAAAAGCCGTTGGATTATAGGTATTGTGTTTCAGGGCTTTAAAACTCACCGCTGGACCAAGGACTGGCGCTTGAATTATTTTTTGTGGCGCGACCGAAAAGGTGTGATTAGCTATTTTGTCAGCTTTATTTCCACTTTGATTTTTGGCCAGTTATGTCTGTTCTGGTTATACGACCAACTGGTCGCAGATGGCTATCACTTTCTATCTATTTTCGTTGATGACCCTCTGGTTCAAATATTAATCAGCCTGAATTTTCTATTTTTTATTAACCGCTTATTTCAGCGGATGGTATTTGTTCGTCGTTACTATGGCGTAGGTCAAGCGTTGCTGTCTGTACCCCGTCAATTGTGGGGCAATGTGATTAACTTTTTTGCCAACGTGCGCGCCTGGAGACAAGTCTTGCAACACGGCGATCCACGCCGGGTTGCTTGGGATAAAACGTCTCACGAGTACCCAAGTATCAGTGAAGGCCGTGCAAATCGATCCATAGGTTCGATATTGGTTGCACAAGGTGTGTTGTCGCAACGGCAACTGGATTTTAGTTTGGAACAGCAACAAAAAGGTGAGCGTTTAGGGCAGTCACTGCTTAGGTTAGGCCTACTGACGCCGGCACAACTGGGACAGGCTGTAGCGGAGCAGCTGAGGCTGCCTTACAGGGAGACCGATCCCTTTTCCATAGATGTAAAACTTATTCACAGTTTACCTGATCGTCTGGCGCTGAAATATATGGTATTGCCTGTGCAGTTACAGGATGGAGTGTTGACACTGATCCGCGAGAGTCAGTTGTCTCCTGTCGCATTGTCGCAAATTGAACGTCAGACAGGTTTTAAAGTACGGTTATGCATTTGTGCCTATGGCGTGGTTAGTTTAGGCGTGCGGCATTGGTATAGGCAGGAGAAGGAGCTCAACCCGGAGCAGTATCTACAACAGTGCTTACAGCAAGGTGTCATCACTGAATCTGATGTACAGACCTTGCGACAAAATTATCTCGCCAGTCAGTTGTCTTTTGGTGACGCTTTAGTTCAGGCCGCCTTATTGGAACCTGCTGTGGTCAATCAGGTATTGATTAGTTTTGATCACCAAAGCGGTATGCGCCTAGGCGAGTTTTTGCTCAACGAGGGCATAGTCACAGCAGAGCACCTGGCACAAGTAGTCAAGCTGCAGCGG
Organism: Rheinheimera sp. KL1; assembly: GCF_001275035.1. Taxonomy (NCBI): domain Bacteria; kingdom Pseudomonadati; phylum Pseudomonadota; class Gammaproteobacteria; order Chromatiales; family Chromatiaceae; genus Rheinheimera; species Rheinheimera sp. KL1. Next base: position 290,892 of record NZ_LAMX01000021.1, read on the forward strand.
CAACGGCGAAAAACTATACAGCAGTTGGTGCAGGAATTAGCTCCTGAATTTGTCTATCAGCCTCAGGAGGCTGCGGTTTGAAACTGATATGTATTTTATTGCTGTTGATTCCGACAGCCTGCGTGACTGCGGAGCCTATGACGGATTATCAAAAATTCCGTACTTATCCTTATGTCGAAAAAGCTTACCGCATGCAGAAAAAAAATGATCTGGCAGGGGCTATAGTAGAAATCAATAAAGCACTTACTCTGGTGCCAGCTCAGTCTGAGTTGCTGCTGTTGTTGTTTCGGTATCAGGTTGAAGCTAAAGCTCTCGCTGCTGCGACATCGACACTGCAACGGATCCCTCAGTCAGAGCAACCAGGCCTATTTCCACTTTTACTTGAGCTGCAATTACAACAACAGTCTTTGCCAGACTTACCTCATGTGGATGCGCTCTGGCCTTTACTCAATGCACAGGATCAACTGGCAACAGCAAGGCTAGTCAGCACCCGGCTGATTGCATTGAGGCAACATCAGCAAGCTTATCAGTGGTTGGCAACAAAAAGACAGCTTCCTTCCGAGGTGCTGAAACTAAAAGCTGCCATAGCGGAATCGCTGCGCCTGACAGATCAGGTTATTCATGACTTATCCTCGTTAGATGCGGCTGAGTTGTCCGAAGAGGACAAAACCAGATTTGTCATGGCGTTGCTACAACGAGGGCAAGCGGATAGAGCCTTTGTGTTAATTAAATCACGGCCTAAATCTGCAGCGGCGCTGACCTATTATCGCCAACTTCTGCAGCAGCAACTTGCTAGACAGGATTGGGTTGCGGCGGGGAATAGCTTTGAATTTATAGAAACTCATCATCAGTTAACAGGGGATGAACTTCAGCAAAAGATGCAGTGGGCTGTGATACGAAAAAACTGGCAACTTGCTTTTACTATCGCAGGACAACTGCAATTAAGCTGCTGGAATCTCATTGATTTGTATATGCAAGCTGGCAAAGAACCGCAGGCTAAGGCGTTATTTTTGCAATGCCCCTCCACTGATAATCCGGATAGTTGGCTGGTGTATGCTGAAAAATGGTTGAGTGCTGATGAAATCAGTCAGCAGTCTCTATCTACTGGGCACTTACAGGCTCAACAGCGGCGCCTTATCGCACAGAAACGTCTGGCCGCGGGACAATATCAGATGGTGCTGCAACAGTTACTGGATGACCCAAAACAGTCTGCTCAGTACGAGCTGGTATTAGCAAACGCTCTGGCTTTACCGGCGGGGCCTTTAAAAACGCAATCCATGCAAAAGCTATATCAGTATAGAGCCAGCATGTCGACACTGGACGAGCTGAGTTACCAGTACATTTTGGCTGGTGAGCCAGGCAAGGCTCTAAACATTCTTGTAAAAGCTCTGCCTTTTGATAAACCAACTCAACAAAAAAAACTATTGCCAGAGCGGTTGTTGGAGCTGTTAAAGCAACAGGATCCTGTGGATACGACCGTGCTGGAAAAAACAGACAGCTGGACTGTGTTGGCCACAGAGCGGGCTGAACTCTGGCGTTTAAGTGGGCGTTGCGATAAAACGCTGGCTATTTTATTGGGTAAAGCCAGTGTTGCATCGGACTGGCGCAGTCTAGCTTTATGTCAGCAAGCACAAGATCCGGAGTTTGCTTTGTTATACTGGCAAAAAGCTCATCGGTTGCAAGGGCAAGACAAAGATATGCTGAATATTGCCTATCTGCAGCAGAGATTAGGTGAACCTGCGGCAGCATTGTCCTCTTTTATTTCTGTAGCTAGCTCTGTGTTATCTGATCAAGATAAACAAAACATCGCACAGCTTGCACTTAACCTTGATGAATTGGAAGCGGGCGAACACTATCTGGTCTCGTCCTCTGCCGATCAGACGGATTGGTATTTGCAGGCGGCCGCTTTGAGGCGCAAACAACAGCGCTATGAAGCTGCTTTGGCATATCTGAATAAAATAGTCCGGACAAACAAAGAGCAGTGGATCAGTTTACATCTGCAAAAAGCCTGGATTTACCAGACGATTCAGAACTTTCTCGCGGCTGAGCAAGCTTGGTACGCTGCTCTTGCCAAAGCTCCTGAGCAGGCTGAATTGCATGCTGGCTATGGCTATCTGCTGGTTGGTATGAAACGTAATAAAGAAGCCTTAGCACATCTGCGTTATGCGGCACAACAACCCCAGTATACTGCGGATGTGGCTATAGCCGCTCAGGTGGCTTACCTATCTGCACAAGAGCAGGATGTTGAAGATACTCTGTCTTGGTTGAGGCAGTCGATTGACCGTCAGTATCAGACTGAAAAACAAAATACTCTCAGTACAACAGAGTTGTATCGATTAAAAAGGTATCATCAGAACATTGCGAAAAACTGGCAGTTAACCGCCAGTACAGCGCTCCGTCACGGCGCCAGTCTGACTGTGCTGAGCAATGTTGCACAGCAGACTAGTGCTGTGGATCCGGTACGTAACGAAGCCTCAGTCAGGCTGGAACATTTTACCGATACCTTAAAGCGTGACCTGAGTTTATATTTGCAAGTATCAGCGAATGGCAGCACTGAAAAGTATTACCGCAACTTGGGTCAGGAATTTGGTGTGGCCTATAAACCTTTGACAGAGACTAATTTATGGTTAAGTACAGCCTTACAGCAATATCCTCTGGGAGAAGGGGACTGGCGTGCTTTGGTGCGTGTTACAGGTGATTTTCTGAATCAAGGCAAATGGCAAGCTGAATGGCAGCCTGAGCAGGATCATTGGCGTGAGCGTAAGTTATTTGTTGATGCTGTCTATTGGCCTGTGGATGGTCAAATTCTATTGCAGTCTAAGTTTGAACAGGGCAAGGTGGTTCGTTACGAGGACAGTCTGTTTCAGGTTACGCGGGCTTACCTGTTAAGCCAGTTGGATTACCGTAAACAAAAAGCGCTGGATACCAACCTGAATGCCGAGGGTTGGCAGTGGACTGCAGGACTAGGTCTGCAATCACGTCTTGGTTTGGGTGAGACGCACTATGATGCCTATCGATAAACTGGAGATTAATTTTGAATGGCAGTACCAAATAGCGGGCGATTTAACGGCAGACCAGCACGCCTTATCTTTGCAGCTGTCTTATCAGTACTAAGTTTTAGTGCTATGGAGGTCCGGGCTTATATGGTGTTTTATCAGCCATTATTACGCGATCAAAAAGTCAGTACCGATCAATGGATACAGATCTTAAGCCGGGCACAACAACAAGGCATGACAGAACTTGTGCTGCAATGGGGGCAGCATGGCGATGTGATTTTTTTCGAGCTTCAGGCCATGCTTCTGCATTACTAGCTGCAGTGCAGCACTTACGGATCCCGCTTTGGCTCGGTTTATATGCTGACCCAGACTATTTCAAAAAAACCAATAGCGCTGACAATCAAAAGCAACGTTATTTTAAACAGCAACTGCAATTATCTTTACAGGTACGCCGTCATTGGCTGAATTTGTTGAAACTGCAACCTGAATTTGAGCTCAAAGGTTGGTATTTACCTATGGAGCTGAACGATACGGATTTTAAATCCGCCACCTATCTGGACTGGTTAAGTTCAGAACTTAAAAGCCTGAGTGAAGCGATAGATAAGCCTGTGGCGATCAGTATGTATTTTAATGGTACAGTTCCGGTCAAGCACTGGCTAGGAGCAGCTCGTCAGTTACAAAGCGATGGGTTGCATCTTTGGGTACAAGATGGTGCAGGGGCTGCTCTGGTTCCTGAAGCGAAGCGGCAGCAGTGGTTGCAGCAATTGCCCTGCACTGTAATGCTTATTCGGGAGCAATTTATCCAAAGCTCTACATCTGGGCAAGTTTTTCAGGCCCGCCCATTCACCGAAGCAGAAAAGCAGGCGCAGCCTGAGAGTTGTCATCCGGTGATTTATTTTGAATTACGCTATATGCCAGCAGCAGCCGGTATTTTGCCATTATCGGACGAGGTTTTGCCGGCAAAAACTAAGATAAAGCTTTGAAGCGTTTAAAATAACAGCAAACAACAGCAGTTTTAAAAAAAATACTTGCAAGCAAAGCAGTGGCTGCATAACATAGCGCCCGTTGTCACAACTTAGTTGCAACACAACAATGCGTCCTTAGCTCAGTTGGTTAGAGCACTACCTTGACATGGTAGGGGTCGGTGGTTCGAGTCCACTAGGACGCACCAAATTCCTAAACAAAAACAGCACCTTACGGGTGCTGTTTTTGTTTCTAATTACATTGTTGACTTCACAATACTTCTAGCTTGTTCCTGTTATGTTCTTGCTTTACCTTGGCTTATTTTAAAACTCGCTGACTTATAGCAGGTAGCAGGCCGATTCCTAGGCGTGCCGCAAAACCAGTTACAAGCTTCACTCGCTTTAAAAGGTCAATTCGCGTACACTCCCCAGTCAACGATCAATTCCTGTTGTATTGATCTGACGTCAAATTTGGAGAAGTTGATGACAAAACCACTATGGACTATAGGCCTTGACGTCATAGTTACTGATTCGACGAGCGAATGTTATGGTCAGGTTGGTCATATTGTCCGGATCTCTTCGCCGGGAAACAGTGTTCGTTTATCTGTTGATTTTGAAGGTAACGTATTCGGTTTTGATCAAGACGATATTGAAGTCGCTTTAATCTAGCGTTGAGTGGAGCGAAAACAGCTGTTTATTTGAAAGTCTTTGCCTTTAATCCTGCAGTCCTGCAAGAGCAGATAGCTAGCAGATCATGATTAGTGGACAGTCCGTTTTTACCTGTCCGATAACGTCCTTAATCAGCAACCTGAAGAATATAAGCTTCAGTGACCTGAGCTATATGCTCTTGCATTGTTGCTTTGGCGCCTGGTGCGTCGCGGCGGCTTAAGCACTGATAAATTTTTTCATGCGCCTGAATATTTGGGCCCGCCATCTGGCGGCGCACCTTTTCTGTAAATGCTCTACTTATCTCAGATGACTCCCTTAAGCTCCATAACCATTCCACCATAGACTGCAGCGCACTATTGCGGGTAGCGCTGGCAATTAGCTGATGAAATTTGCCGTCAAAAGCTTCGGCTTCAGCCGTTTTTTGTGCGGCTACCAAAGCTGTCATCTGGTTCAAATAAGCTTTAAGTTTTAATAACTCTTCATTACTGATGCGCTCTGCAGCTAATGCAGCAGCGTCACCCTCCACTAAAAGCCGTGCTTCCATAATCTCCAGAGGACCCGGCGCGTCATCGGTCAAGATAGAGCTTTTTAATGCTGCAGATTTCAGTACATAAACCCCTGAGCCGGGTTTAATTTCCACCAATCCTGATACTTCCAGCGCTATTAAGGCCTCACGCACTGTCTGACGGCTGACGTCGAAATGCTGCGCCAAATCGCGTTCTGCTGGCAGCCGATCGCCTGGATTCAGTTCGCCTTTAGCAATGTTTTGCGCCAGCTTGTCGGCGATTAATAAATATAAGCGGGGGCTATTGGCCTGGCTGCGTTCTGTATTGAGCTTCAGTGGTGAGTCTGTTGTTTGTGTCATGGTGGCTTCAAATTTATTTTGGTCTGTCCAAATTTTGGATGTTGCAAATTGGACAGGCCAAATGTTAGTGTTAATCAATAGGCCTGACCAATTTAATCTGTTAACCCGGACAATTCAAGTCTGAGGGCCGGGCGGCAGTCAAACCGAGCTGATTCTGAGGACGCTTATGAAAATTATTGATGCAAAAGTTATTGTCACCTGCCCGGGCAGGAACTTTGTCACTATTAAAATCACCACAGATCAAGGTTTGTATGGCATAGGGGACGCGACCCTGAATGGTCGTGAGCTGGCTGTTGCGAGCTATTTGCAGGACCACCTGATCCCTTGCCTGATTGGCCGTGATGCCAGTCGTATCGAAGATATCTGGCAGTTTTTTTATCGTGGTGCGTACTGGCGTCGTGGCCCTGTGGGTATGACAGCTATTGCGGCGATAGATGTCGCCTTGTGGGACATTAAAGCCAAAGCCGCCAATATGCCGTTGTATCAGCTGTTGGGTGGCCGCAGCCGCGATGGTGTGATGGTGTATGGCCATGCCAATGGCCGTGATATCGCCGAAACAGTAGCTGAAGTAGGGCGTTATATCGATATGGGCTACAAAGCCATCCGGGCTCAGACCGGTGTGCCGGGTCTTGCCAGCACTTATGGTGTGTCGGGCGATAAAATGTATTACGAACCAGCCGATGGCAATTTGCCCACTGAAAACCTCTGGTCGACCAGTAAGTATTTAAACTCAGTGCCTAAGCTGTTTGAAACGCTGCGTGAGACTTATGGTTTTGAGCATCACTTATTACATGACACCCATCACCGCTTAACGCCTATTGAAGCGGCACAATTAGGTAAGTCGTTAGAGCCCTATAAATTATTCTGGCTGGAAGATGCTGTGCCTGCTGAATTGCAGGAAGGTTTCCGTTTATTCCGTCATCACACCACCACGCCTATAGCTGTAGGTGAGGTGTTTGCTTCTATCCATGACTGCCAACAACTGATCAGTGAACAGCTGATTGACTATATCCGTACCACCATAGTGCATGGTGGTGGTATTACCCATTTACGCCGTATTGCGCATTTAGCTGAGCTGTATCATGTCCGCACTGGTTTCCACGGCGCAACCGATTTAAGCCCTGTCACTATGGGTGCTGCGCTGCACTTTGATACCTGGGTGCCGAACTTTGGTATTCAGGAATATATGCACCATACCCCGGAAACCGATGCTGTGTTCCTGCATGACTATCACTTTGATAACGGCTATCTGAAAATTGGTGAAACACCGGGTCATGGTGTCGATATCGACGAAGCTTTAGCTGCCAAATACCCCTACCAACGTGCTTATCTGCCGGTGAACCGGTTGGAGGATGGCACCATGTTTAACTGGTAGTTTTAATAGGGGACTATTGCCAATAGCTATCAGCCTCAGATTTTGTGCTGTACAAAAAACATACAGTCAAATAGATAGAATAGGTGGATACATTTTGTGATTTTTTAGAGTAGGAGGCATTGCCATATGGCGTTCGGAACGAGCAAACCTATTCAGTCACTCTTTGGCAGAGTGAGTGTGCATGCCTGCAACATGCCAGTTTTGAAAGACAGGAAAATTAAATGGGAGTTGTCGCTACTCATTGCAGAAACTTACTGATCTCTTCCTGACCCAGGCGTTATAATAGTAACAGAGTAAAAAACTGTTCGGTCTTCTTTAAGAGGCTGGTGGTGTCAAGTCGAAGGAGAGGGATATGACCTCTGTATTAAGTTCAGTAGACCAACGAACCAATCTGGTTGGACAAAACCGGCTGGAATTATTGTTATTCAGACTACAAGGCCCACAGTTTTTTGGTATCAATGTGTTTAAAGTGCGTGAGGTTTTACCTTGTCCTGCGCTGAATTCACTGCCCGGCGCTCATCACCATGTGCGTGGGGTGGCCCACGTGCGGGGCGAGCCTATTACGGTGATTGATTTAAGTGCAGCCACGGGTGGAAAACCTTTGGTGGATCTGAAAACGGCTTTTATTCTGGTCACAGAATACAACCGCCATGTGCAGGCCTTTCTGGTCGGCAATGTAGAGCGGATCGTGAACGTGAATTGGTCAGAAATGTTGTCGCCTCCTGCTGGTGTTGGTCGCAGTCATTATATGACGGCTGTTACCCGTATCGAAGGCCGTATGGTGCAGGTAATAGACGTAGAAAAGGTATTCAGTGAAATCTCCCCAATGCAGGAAGAAATCAGCGAATCTGTCAAACAAGCTGCTGAGCAGATTGATTTGAAGGATATCACAGTGCTGGTTGCGGACGACTCTGCTGTGGCCCGTAATCAGGTGCGTCGTGCGCTAGAGTCTATGGGCGTTCATGTTGAACTGGTGAATGACGGTAAACAGGCGCTGGATTGGCTGGTGAATAAAGCCGGGCAGACCGACAACTTAGCGGCACAAGTACCCCTGCTTATCTCTGATATCGAAATGCCGGAAATGGATGGGTACACTCTGACTGCTGAAGTACGACAAAACGACAAGCTCAAAGGCATTCATGTCATTTTACACTCCTCTTTAAGTGGAGTGTTTAATGAAGTGATGATTAAAAAAGTTGGTGCCGATCAGTTTATCGCTAAATTCCATCCGGATGAACTGGCCAGTGCCGTACAAAAATGGCTGCAGCCACAATTGGAGCAGCAGCCAGGTTAGACAGGCCTGATAGCCGGTAAGACTCAGCTCTGGAAATAGCCGAAAAAACAAAGGGGTTCATCTGAACCCCTTTGTTATTTTTTAAGTCGCTTCAACACTCTTAATGCAAATGCCGGTGACCTGTGCTGGTTTTGCCACCACCTTGAGCTTGAGCAGGTGCAAAATCACGGATTTTTATAGAGTCTTTCACGAAAGGCTTCACGCCCAGCTTTTGGTACAAATCAGTCGGCACTATGGCTTTGCCCTGAGTGATCACTAAAGCCAACTTGCGGATATCGCTGATATTTTGGGTTGGATCACCATCCACCAGCAACAAGTCGGCATCAAAACCTACTTTGATCTGACCTTTATGTTGTTCTACGTTGCTGTAACGGGCGCCGTTTAACGTGGCAACTTGTAAAGCTTCCGAAGCCGTCAGGCCAGCTTTGACTAACAGCTCCAGTTCGCCCTGCAAGGTAAAACCGGCCAGCTCGTCTGTGCCTGCGACAACAGGGATCCCAGCTTTGTAAATCATGCCAACAAATTCAATCATTTTGGCGTAGGATTTCGCATAACGCTCTGCAGTGGCTTCATCCGGGATATCCAGTTCAGCCCGGGCGTAGGCGCGCTGAATATCAGGTGGTAAATGAGTAACGATGGCGCGCCATGGTTCACCCACTGTACCATCGGTTTTTTTCAGGAAATCAAAAGTCGCCAGGGTCGGGTCCACAGTCACATTGTGACTTTTCAGTAAGCGGATAAAATCCTGTACTGCTTTGCTTTGCAAATCCAGATCCGCCACTTGTTTGGCCGGAAGATAAAACCGATCTAAGGTTCGGGTGTCAGTGTCTGGTTTCACTAAAAAATTCAACATTAACTGATTAATATGCTGAATTTCATCAAAACCCGCAGCTATGACATCCTCTGCTTTAAGAAACGCGGGCACATGGCCGCTGACGCGCAAGCCGCGGCTATGAGCGTAAGAGACTGTGTCTTTAAGAATGTCTTTTGGAAAAGAGTTGTAAATTTTCAGCTGCGGGTAGCCATGAGCTGCATACCAGTCGATGGCATGTTTGGCTTCAGCGAGATCGTTAATCACAAAACCATTGCGGGCGGAGTAGGCGCTTTCCCCTTCGAGAAAACCCGTTGGCACTATAGTGGGTGCCAGCAGCTGATCGGTATCTATTTCGTCGATCATACTCTGCAAGGTCGCATTGTCATTACCCATATCCCGCAGCGTAGTGACCCCTGCGGCTAAATGCAGCGCTCCTTCCCAGCGTGACAAGTGGCCATGCATATCAAGCAGGCCTGGTAACACAATACGATTGGCTGCATCGATTTCATGCTCGACCGGGCTATGCAGCGAACCTGTTGGCACTATGCTGGTGATTTTGCCACGTAGTAGATAAATGTCGCTTGGCGCACTTAGTTTCAGCGTTTGGCTATCAAAAATACGAGCGTTTCGAACCAGAGTCAGGCCATTGAGCTTTTTCGGTAAGGTCGCCAGCTTTTCAAGAAGCTGTGTTTCAGCCTGTTGTTGGATCTCAAGCATGGCTTTGGCATTCTGCTGCCAGCCTTCCTCTATAAGAGTAAGGTAACCTGGCGCTAAATAAGCAAACAGCCGCGGGTTTTCGCCTTGCGTTGCCCAAACAAAATTCGGTTCAAAACCAACACCCGTCTGGACTAACAATTGGACCTGTTGTTTTTCACCGCCATTGTCGACGATAAGTTCACTAACCACTTCCTGAGTTAAGGTACCGCTGGGTAACAGAGGCAAAGAGTTTTTGCCGCTTTTAGCCAAAGCAGCTACGGCAACAGACGACAGATAAGGTGAGCCATCGACCGGCAGATACAAGGCGTTTTGTTGATAGGTCACCTTTGTCTGCTCTTTGCCTGTGCTCCAACTGGCGCTATTGCCTTGTACTTTAAAGCGTTCGTTAATGACTGAACCAAAGGTGGTGTTGCCTTTGGCCTGATAGTCTGTAATAAAACCATCTTTGTTTAAGCTGATTTTCTCATCCAGCTCAGGTCCGCGGCCGTTGTCTTTAAAGATATACCGGACAGAAATTTCGCCTTCGTCATTCACTTTTACAATCTGCTCGCCGGCTTTTACGCCCTTATCGACCAGAATAGTATAAGAATACTGTTCCTCTGCAAACAGGCCACCACTGCATGCCAACAGAGTTAGCAGACTTAATTCTTTGATTTTCATAAGAGTTCCATGGTTTTGCTTCAACACGTACAGCTTAAAACAAATTGAGCAGGTAAGGCAGTATAAAAATGTAAGCAGAAACATAACCGTAATGGCATTGGGGTGTACAGGTTAAAGTGTGACTTAGCCGTTGGCGGTTCAGTGCATTTTATTTGTTTGTTTTCCGCTGTTTATCTTTTGTTTGCCAGCTATGCTAATAACTAAACAGCATTATTCTGTGTAAGTGTATGTCTATCTGTTGATAGACTGTTGCTAATTTTTAGTTTTTATCGTATTTTTCATTTTGTCGCGATGAAGTCATGATTTTAGTCAAAGTTCAGTCGAGACTTTGCGTTTATACTAGTTGAGTGTGGTTGACAAATAGTGAAGTAAATCTGATGGTTAGTTGGTTAACTTAGCCAGAGAAATGTTTAGGCTGTAAACAGGCCTGTTTGGGCAACATTATTTAAGTGAAGAGGTGTATTGTATGACCAGCTTGATGAATTCCATTGACCAGCGCACTAATATTGTGGGTCAGAACCGCCTCGAACTTTTAATGTTTCGTCTGAACGGTGCTCAGCCTTACGGCATCAATGTGTTCAAAGTACGTGAGGTGATACGTTGTCCTGAGCTTAGTGAGTTGCCAGGAGCAAATCCGAATGTGCGTGGTATAGCGCATTTACGTGGCGTACCTGTAACAGTGATCGATTTAAGTCAGGCTACAGGGGGTAAACCTGTGTCTGATCTAAGCAATGCTTTTATTTTGGTGACTGAATACAACCGCAATACTCAGGGCTTTTTAGTCGGTGGGGTGGACCGTATAGTCAACGTCAACTGGGAACAAATCTTACCTCCACCTCATGGAGCAGGTCGCTCACATTATTTAACTGCTGTGACAGAAGTTGATAATAAGCTGGTACAGATCATTGATGTAGAAAAAGTGTTTTCAGAAATTTCGCCTGTTGATGAAACGGTCAGTGAATCGGTTAAAGAAAAAGCCAAAGATATAGACTTTAAAGATTATACAGTCTTGGTAGCCGATGACTCTGCTGTGGCCCGCAATCAAGTCAAACGTGCGTTATCCACCATAGGTATCCATGTTGAGACTGTGAACGATGGCCGTTTGGCTCTGAACTGGCTCGAAGCCAAAGCGCAAGAGCTGGGTGGTGATATTTCAGCAAAAGTACCTCTTATTATTTCCGATATCGAAATGCCTGAAATGGATGGCTACACCTTAACTGCAGAAGTCAAAGCCAATGAGCATTTGCGTCATGTGCACATTATTCTGCACTCCTCTTTAAGCGGTGTCTTTAACGAAGCCATGGTGAAAAAAGTTGGGGCGGATCAGTTTATTGCTAAGTTTCACCCTGATGAGCTGGTGTCTGCGGTGCAGCAATGGATGAATAGCTAATCACTCACAGGCTTTTTTCTTTACCCAGCTTGGAACCCTGTCTATTATAACAGTCATTAAGTAATGACTGTTATATCATGCAAAACTCCGTCGATTTAATTTTGAAACAGTGGGGCTCACTCATTCAGAGTTGCCGGGCTGAACGCGAAAGTCAGAGCCAGTTCGCCAAACGTCTGGGCGTCGGACGTTCTACCGTCTCTGCATTGGAGAATGGCAGTGCTCAGGTCGCCGTGGGCACCTATCTGCAGGCGATGTTGGTGCTGGGACTGGCTGGCTCTTTCGCCGACTGGTTGAGTCAACAGGATCAGCAACAACGGCAACGTTTCCGGCATTCAGGGCCGAGGCTGGACAATGACTTCTGATCCGCTAAAACCCCAGTTGTTATGTCTTTGTCGAAGCTTTGCAACAGGATGCTGTGATTTGGCCTTAGATTTTAGTTTATCGCGCCATCAGACCAAAAAGAAAATCGCTAAAAACCAGCTATGGTTATCCGGCACTTGCTGAAATTCTGCGACACTACAGTAGTGGTTCGTCGGACAGCGAAGATTTGTATCGACGCATGTTGCTTAATTTGTTGATAGGTAACACGGACGATCATAGCCGCAGCATTTTAGTCAGGCCGGAGTGTCAGCTACGGACATTGAAATGCTAAAAGGCTTGCTCCCAGACTGATTGACCTGCTGCAGTGATGCAGTTTTCTGTTAGAATCGCCTTACTTTAGCTTGAGAGCTATGTTGTCACTCAGGGCTTATGTGTTAACTCAATGGATAGTGAATGATTAATTATTTTCGTATTTTGGGCGTCAAAGCAAACGCCAATGAAGATGAGATTAAAAAAGCCTATAAGCGCTTATCCAATAAATACCACCCGGATAAACTGCTGAATTTAAGCGACGATGAAAAAGAGCAAGCTGCAGAGCAATTACAAAAGGTGAAAGAAGCCTATGATGTATTGTCTGATGCCAAAAAACGCGCGGCTTTTATCAAAGATTTTAATAATGTGATAGTGCCGGACCCAACTGCAGCTATGAAAGAGCTGTGGGATAGTTATTACCCGTCCGTAAAAGGCTAAAACTGATGAGCAAAACATTCGACAAAAACCGTTTAGAAGCGTTAAAAACTGACGCTTACGAAAATATTGAATCCTACAACGATCCGGACACACCAAAAGCGCTGGAAAAATTTACGGCCCAAATCAAAGCTATTTTGCAGGCTGATCCGAAGATGTTGCATTCAGTGCCTGAATATTTGCCGGTCGCGCTTTATGGTCGCGTAAAATTTACCCCTGAGGCTACTCTGAAATGGGCCGCCTGGCTTAATAAAAACACCATGCCAGTCTGGGATGAGTTTAAAACTTCTGTAGCTTTTAATAATGCTGATTTACCGCTGGTCAAAACCATCCGTGAATTTAACGAGGATTTACTGATTGAAAGCTGCGCCGTGCTGTTTATGCTGAATAAACACATCGCAGCAGCGCCAGGTCCACGTGATAACTTTGATGACGAAGATGAAGATTCTGACGAGTCCTCTTATCGTGACGAAGCAGATGATGATTACGAAGGCCGTGACGACGAAGAAGAAGGGTACGATGACCAGTACGATGAAATTACCTTTAACCGGGAAGGTCGCTGATGAATAGTCTGATTGAAATTGCTGTGGCAGAAATTAAAGAACTTGCCATAGTTGAGCCGAAACAGGCCAGTAAAAAGTTTGAGCTGATGGCCAATACCATGTCTGATGCTCAGCTGGTTGAAGTGATTGAAAACATAGATATTGTGACTCTGACTCAAATTAACAGTCAGCATGACATTTCGTTTCCTTCAATTATTTCTGAACTGATGACACCAGAGAAAATCCGCGACATCGTCTGCCAGCAGCCTTTGTACTGGGAAGAGAAAATCAAAAACAATGCGGACGATTTGAAGCAGCATACTTTTGATTTTTTAACTTATCTTATCCGTACTCAGGACAGCGAAACCAAGCAGGCTGAAATTCTCGAAGCTATAGCTGAAGATCCGGCCGGCTTGTTTTATTTGTCTATTCCTTTTATTGAGCTGTACCGCGGCGAAGTGATTGAAGACGAAGACGAAGTGCATGATTTACTGCATGAAGAAGAGCAAGATTTAGAAGAAGCCATCAGCTACACCGAACGCCATCTGAATGAAGAGGTGCATGGTTTAGGTTATGATGACCCACGCAGTTTATTAGCACTGATCCGCCAATTGACACCGCAGGTGGAAGAGGCGATTAAAAATCTGGTGCGTAACGAAAACTCCGGCTGGGAGCACATTATCAATAAGTTCGCAGCTGAGCTGGTGATGCAAGCCAAAGAGAAAAATCAATCCACAGACGAATACGCCGAAGTGGATGATATGTTTAGTTTCCTCGATTAAGCTTTAGACCAGTAAAGGATCAGTTATGCAGTTAGTGGTGCGGGATGCCAATCAGGGACCTTTTTTAACCAAGGTGCTGAATTATGCCAAAGCGGAGCAAAAACTCTCACAAGCGCAGCTGGAGCAGGTCAAAAGCAAAGCTGTGCTGATGAGCCTGAAGTTTGCTGACAAGTTTTACAACAAATACAAAATGCACCTGTTAGAGCAAGCAGCCCACGATATTATTGGTGTGGCGAGTTTGGGCCTGGCAGAGTTGTCTGATCATGATTTAGACAAAGCTCTGGCCTTGCTGGTCAGCCCTGAAGGCATAGTTAAACCTTTCCAAAAAGGCTGGAGCATGTTGTCGCAGGTCAGCCAACAGGTGTCCAACCGTAAATCCTTATACGGTGAGGTGGAAGAGCAGTTGTTGCAGGACATCGCCAGTCCACCAGACATCGAAGAGTGGCAGGGTGTGCAGGTGTATCAGCAGGCGCTGCGCGAATCACGTCGCCGTCAGGCCATCAGTGTGGTGAAACAAACCTATTTCTACCATACGCAGCTGGATCCGTTCGAGCACTTTAACCTGGAAGATATGCTGGCCGAAGTGGTGCTGTATCGCCTTTGCACTAAGGGCGGCAAGGTCAAACAGGATTTAAAACAGCGGTTACGCGATATCGAACTGGCCGAGGAATGGTTTGACGTAACCTTTCTCAAAACTCATACCGAACAGGTGCTTAGTTTATTACCTGCTGGTTTTTCAGAAGTAGTGACTGTGGAGCTGGGGGATAATTTCTATACTGCTCTGGTACGTACTTTGCAATTTGCCAAAGGGTATAAAAAATTACTGGCAGAGAATGCATCGCCAGAACGTCGTGATGCTTATGAGCATAAACAGGGTATGTTGAATCCGCTGTTAGGCTGGCCTCAATACATCGAAATGTAATCCCCGTCGTACTTGAGGCCGCAGCGTCGTTGGCTACGCTCTTTCGCCACAGTCACATAGGACAACTATGCTCCTGGGGTCTCAATCCCTTCTTGCCGCCTTGCTGCAACATCAATTACTTAGGGGATCCCCGTCGTACTTGAGGCTGCAGTTATACATCGGAACGGGCGCAGATAAACCGCGCCCCTTATATGGACTCCCCTGAACTATCAACAGATTTTCTCACACTGGTATAGATGCGCACTTATATACGG